>JBDTTA010000021.1:0-20837 GCA_039930845.1 Gemmatimonadales bacterium
TGCTGGCCATCCAGGCGCTCATGCCCGAGCGTCCCGACTTCGTCTTCTCGGGCGTGAATCACGGTCCCAACATGGGCGAGGACGTGCTCTACTCCGGCACCGTCGCCGCCGCCATGGAGGCGGTGACGCTCGGTGTGCCCGGGATCGGCATTTCGTTTTCGGGAAATCAGCCGGAGACGATGGCAACGTACGGCGAGCTCCTGGTCTCCCTGGTGCGGCGCATCACGAGCCGGTTGAACTTTCCCGAGCACATGCTCCTCAACATCAATCTGCCGAACGTTCCGGCATCTGACGTTCGCGGCATCAAGGTCACCAAGCTCGGCAGCCGGTACTTCTCCGAATCGCTCACCCGCATGAAGGACCCGTGGGGGCACGAGATCTTCTGGATCGGCGGCGGGACGATCACGTGGACGGGCACCGACAATTCCGACCATCTCGCCGTTGCGGAGGGATACATCTCGGTCACCCCCCTGCACATGGATCTCACCAACTATTCCCTAATCGAAACGGTCACGGGATGGTCGCTGGAGGGGTAGGCGAGGGCGACGGCTACGGCGGTTATCGCGAGCAACTGGTCGAGACGCTCCAGCGAAAAGGGATTCGCGACCTGGCGGTCCTGCGCGCGGTGCGCACCATTCCGCGGCACCTCTTCGTGCCCGAAAGCGTACGGCACCGCGCGTACGACGATACGGCGCTCCCCATCGGAAACGGGCAGACGATTTCCCAGCCGTACGTCCAGGCGCGGTACCTGGAGCTGATGGAGCTCAAGGGGAAGGAGCGGGTGCTGGAAGTCGGCGGCGGCTCGGGCTATCAGACGGCCTTGCTGGCCCTGCTCTGCGACAGCGTTTTTGCGGTGGAGCGCATTGCGGCCCTGGCGCAGAGCGCCCGTGCCGCGCTCGAAGCGGCAGGGATTCGGAACGCCACGGTGCTGGTGGGAGACGGCACGCTCGGGTGGCGGCCGTTCGCGCCGTACAACGCGATTCTGGTGGCGGCCGCATCGCCCGAGATTCCGGGCCCGCTGGTCGAACAACTCGCCCCCGACGGCAGGATGGTGATCCCCCTCGGCGATCGGGCGACCCAGTCGCTCACGCTGGTCCGCCGCGAGGGGGATGCGGTGCGCGTCAGCGCCGTCGAAGACGTGCGGTTCGTGCCCTTGCTCGGCGAGTTCGGCTTTACTCCCTGACCCCAACGGACCATGCTCAACGACTTCTTTCACTGGCTGGCAGATACCGTCCTCGCCCTGGGCTATCCCGGGATCGTGCTCCTCATGGCCGTCGAGTCTTCGGTGCTGCCGCTCCCGAGCGAGCTCGTCATGCCCCCAGCGGGGTATCTCGCCGCCAAGGGGCAGATGAACCCCTGGCTCGCCGTGGCCGCCGGCACGGCCGGCAGCATTCTGGGAGCGCTCCTCAACTATGCGCTCGCCGTGTTCGTCGGCGAGCCGGTGTTGCGCCGATACGGGAAATACGTGCTCATGTCCGAGCGCTCGCTCGATCGCACCGAGGCATTCTTCCGGCGCCACGGCGAGATCAGCACCTTTGTGGGTCGGCTTCTCCCGGTCATCCGTCATCTCATTTCCATCCCGGCCGGCATCAGCCGCATGGCGCTCCGCCGGTTTGTCGCGTTCACGGCGCTCGGGGCAGGGCTCTGGTGCGCGATCCTGACGTATCTCGGGTGGCTCATTGGACGCCATGGGGAGCAGGTCGACGCGGCGATCGGGCCCTACGTCCACCAGACCTTCTTCCGCTATATCCTCCCGGGTACCGTTGTACTCGTCGCCTTCTACGTCCTGTGGCGACGCCGGCAGCGCTCCGCGAGCGCATGATCGGCGCGCGCTTCCTGATTCGTGGTCGAGTGCAGGGTGTGGGGTTCCGCTGGTTCGTCTCCCGCCAGGCGCGCGAGCTGAGCATCAGCGGCTCGGTGCAGAACCTGGCCGACGGAACGGTCGAGGTTGTAGCGTGGGCCGAGCGCGCCGAGACACTGGCCAGCCTGGAAGTGCTCCTCGGCCGGGGTCCGGACCATGCGTCGGTGGAGTCGGTGGAGCGGGAGGCCCCGCCAGGCGATGGGGACGCAACTCCGGGGAGATTTGTTATTCAATGACGACGCCGACACCGCTGGCCCGCAAGATTCTCGACGCGCTCAGGGCGATCCCTGACTATCCCAAGCCAGGCATCATCTTTCAGGACATCACCCCGGTGCTGGCCGATGCCAAGCTTTTTCACGCGCTCATCGCGGCGATGGGAGATCCGTTCCGGGACGATGGGATTACCCACGTGATGGGGATCGAGGCGAGAGGGTTCATCCTCGGGGGGGCCGTGGCCACGGATCTCCATGCCGGGTTCGTACCCGCGCGAAAGCCCGGGAAGCTACCGTGGGAGCGCGTGCGGGAGTCGTACGAGCTCGAGTACGGCACCGATGCGCTGGAGTGCCACCGAGATGGGGTCGACAGCCAGGCGCGGGTCCTGATCGTGGATGACGTACTGGCCACCGGGGGCACCGCACGCGCGGCCGCGCAGCTCGCCCGGGGACTGGGGGCGCAGGTCGTCGGGTGGAGCTTTCTCCTCGAAATCGGCGGCCTCGGGGGCGCGGGGCGCCTGGATGGCGCGCGCAGCCACATCCTGGTGAGGCGCTAGCCGGGGAGATTCGGGGTTGCACCGGCCCGGGGAGCGGTGGCAAATTTGGAGGCTCGGCTGGCAATTGGACGGGTGCGCCCCCGTAGCTCAGGTGGATAGAGCAGCAGTTTCCTAAACTGTTGGCCGCGTGTTCGAGTCACGCCGGGGGCACTGGCAGCTGGTGGCGAGGGGAGTCAATCCTGAAACGAGAAACCATGGCAACGAGTGTAGCAGCACCTTCGACGCGTGAGACGACCGGCCGCCCCTCGCCGGCACCCTGGTACCGGGACCGGAATCGTCAGATCGCGGTGGCTGCGATCGTGGCGGCACTGGCGGCCCTGGTCGTGTGGTTCGTCATCGCCAGCGCGCGGCGCAAGGAAGATTTCGCGGCCCGCAGCCTCTCCGAGGCCCGCGCGACGGCAGAGGCCGGCAACCTGCCACTCGCCTCGAGTGAGCTTCAGAAGGTGATTCAGACCTACAAGGGCACGGACGCGGCCAGCGAGGCCCTCATCACCCTGAACCAGGTGCGCCTCATCAACGGCCAGGGGGAGCTCGCGGCGGTAGGCCTCCGGGACTTTCTCGCCTCGAACCCTCCGAAGCAGTTCCAAGCCCCGGCGAATGGACTGCTGGGCGCCGCGCTCGAGAACTCCCGCAAGTGGTCCGACGCCGGCGACGCATTCAGCCATGCCTCCGACGTGGCCGACCTCGACTACCTGAAGGCCCGGTACCTGATCGATGCGGGGCGGACATACACCTTGGGCGGCAAGAAGGACAAGGCGGCCGCGGCGTATCGGACGATCATCGAGAAGTATCCCAAGTCCACCAGCCTGACCGAGGCAAAGGTTCGCCTGGCCGAGCTGACAGGCGGGAAGATGTAGGGGTGAGGCGATGAGCTGTTGTCTGATGGGCTGGTGACTGTGGGGCCTGAGTCTATGGGCCTCCTTTTTTCGGCACCGATCCCAATGTCGTATAAGATATGTTATGTTAAGTTGGAATGGTGATAACTGTGGAGAAGTGTGGAAACGCTTTCCACAGCTGCGTGTCGGAGCCGCCCTATGTGCCTGGGGTTACTGCAGTTGCTGGTAGGCTTCCTACCGACAGGCCTTCAACCTTCCCAGACCGCCCGAAAGACGAGTTTTCCCTGTCCCCCGAGCCAGACGTCCGTGGCACGCTCCCCAACAAGACAGGCGCGAACGGCCAACTCGGGACCCCCTCTGGTGCGAAAGCGGATCGGAAGCGACGCCTCTCCCCGCTCGGCCAGCCCGACCGCTGCCGCGACCGTCCCCGTCCCGCACGCCAGTGTTTCTCCCTCGACGCCACGTTCGTAGGTGCGGATCAGCCACGGACCACCCGACGAAGGTGAGATGAAGTTGACGTTCGCCCCACCCGGGCCGAGCGCGGGATGGAACCTGAGGAGCCGGCCGCGGCCCTCCACGTCGAGCTTTTCGATGTCGTCCACCCGTACCACCAGGTGCGGCACACCGACCGTGGCGAAGGCCATCCAGCGTTCACCCGGGGCGCACGCGAGACCCGGTGCGGCCGGCGCCATATCGAAGTCCGGCAGATTGATTTCAGCTGTACTCCCCGCGCTTCCACTCCTCGCCCGGACGAGGCCCGCGTCGGTCAGCAGCCGCAGCTCTCCCACGGGCACCATCTCCAGGTACACCGAGAGGTGGGCGCTGCAGAGGGCGGCGTTGCCGCACATTGCCGCGCGCGAGCCGTCCGAGTTCCAATAGATCATCCGGACCGCGTCAGGCGCCTCGGGCGTCAGCAGCACGAGTCCGTCGGCGCCGACGCCACAGCGCCGGTCGCAGACGGCCCTGACGCGTTCCATCGGCCAGTGCGCTGCATCGGTGGTGCGGCCGTCGACGATCACGAAGTCGTTCCCCGACCCCGTCATCTTGTGGAGTATCGTGCCTTTCACAAACGTCCTCCCATCGACTTGATCCTGAGCCACCAGACCATCCAGATCGCCTCACGAACGATCCGCCGGTCCATCTTGCTCTGGCCCTCGACACGGTCGGTAAAAACGATCGGAATCTCGACGAGCCGAAAGCCCTGTTTCCAGGCCCGAAAGCTCAACTCGATCTGGAACGAGTATCCGTTCGACTTAACTCTTGAGAAATCAATCGTTTCGAGCACTCTTCTGCGAAAACACTTGAAGCCACCGGTCGAGTCCGTCAGCGGAAGTCCGGTAATCCTGCGGGCATACTCATTTGCACCGAGCGACAACAAGAGCCGCGAGATGGGCCAGTTGATGACGTTGACCCCCGAGTGGTAGCGCGATCCGACCACGAGATCGGCCCGCTCGATGGCCTGGAGGAATTCGGGCAGATACTTCGGGTCGTGACTGAAATCGGCGTCCATCTCGAAGATGTAGTCATACCCCCGCTCGAGCGCCCAGCGAAAGCCGGCCAGGTACGCCTTGCCGAGTCCCTCCTTCCCCGGCCGGTGAAGCACGTTGATCCGGGAATCGGCTGCGGCCATTTCATCCGCCAGCTCCCCAGTCCCGTCGGGGGAGTTGTCATCAACCACAAGGACTTCGAGCCGGACGTCCTGCTGGAGCACCTGCGGCACGATGAGGGGGAGGTTGGCCCTCTCGTTATAGGTCGGGATGACGACGACCGCCCGCTCAGCCACGCGCGATCCTCCGCTGCCAGAATGGTGCCGCGCACAGTACCGCGGCGAGCACGAGCGCAAGGATGGTGATGAGCCGGCCCCGGGCGTAGGTCGCCGACGCGAAGTAGAAGCGCACTTCGCGCGCCCCCGACGGCAGGGCCACACTCAGCAGGGTGTGATCTCCCCGAAGCAGCGTGGCCGGTTTTCCATCCACCTCCACATGCCAGTCGGGATACCAGTTCTCCGACACGAGCAGATAGGTCGTGGTGTCGGAGCGGCCCTCCAGGCCCACCTCCATGTGACCTGGTGCCCAATTCGCGAGCGTCGCCTTGATCGTGGGTGCCTCCGTCGTCTGTCCAGCACGAATCGGAGCCGGCGAGACGCTGGCGCTGTCGGCATAGAGCACCACGTCGTTCACCGGGAACCTCGGATCGATGACGGTGGGCGGCACCTGATCCTCCGGCAGTTTGGCCGCGCCGGCCACCACACGCACGTAGACCGGCGTGGTGTCGCGCTCGAGCAGAATGGCGGGAGAGCCCGGCGTCGTGGTGACAGGACCGAGCACCTGGTGAAAGCCCGGAACGGCCTGGAGCTCAGGCAGCAGGATGAACCGGACATCCAGAAGGTCGTGCAGGTTCGGATTGCCGGCAAAGCGCCACTGCCCCTTTCCTCCAAGCAGCTCGTCGTAGAATCGGATCTCGTTGCCGTGGTATCCCAGCATCGCCTGGATGTCATGCGCCATCAGGTAGGAGCCCTGATACACGCCCACGTCGAGCACGCGGAATGGCCTGGGCGTGGCCCGAAGCCGAGTCGTGATTTCGTCGTCCCGGTAGAGTTGCGCCGCCGGCTCGCGGAAATCGAAGAAGAGCCGGTCGATGCTCCAGAGATCGGCTCCAACTGCCACCACCAGGGCCGCGGTGGCGAGCGTGCCGGTCAGCTTTCGACTCCACACCGCCCAGAGCAGACCGCCGCCGATCAGTACCGTCACGAGGAGCCGGAGGGCACCCGCCTGGAGCGGCCCGGCGTTCGCCGCCACCTGCGCCGCCTGCTCCGGGGCGGCGAGCACGATCCCGACCGATTCGAGCACGCCGATGACGCCGAGCAACGCGAGCCCTCCCAGCACACCGAGCGGAATGAGGAGGGTCCTCAGGGCGACGCCGCCGCGCAACAGCCGATCCACTCCCATTCCCGCAAACGCCGCGCAGGGAAGCGCGACGAGAAAAAACGCCATGCCCGGCGCCCTGACTTTTTTCATCATCGGCATGACTTCATACCAGAGCCGGTAGAAGGGCGTGTGCCCCCCGAACGCGATGAGCAGAAAGAGAACCCCGATGACCCCGAGCGCACGCACCAGCCGTCGTCGCGAGGGATCGCCGATGCCGATGACGGCCAGGGTCACCACAACCACGCCGAGGTACTCGGTGTGGAGCTTGAAGAAGTTGGATCCCCAGTAGTGCTCGAGGACGCCGTTGAACTGCGGGAGTACGGTCGTGAAGATCTCGAGCGGCGGCATCGAGAACGACGTGGCATACTCCCAGCCCGTGCTCGGCCCCCCTACCCCGCGAGGGGAATAGGGGATGTAGGCGAGAAACGGCAGAATCTGAATGGCGGCAATGGCGAGACCGAGCACCACGGCTCCGGCCGCCAATCCCAGGTCCACCGGCCAGCGGAGCCCCCGCGGGCGATCGGGATCAAAGAAAATGAGATAGATCGTCCAGACGGCCGAGGCCACCAGCGCGTAATAGGCCATCTGGTAGGACGGGCTGAGCATGGCCAGGCCCACGGTGATGGCGAGCGCGCCGTAGCCACTCACCTGCTTGTCGCGAATGGCGCGCAGCAGCGCCAGCAGCATCAACGGTGCGAGCGCGGAAACGAAAAGCTTGCCGTCGTGTCCGGGACGCACCAGGGACGCGACGATGCCGGTGAGCTCATACGCCAGCCCGCCGACGAGCGCCGCGGTCCAGCTCAAGCGGAGCGCCCTCAGGAAGGCGTACATCGTCACGCCGGCCAGCACGATGTGCGAGAAGAACCCGATGTTCATCGCCGTGTCCACCGGAAGGATCCAGCGGAGCCAAGCGGTGGGATAAAAAATGTCGCCGTGCATCGCGGCGATATAGGGGAGCCCGCCGAACAGGTACGGATTCCACTCGGGGATGTGTCCCGTCTGCCGGAACATTTCGGCGCCGAAGAGACGAAAGCCATAGCCGGCGACGTACTGGTCGTCGCCGAGCAGGAAGCGGCCGGCGAGCATCGGCCAGCAGAGCGTTGCGGCGGCGAGCACGAACACGATCGTCGCCATCAATGCAGGATGGCGCGGCGCGAGCGGTACGGCCGGCGGGGGTTCAGGGTGCGACACGCGCTCTTCCCCGGGGTGAGGCGAGAAAGGGGACGGCCGCCCCGAACTCGGTGATGGTCAACAGCAGGCGGGACGCGAGAGCGAGTGCCGTCGCCGCCCCGATGCCGATCGGTCCCTGCAACATCAGAATGAATAGCCCTTCCCTCACACCGATGCCGCCCGGCACGAGGAGCGCCAGGAACCCCGCCAGATACGACGCGGTGAACACCGCGATCGCCGGCAGGAGCGTGAGCCCTGACGCAGGCAGGAGTCCCCGGGCCAGGAGCCAGAGCGCCACTCCATAGCCGATCCACGCGACGAGATTGGCCACGATACCGAAGAGAATCCCCCCGGCCGCCGGCGCGGTGCCGGTCGCCGGCTCGGCGCCGGCGATGTGGAGCAGCCGCCGGAGCACCGGCGGCCAGAGCAGCAGCGCCACTCCGGCAACGGAGCCCACCACCAGGAGCACGAGGGCCGCATGCGTGCCGGGACGCGCGGACTCGAGCGCCCGCGCCCCGGTGAGCCCGGCGACGGCAGCGCCGGTGCCGATCGCGAGTGCCTGGAGAATGACGGCGGACCCGGTTGCGGCCCAGGGCGCCACGCCCGATTCCTTCGACATCAGCGCCATGCCTGCGATGGCCCACACCTTTCCGGGGACGTACTTCCCCAGACTCGACACCGTCCAGATCCGGGCGGCGGTCCATCCATCCAGCCGTTGCCCCCACCCCAGGAGCATCAGGCGCCACGCGACGATGAGGACCGCGTACATGAGCCAGACGATGATGACGCTCAGGAGGATCCAGCCCGGTTGGAACCGCCACTCGAGCGGTTGGGTGCGAAGCTGCTCCCAGTTGTGCGCGAGCGAGCGGCCCGCGAACCAGACGATCGCGAGCCCCGCCATCCATCCCACAATCCGGACCCAGGTGTTACGCACCGAGCGCCTCTCGATACCACCCTTCGCAGATTTCGGCCACGTGGTCCGGGGCGAGTCTGGCACGCCACGACTCACCAAGGAGGCGCGTGAGCTCGCGGTGCTGGGGATCATGGAGCAGGTCGAGGAGCGCGTCGCTCATCGCCTCCGGTGAGGGCAGCGTGAGCCGGCCTGCGCCCGACTCGGGAACGATATCGAGCACGCCGCCGCCGTCCCAGCACGCCACCACCGGTACGCCCGCCATGAGTGCCTCCGCGGCCGCGAGCCCGAAGCCTTCACCCTGGGCCGGAAAGAGCATCACGTCGGCATGACTCAGAAAGCCGGCGATCTCGGTCGGCGGTACGGCACCGGCGAAGGTGACGAACGGCGTGATGCCGAGTCGCTCGACCTGTCGCTGGAGGGCGCCCCGTTCCGGACCATCGCCCACGATGGTCAGTGGGAGATCGTGTCCGCAGCTTACGAGGAAGGCGATCGTCTCGACCGCGAGATCCACGCGCTTTTGCGCCGCGAGCCGGCCGATGACGACCGCCCCGCCGCCGCCTGTGCTCCACGGATAGCCCCGCGTGTCCACCGGCATGGGATGAATGCCTGCCGGAGGAATGAACCGCCCTACCCCGGCCTGCACCCAGCCGGCGAGCTCACGCGACACCGCGGTGACCACCCTGGCCCGCTCGAAGACCGGCCGGGCGAGCGCGCGTGCGACACGGGACCGCCGAAGCAACGCGGCATCCGTCCCGTGCACGGTGACCACGGTCGGCGCCGCGGGCGGCGCGGCGAGACCGGCCGGCACCCACCAGTGCGCGTGCACCAGGTCGGCCCCCTCGTCCATCTCGCGCGCCGCCTCCCTGCGCAGCGCTTTCCAGAGACCGGCGAGTGCCTTCAATCCCCCGGGCCTGCGGAGGGCGGTCTGCATTGTTCCGCGGTAGGCGATTTTCTCGCCAACGGCCGATGCATAGCGGACGCGCCGGACCTTCACGCCGTCCACGACTTCCTCCCCGCCCTGCCCCTCGTCGCTCGGCGCCACGACCCGCACCTCGATCCCGCGCCGGGTGAGGGCACTCGCGAGTATGCCAAGGAAGGCACCCGACAAATCGCCGGGCCAGCGGGGAAAATTGTGGGTCAGGAAGACGACCCGCACGATCAGTCCGCGGTGTCGAGCTTGTCCAAGCGGGCGAGGGAGCGGGCCACGGCCCGCGTCTCCTCCTGCAGTCCGGCAACCATCTCTCCGAGCAACCCGAAAGCGAAGAGGATGATGCCGGAAATGACCATGGTCTCCACGAGATTGAGGAGCGGGCGGAACCCGAAATCGAAGGCGAAGCGAAGCACCAGCGCCGTGATGCCGGCGAGCAGACCGATCAGGAAAAGGACGGCGCCCCCGATTCCGAAGAAGAGCATCGGCTTGCGGCCGAAGCGAAGCTGGAACCACACACTGAACAGGTCGAAGATGCCGACCGGAATTCGCCGCCAGTTGAACTTCGACGTGCCGGCGCGCCGAGAATAGAGCGGCACGGGGAGCGAGGTCACACGGTAGCCGTCGGCGGCGGCGATGACCACCATGAAGCGATGCCAGTCCGGCCGGAGCGGAACGCCGAGCATGACCTCGCGCCGGTACGCCTTGACGGAGTTGAGATCGGTGACCGAGACCCCGAAGAGCCATCGGCAGAGCCGGTTGTACACGGCCGAGACAAAGGCCTTGTCGTACTTGCCCTGCTTGGTGCCGGTCACGATGTCGGCCCGGTCGTCCAGAATCGGCGACACGAGCGCCGGGATGTCGGCCGGGAGGTACTGGAGATCGGCGGGATAGAAGACGAAGATGTCCCCGCGGGCCACGTCGCCGGCGGAGCGAAGCGCATCGGCGATACCGCGCTGGCGACGGTGGCTCACGACCCGGAGAAAGGAGTGGGTCCGGGCGAGCTCGCGCAGCACGCCGGCGCTCTCGTCTCGGGAGCCATCGTTCACGATGACGACTTCGAACGTGAACGGCGCCGGGCCCAGTGCTTCCGCGCAGAGCCGGACGAATTCGGGGAGATTGAGCGCCTCGTCCTTCGCCGGGACGAGGACGCTGACGTCCAGCGTCTCGGCGTCGCCGAGGGTCATACGCGCTTCCGCATTCGGGCCGGAAGGATGCCGAGCTGGTCGCGATACTTCGCGACCGTCCGCCGGGCAATCTGAATGCCCTGTTCCTGGAAGAGGTGGACGATCTGCTGGTCGGTGAGCGGTTTCGCGGTGTCTTCGTCCCCCACCATCTTCTCCAGCTTGGCCCGAATGGAACGGGCGCTGGCATCTTCGCCGGACGCGGTGGCCAGCGCGCTCGAGAAAAAGAACTTGAGCGGGAGCACGCCGCGCGGGGTCTGCACGTACTTCTCGTTCGTCACCCGGCTTACCGTCGACTCGTGCATGTTGATAACCTCGGCCACCTCGCGCAGGGTGAGCGGCCTGAGGTGCTCGATGCCCTTCTCGAAGAAGTCGCGCTGCCGGTCGACGATGAAGTTCATGACCTTGAGCATCGTCTGCCGCCGCTGCTCGATGGCCTGAATCATCCAGTTGGCGCTGTTCATTTTCGAGGCGATGAACTCGCGGTTTTCCGGCGTCATCTTCTTCTTGTCGCGGGCGATCTCCTGGTATGAACGGCTGAGCCGGAGCCTGGGCATCCCGGTATCGTTCAGGAACACCTGGTAGCGTTCGCCGATCTTCTCGACGATCAGGTCCGGAATGATGTAGCCGTCGCTCTGGTTCGAATACTTGAGCCCGGGCTTGGGATCGAGGCGCGCGAGCTCGTCGGCGGCGGCCTGGACCGCGACGGGCTCGACGGCGAACCGTTTGGCCAGATCGTTCCACCGGTGCGCGATGAGATCGGGGAACGCCTCGTTGACCAGCCGGTACGTGAGCGATCCGGTGTCGGCCTGCTCGCCGAGCTGGATGAGAAGACACTCGCGGAGATCGCGCGCCCCGACGCCCGCCGGGTCGAGACGCTGGAAGATTCGCAGCATCTCCTCGACATCGGCCTGGGTGTAGTAAGCCGGAGAGGACGGTACGGACGGTACGGACGGTACGGACGGTACGGATGGTAAGGGCGGTAACGTGGAGGAGGTGACCTGTCCGTCCTGCCCGTCTTTCCCGCCCTGGCCGTCATTCCCGTCCTGCTCCTCGTCCCCCTCCTCCGACACGTGCCCGGCCACGAGCTGGTTGACCGAGCCGAGAATCTCCTCGAGCGACGCGGCGAGATACCCTTCCTCGTTGATGTTGCCGAGGAATTCCTCGCCGAGCAGCAGTTGCCGGGGGGTGAGCGTGAGCATGTGCAGCTGCTCGCGGAGGTGGTCGATCAGGTCCTTGGTCTCGACCGTGACCGGCTCGGTGTACTCCAGCTGCTCGTACTGCTCCCGCGTGCCGCCGACTTCAAAGCCGTTGAGCAGGATTTCCTCCCAGTCCATCTCCTCCTCTTTTTCCTTCTGCTCCTTCTCCTGCTCCGCGTCCTTCTGCTCCGGCGTCTCGTCCTCGGGCTCGAGGAGCTCGAGGAACGGGTTGGCGAGGAGCTCCTGCTTGAGATGCTGCTGGAGATCCATCATGGGCATGTACAGCATGTCCATCGCCTGGTAGAGCCGCGGATTGACGCGGAGCTCCTGCCGAAGGCTGGTGTGCTGCGACAGCCCTGTTCTCATGCCACCGCCTCCAGGCGCGCCCGGAGACGCGCGGTGAGAGTGGGTCCCAGGTAGAGCTGGGCCACCCGATCATCGTATACCAGGTCCCGCACCGAGCCGGCAGCCTGCACTTTTCCCTCGAACATGATGTACGCGCGGTCGACGATGTCGAGCGTCTGCTCGACGTTGTGGTCGGTGATAAGGACGCCGATACCACGATGCCGGAGTCCGCCGACGATGGTCTGGATGTCGTGAACCGCGATCGGGTCGACTCCGGCGAACGGCTCGTCGAGGAGCATGAACTTGGGCTCGGTCACGAGTGCGCGGGTGATCTCCAGCCGCCGGCGCTCGCCACCGCTCAGCGAGTAGGCCCGGTTCCGCCGGAGATGCTTGATCGAGAGCTCATCGAGCATGCGCTCCAGGCGGCGGAGGCGCTCCTCACGGCCGAGGGGCCTCGTTTCGAGGATCGCCAGAATGTTCTCCTCGACGGTCATCTTCCGGAAGATCGAAGGCTCCTGAGCCAGATATCCGATCCCGGCGCGTGCGCGCTGATACATCGGTGCGCGGGTCAGATCAAGGCCGTCGAGGTGGACCCGGCCTTCATCGGGTCCGATCAGTCCTGTTATAAGGTAGAAGGTCGTCGTCTTTCCCGCGCCGTTGGGCCCGAGCAGGCCGACGATCTCGCCCTGCTGGACGCGGACGCTGACGTTGTCCACCACCTTCCTGCCCTTGAAGCTCTTCGCCAGATCGGTGCCCTCGAGCACGCTTGCGGACGCTCGGTGCGGCGTCAGCGACTTGGACCGCTGCACTGCCCGGCGCGCCGCGGACAGGAGCGCCTCGTACACCGCGTGGCGCTCTTCGGTGCTGTCTCCCCACCAGCGCACGCGCGGGGTAACGGGATCCCAGCCGGCGGAGCTGGTATCGAGAATCCACCCCTCGGTCGCCAGCCGGGGGAGGACCGAGTGGGTCAGGTGGCCGCGAACCTCGTCGCCGGAAATTTCCTGCTCGTTCTGACCGATGCCCTGGTAGCAGGCGAGGTGCGCCTCCCGATAGCTCATGATGAGGTCGGGGAACGGCACCCTGGGCTCGATACCGGCCGCCCGGGTGATCGCGCCCAGCGCGATGGCGACTGAGGGATCGCGGTCGCCGAGCGTTGCGATCCAATCGGGCGTGCTCACTTGCGCCGTCCGGTTGCGGGCTTCTGCCTGGCGGTGCTGTCGGCGCTGGCGGATGTCGTGTCTGCGGGTGTGGCCTCGAGCTGCACGCCGTCCACCTTGCCACGCACGTCCACCCGGTCCACGCCACCCTCCGCCGGGGGCTTCATCGTCACGACGATCACGTCGCCCCGCGCGTAGTTGATGGATGGCCGGTTCGGAGTCGTCGTGCTGGGGTCGAGGTGATACGACTGCGCCAGCTTCCTCGCCTCGATGCGGCTCAGCACGGCGCGGGATTTTCCCGCGGAGTCGGCCGAGGCGAACTGCGCGACGATCGTATCGCCGCGCATCCAGTCGCGCTCCTTGCTCAGCGTGTCCACCGCGCCGCCGAGCCACGCGGTGCGAAAGCCGCGCACCTCGCGGAGCTGTTGCCCGGGGCTGTCGATGGCGAGCGACTCGGCACGCATGGCATAGGCGGAGGAGTTGGCGAAGGTGCGGGCCGGGTCGCCCCACGCAAGGGTCTGCGCCAGCTTCTTCTGTTCCATGCCGAGGGCGATCGTGTCGGCCACCAGGTCGAGATCGCGGCTGACCGCGTGGGCGGTACCTTTGGCGATCAGCCGCTCGATCTCGCGGTTGGCCAGCTTGAGGTCGATACGCTTGCCGCTCAGCCGGAAGCTGTCCGGCCCGAGCCCGCGAAGCAGCGGCTCGCCGCCGAGCAGCACACCGTCGCTCCCCTTGCCGGTGTCGAGACGCATCGAATCGGAGCGCGCCGTGAAATCGCTGCGATCGATCGTCACCTTTCCCCCGGCCCAGATCCGGTCGTCGCCCTTGAAGCGGACCCGGTCGCCGACGATGACGTACGGCTCGGCTTCACGGCTCGCGGAGTCGGACGGGACATACCGGATCCGCGGGCGGCCGACGGCGTACATCTCCAGTGTGTCCCGCACTCCCTGCACCACGCGATAGTAGTCCAGTGACGGTCCGGAGAGGGCCGAGCCGGTGACAAGGTTTCGAGTCTGGACTCGCCCGCGCGCTTCCCATCGCTCACCGGTCTTGTAGTACGTCCCCCTGTCGGCGTCCATCGAGATGGTCGAGTCGCGGTACTTCACGTTCCCGATGAACTGCACCACGTTTCCGCCGTACGCTGCGACGCTGTCGCTCTGCATTGCGATCTGGGTGCCGCGGCAGCGGAGCCTGACGTTGCCGCCGGCGAAGTAGTTGGTCCCGGAGGGGGTCTCATTCACGGCGCCCTGCCGGTCCACGTTGTCGATCTGGAAGACGCACCGGCCCGGCGGACTGGCCGGCTTGACCTGGGCCTCGAGACCGGTGGTGCCCAGCACCAGGGCGATGGCGGCGATCAGCCGTTTCACGGTGACTGCCCAGGCAACGCGGCCGGCGTGGAGGTCCTGGGCTTGGCGCCCGGATCGATATTCGGCTTGGGCACGGTTACCGGCCTGGGCTTCGGCTTTGCCGGGGTCGCGGTATCGGCACGGGGCGCTGCCCGCGCCGGCGCAGGCGCCTGGGAATCGGCGGACTGTCCGGGCAGCAGCATTCCGGTCCCCGCGACGCCGCGCGGCCGGTCCGTCACGACGTTCTTGAAGTCGGGGTCGGACTTGAAGCTGTTGCCCTCGAGGTGCTCCTGCCCACGATCGAACGTGAACGGCACGTCGGTCGAGATGGTGTTGGTGGCGTTGTCGTACTTGAGCCGCTGCGTTCGCAGCGTCCGCCCGTCCGGGTTCACCACCTTCACCGAGTCCTTCGCTTCCATCGAGCCATCCTGCCAGCGGTAGTCGCCGCGCCTGGCCGTGAGCGTCGAGCCCTCTTCGCCCTTTAGATCGTAGAAGATCACTTTCACGTGGCGCAGGTCGGTGATCTGGGTGCTCTCAAAGAAATATGCCGTATCCGCCTCGACCCGGCTCCTGCGTACGCCGCCGAACGTGACGTAGTGGGAGAAGCCTTCCAGCACCTGGTCCGCGCTGTCGGGAGCCTGCACCGTGGTGGTCGGCTTGGCACCGGTCTCCTCGCAGGCCGCGAGCGCCGCCACCATGATGCCGGCGCGCAAGGGAACCGGCCATCGGCGCCGCCTCACACCGCACCCGCGCGCATGAGGTCGTGCAAGTGTACCACCCCGACCACCGCTCCGCTGGCTTCCACCACGGGAAGGGCCACCACGCCGGCCCGTTCCATCGTGCCGGCCGCCGCGGCGGCCAACTCGTCGGGAGCCGCCGTGCGGGGGCTCCGGGTCATGACGGCCGCCGCTGCCGTGGCGAGGAAGTCCGGCTCCCGCTCTGCGAGCCGGGTGAGGTCGCCCGGGGTGAGTACGCCCACCAGGCGACCCCCTTCGACGACCATCGCCATCCCACGTTCGTGTGCCAGCGTCACCACCACTTCGCGCATCGTCGCCTGTGACGGCAGCGTCCGGGCGGGAGTGAGCATCACGTCGCGGACCCGGAGGGTGAGCCTTCGGCCGAGTTGTCCGGCGGGGTGCAGGGCGCCGAAATCCTCGCGGCGAAAGCCCTTCGCCTCGAGGAGCGCGATGGCGAGCGCGTCGCCCAGGGCGAGGGCGACGGTGGTGCTCGTCGTGGGCGCCAGATCAAAGGGGCAGGCTTCCTCGGCCACCGATGCATCGAGCGCGACATCCGCGATCCGGGCGAGCATCGAGTCCATGTTCCCGGTGATCGCGAGAATCGGTACGCCCAGTCGTTGCAAGGCCCCCGCGAGACCGAACAGCTCGTCCGACTCGCCGCTTTTGCTGAGCAGGATCGCCGCGTCACCCCGGCCGACGATGCCAAGGTCCCCGTGCAGCGAGTCGACCGGATGCAGGTAGGTCGCGGCAGTCCCCGTCGAGGTGAGCGTAGCCGCGAGCTTCCGGGCAATCAGTCCCGACTTGCCGACTCCCGACACGATGATCCGGCCGGCGGCATTCCGCAGGAGCGCGACGGCGCGATCGAATCGCTCGTCGATCCGTCCGGCCGCCGCAGTGAGCGCCTCGGCCTCGAGCCGGAGCACCTGACGGCCCAGCGCCGTGAGCGTGGTGGGCTCAGGTGACACGCGCCACCGGCTCGGTGAAGTAGCGCTCGAGAATGCCCGGCCATTCTCCCCTGGCACGCAGGAGCCCTTCGATGACCTCGCGTACGGCCCCATGCCCGCCTTCGGCACGCGTCACATAGGTTGCCACGGCCTTTACCTCCGCCACGGCATTCGCCACCGCGATGGGGAGGCCCACCCGGCGCATCACCATGAGATCGGCGAGGTCGTCTCCCACGAACGCCGCCTCCTCCCACGCGATCCCGCGCGCCTCGAGCACCTTGCCGAACGCGTCGAGCTTTCCGGGGCCGGGCACCTGCAACAGCTCCTCGATCCGCAGCTCGCGGGCGCGCAGGGTCGTGGCCTCCGAAGCCCGGCCGCTGAGCCAGACGACAGGCAGCGACGCGATCCGAAGCAGCATCAGCCCGAGGCCATCCTGAATGTCGAAGCGCTTCAGCTCGACGGGCTGACCGGCGACGGGGCCGACGTAGATCCCGTTGTCCGTGAGCACACCGTCGACGTCGAGGCCGATGATGCGAACCCGCCGTGCCGCCACGACATCAAGCATCGGATGGAGCGCCGGGGGACATTACCCGCTCCCGCGAGCGGCTCCAGAGATCGAGGGTGCGCTCCATCAGGTCATCGAGCCAGTCGAGGGGCCACTGCGACGCCGCATCGCTCACAGCGTGCGCCGGGTCGGGATGGGTCTCCAGGAAAAAGCCATCGGCGCCGGCCACCGCGGCGGCGGCGAGCAGCGAGGGAATGAACTCCCGGCGGCCGCCGCTCGTCCCTCCGGCGTCCTGACCCGGCTGCTGGACCGCATGGGTCGCGTCGAATATCACGCTGGCGCCCGTCGCCGCGCGGAGTCGCGTGAAGTTGCGCATGTCCACAACGAGGTCCCCGTATCCGAAGAAGGTGCCGCGCTCGGTGACGGCCAGGTCGCGGCTCCCGCCGCTTCTCACTTTTTCCACGGCGCCCGCCATCGCTTCCGGCTGCAGCCATTGCCCCTTCTTCACGTTCACCGGCTTGCCGGTGCGTCCCGCGGCAATGAGGAGATCGGTCTGGCGGCAGAGAAAGGCGGGAATCTGGAGTGCATCCACCACCTCGGCAGCCGACGCGGCCTGGGCGGCTTCGTGAATGTCGGTGATGATGGGCAGACCGCTCGCGGCACGCACCCGCTCGAGCACGCGCAGGCCCTCCTCGAGCCCCGGACCGCGTGCGGCGCCGAGGCGGGCACGATTGGCCTTGTCGAAACTGGATTTGAAGCAGACGGGGATTCCGCGATCGATGGCGAGCCTCGCGAGCGACTCGGCAACGCGTGGCAGCACGTCACCCGGCTCGACCACGCATGGTCCGGCGATGAGGAAGGGAACGGTCCCGAACGTCCAGGCCATCAGCGTCCGGCTCGGACCATCTGCCTGGGCGCCACTTGCGCGCCGGCACGCTCGCGGTGGGTGAGCGCCGCACCCACCAGCCCCGCGAAGAGCGGATGCGGGCGAGTGGGCCGCGACTTGAGCTCCGGATGGAACTGACAGCCGATGAACCAGCTGTGATCGGGAAGCTCGATCGTCTCGACCAGCCCTCCGTCGGGCGACTGCCCCGAGAGCCGCAGTCCGTATTCCGCCAGCACATCGCGGTAGGCGTTGCTCACTTCCCAGCGGTGCCGGTGCCGCTCGCTGATCTCGGTGGTGCCATAGGCCTGCGCCACCCGGGAGCCGGGGCGCAGCCGTGCGGTGTACGCGCCGAGCCGCATCGTGCCCCCCAGCTCGCTCACCTCGCGCTGCGACTGCATGAGCGCGATGACGGGGGTTTCGCACTCCGGGGAGAATTCGGTGCTGTTCGGATCGGGAAGATCGCAGACATTGCGGGCGAACTCGATGATGGCGATCTGGAGACCGAGACAGATGCCGAGGAACGGAAAATCATTCTCACGGGCCCATCGCACCGCGTTGAGCATGCCTTCGACTCCGCGCTCACCGAAGCCCCCGGGAATGAGCAGCCCGTCGAACCCACCGAGCACTTCGCCCGCGGTGGACAGATCGGAGAAACGGTCACTCGGCACCCATTCGACCTCGACCCGCGCATCGTGCGGAATGCCGCCGTGGATGAGCGCTTCGCCCACCGACTTGTAGGCGTCGTGGAGGGCAGTGTACTTCCCCACCACCGCGATGCGAACATGGTGCGACGGGTGGAGAATTCGCTCCGTCATCGCCTTCCAGCCGCGCAGATCGGGCTCCTTGGTCTCGAGCCTGAGCCGCTGGCACACTTCGCGATCCAGCCCCTGCTCGAAGAACCGGATCGGAATCTCGTAGATCGACTTCACATCCTGACTCTCGACCACGCAGCCGAAGTCCACGTTGCAGAAGAGTGCGATCTTTCGCTTGATCTCGGCGGAAATCGGCTGCTCGCTGCGGCAGATGAGAATGTCGGGCTGGATGCCAAGCTGCATCAGGTCGCGCACGGAGTGTTGGGTGGGCTTGGTCTTGAGCTCCCCCGCGGCCGCGATGTACGGCACGAGGGTGAGATGAATGAAGAGCGCGTTGTCCCGCCCGACTTCCTGGCGGAACTGCCGGATGGCCTCGAGAAACGGCAGCGACTCGATGTCGCCCACCGTGCCGCCGATTTCCGTGATGACGACGTCGTGGCCCGGGGCCGTGCGGCGGATGGCGTTCTTGATCTCGTCAGTGATGTGCGGAATGACCTGCACGGTGGAACCGAGGTATTCGCCGCGTCGTTCCTTGTTGATCACCGACTGGTAGATCCGGCCCGTCGTGACGTTGTTCTGCTGCGAGAGCGACCGGTCGATGAACCGCTCATAGTGTCCCAGGTCGAGATCGGTTTCCGCCCCGTCGTCGGTGACGAACACCTCGCCGTGCTGAAACGGCGACATCGTCCCCGGATCCACGTTGATGTACGGGTCGAACTTCTGCATCGTCACGCTGAGCCCGCGCTCGACGAGCAGGCGGCCAAGCGACGCGGCCGCGATGCCCTTGCCGAGCGACGACACCACTCCGCCGGTCACAAAGATGTACTTGGTCGCGTTCGGGCCCGTGGTCATAGGCTCACTCCCTGATGTGCGTGCCAGTGGGCTTCCGCCCGTCGAAGATCTTCCAGTGTGTCCACGCCGGGCATCACCGCGGCGTCGAGGCGCGTCACGCCGATCCGCAGGCCGCAGTGCAACGCCCTGAGCTGCTCCAGCCGTTCCGCCTGCTCCGTCCGGCTCGGCGGCTCGCTGACCCAGCGCGACAACGCCCGCCGGGTACAGGCGTACAGGCCCACGTGCTGCCAGTACAGTCCGTCGGCAGGTTCGCCAGGGTCACGCCGGTAGGGGATCATGGCGCGCGAGAAATAGAGCGCCCTGCCCTGCTCGTCCAGGACCACCTTGACCCGCGAGGGATCCGCGGCGAGCTCGGGATCGAGGGGCGCGGCGGCGGTGCCGATGTCGTCACCCAGCTCGAGGCGATCGATCGCGCCTGCCAGCGCCTCCCGCGAAACGAACGGCTCGTCCCCCTGAACATTCACGATGACGTCGTAGGCCGCGAACTCGGGCCGGGCCGCCGCTTCGGCGACCCGATCGGTTCCCGTGAGGTGCGAATCGCCGGTCAATACGGCGCGGACCTGTGCCCGCTGCACCACCTCGGCGATCATCGGCGAGTCCGTGGCGACAATGACCTCATCGGTGAGGCCGTGCTCCAGCACACGCTGAATCACCCGGGTGATGAGGGGCTCGCCGGCCAGGAGCTGAAGCGGTTTATTGGGGAGTCGTGTCGAGCCTAGACGAGCCGGAATGACGGCCAGGACGCGCATCACGGAAGTTAACAACCTGGGGTGGTGGAGTCAAAAGTTGTGCCGTGGGAGCCCGGGGAACCTCCTTCGATTGCTATCGGCTTGAAAGGAAAGACCTTAGATGGATGCTGCGGCGACCGTCATGCCGCCAGTGAGAGGAAGTTGGCGAGAATCCGTTTTCCATGATCGGTGGCCACCGATTCGGGGTGAAATTGGACGCCGTGGACCGGAAGCGTGCGGTGCCGGAGTCCCATGATCTCGCTGCCGGCTGGCCGGTCGCTCGACCAGGCGGTCACCTGCAGCTCGCCGGGAAGTCCGTCGGAGGACACGATCAGCGAGTGATACCGCATCACCTCGAAGGGCGACGGAATGCCTTCGAAGAGCGGGCCATCGCAGTGCGCAACCATCGTGGTCTTGCCGTGCATCAGCCGGTCGGCGCGCACGACGGCTCCGCCGAAGGCCTCACCAATGGCCTGGTGGCCGAGACAGACGCCGAGCAGCGGCACGCCGCGCAGGGCCGCCGCGCGCACAAGGGGGACCGACACGCCGGCCTCGCGCGGGGTACAGGGGCCGGGCGAAATGATGATGGCGATGGGGCGAAGGGCGAGCAGCTCATCCACACCGGCGGCATCGTTCCGGTAGACCACCGGATCGGCGCCCAGCTCGCCGGCGTACTGGACGAGATTGTACGTGAAGCTGTCGTAGTTATCGAGGACGAGAAGCATTCTCCTTCAAGGT
>JBDTTA010000022.1:0-20606 GCA_039930845.1 Gemmatimonadales bacterium
GGCGATGGCGTGATGGATGACAAGGACCAGTGCGCCAACACTCCGGCCGGCGACAAGGTGGACGAGAAGGGCTGCTCGCTGCCGAAGGACGGCGATGGCGACGGAGTGATGGACGACAAGGATCGCTGCCTGCACACCCCGCCCGGCGTCAAGGTGGACGCGGATGGATGCCAGGTCCTCTTCGAGAGCAAGAAGAAGACCCTGATCCTCGAAGGCGTGAATTTCGAAACCGGCAAGTCCGAGCTCACGCCCGAGTCGCAGACGATTCTCGACGGCGTGGCCGAGTCGCTCGTGGCCAACGCAGGCATCAATGTCCGGGTGTCGGGCCACACCGACAACACCGGTTCCGCTGCGCTCAACAAGCGGCTCTCGCAAGCCCGGGCCGAATCCGTTCGAGCGTACCTGACGGAGAAGGGCGTGGCGGCCGACCGACTGACCGCCATGGGCTTCGGACCCAGCAAGCCGATTGCATCGAACAAGACTGCGGCCGGCAGGGCCCAGAACCGCAGGGTGGAGCTGACCCGCACCAACTGAGGCGGTGCCGGCGACAATCGGGAGCGGGGCGAATGGCGCGGGACCGGCCGTTCGCTCCGTTCGCCTGTGCAGGTGGGAGCGCTACGAGGGAGTCTGGATCGCCAGCGAGTCTTCGGCGTCGAGATATTCGGCGCGGTACATGCGGATCAACTCGAAGAAGTAGGAGATGGCGAGCGGACCGATCAGGAGTCCGAGCAGTCCGAACCATCGGATTCCGGCAAAGGCCCCGATGACCGTGATGAACGGATGAATCTGGGCCCACCGGCTGAACACCATCGGCCGGATGACGCTGTCCACGTTGCCCACGACGACGATGCCCCAGGCCGCGAGCGCGATGGCCCAGCCGTAGTGGCCGTCGAGCGCGAGCGCCGCTACGCCAGGCACCCAGATCAGGCCGCTGCCCACCACGGGCAGCACGGCGAGAATGACGGTCACCACGCCCCAGAAGAGCGCGTTGGAGAGTCCGGTCACCCAGAACGCCACCCCTACCAGTGCGCCCTGCACCACCGCCGTCAGCCCTGTCCCGACCAGCGTGGAAATGGTCACATCCCGAAACCGCGACCTCAGGACCTCCGCGTTCTCATGCGAGAAGGGGATGAAGGGCCGCACGCCGCTCCACACACCGGCGGGAGCGATGAAGAGGTAGTACAGTCCGAAGAAGGTGATGGTGAGCTGGATGCCGAGCCTGGTGGCGGTGCCCACCGCGCTGAGCGCATTGCCACCGAGCCAGGAGATGATCTGCGAACCGAATGACTCCAGCTGGGCGCCGACGTCGTAGGTACCGATCCGGAGCTCCCGCAGGCGCCCGAGGAGCGGGCTGCTGATCACCTCGCTCGCCATGCCCTGCGCCTGGTTGGCGATCAGCCCGACAAACGAAATGCCGGGGCCCACCACGAGCACGATGGCGAGGAGTACGACCACGGCGGCGGCGAAGTGGGTGTTGAGCCGATGGGCCAGCCACCGGTGAACCGGTGCAAAGACCACGTAGAGCACCAGCGCGCCGGTCAGCCCGGGCGCGAAGGGCCAGAGCGCGTAGGCCAGGCCGATACCCAGAACCAGGATCGCCGTGGCGGCGCGCTGGCGCTTCGTATCAAGGAAAGCCATGGCGGAAGAGTAGGGCGGTCCAGTCCGGCCCGCCAGCAACGCGGCCGGCGCCCGGCTCTTGCCGCGCCTTCCCCGGACCGCAAGATTTCCGGGACCCCTCAGAAAGCGGTTCATGGGCCCTGCCGATTTCCGCACCGCTTACGATGCGCTCCCCGTCATCGCCTGGACGTCCCCGGGGGACCACCAGTGGGACTACGTCAACCCGCGGTGGCCCGCCTTCACGGGCCGGCGGATGGAAGCTGAGCTCGGCCTCGGGTGGCTCGAGCGCATCCATCCGGAGGATCGCGACGCCGTGCTCACCCAGCTCGACGAGGCCACCGCCGCGGGACGGCCGTTCGGTCTGGAGTTCCGCGCCAGGCGGCACGACGGCGAATACCGCTGGCTCGCGAGCAGCGGCGCGCCCGCCGGCGACGCCGCCGGAGGACGGACCGGGTACGTCGGGTGCTGCATCGACGTGACCGAGCGGCGCGCGCTGGAACAGCGCCTCATGCAGGCCGAGCGCGCCGAGGCGATCGTCCAGCTCGCCGGCGGGATCGCGCACGACCTCAACAACCTGCTCACCGGCATCTTCGGCCACCTGGCGCTCCTCGAGGAGCAGCCCGACCTCCCGAGCGAGGCGCGGGACGACATCGGCCAGATCCAGCAGTCGGCCGACCGCGCGGCCAGCCTTGCCCGCCAGCTCGTCGCCTTCAGCCGGCGGCAGCTGGTCGCCCCCCGCATCCTCGACCTCAATCGACTGGTCGGCGGCACCGTATCGGCCATCCGCCGGATGATGGGGAGCCGGATCCAGGTGGTCCCGTCGCTCGACCCCCAGATCGATCCCGTCATGGCCGACCCCGGACAGCTCGAACAGGTGCTGCTCCAGCTCAGCGCCGGCGCCCGAGACGCGATGCCCGACGGCGGCACCCTGGAGGTATCCACGCGGAAGGTCACGCTGGGCGAAGGAGACGTGGCCCGCTTTCCGGGCATGCGCCACGGCGATTATGTAGCGCTCGCGCTCCGCGACACCGGGGCCGTCATGAGCTCGAGCCTGACCCTGGACTCGATCGCGGCCATCGCCCGGCAGAGCGGCGGATTCGTGGACATCGACAGCCAGCCGGGCCAGGGCACGACCGTCTCCCTGTATCTGCCATTCGCCGAGAGTGCGAGAGTCGGCGCGGACGGCGGGAAGACGGGCCGCCCGAAGTACGCCGGTACCGCGACGGTGCTCGTCGTGGAGGACGAGCCGCAGGTGCGCGACCTGGCGCGGCGCGTGCTCGAGCGGTCCGGCTACACCGTGCTCGCCGCCTCCGATGCCGAAGCGGCCATGGCCATCGCCGACCGGCATGCCGGCCACATCCACCTGCTCATCACGGACATGTACCTGCCGCGGGTGAGCGGGCGCGAGCTGGCCGCTCGGTTGGGCATCCACCGCCCCGCCATCAAGGTGCTGTACGTCTCCGGTACCAGCGACGAGTCCATTGCCCGGCAGCGCATGCTTGCCCCGGGCACCGAATTCCTGGAAAAGCCATTCTCGCTCGACAGCCTCCTCCGGAAGGTGCGCCATGTGCTCAGCGACCCTGCCGGCGCCGGTGCGTTGACATGATCGGATAGCCGAATGTCCGGATTTTCCCTGCAGGGTCTCCCGCCCGAACGCACGCTGATCATGACCCTCGCGGTGCTCGCCGCACTCCTGCTCGTCGCGCTGCTGCTGCAGATGCGCCGGGCCAGCCGGCGGGCGCGCGAAGCATCCGATGCCAGGGGGCAGCTCGGCGCGGTGACCGCGACGATGCGCGAGGGAGTGATCGCGTACGACATGCAGCGGCGGCTCATCAGGGTCAATCCGGCCTTCGAACGTCTCACCGGGTACGCCGAAGAGGACGTTCGCGACCAGGAATTTCTCCAGTACATCCATTCCGACGATCGCTCGGCGCTCCTGGCCGAATGGGACCGGCTCGAGCGCGGTGGTGTCCTGCGCGACCAGGAGTACCGCGTTGTCACCCGCGCCGGCCAGGTCCGCTGGTGTGCCAGCACCTGGGAAACGCTTCGCGACAAGGTCGGCCGACGCGTCGGATTCCTCGGCACCGAGTACGACATCACCGAGCGAAAGCTCGCGGAGGAGGAGCTGCGGCGAGACGCCGAGCTGTTCCAGGCCGTCATCGAAGTCCAGCAGGCGGTGGCCGGAGCCGGGCTCGACTCCGCCACGGTCATGCGGGTGATCGCCGAGCGAAGCCGGGGACTCACCGGCGCGAGCGGGGCCGTGATCGAGGTGCTCGACGGCGAGGATATCGTTCCCCAGGTGGTCGCCGGCACCGACGCGCCGCGGCTCAAGGTGGCGAGCAGCCTGTCGGGGCTCTGCATCCGCACCGGTGAGCTTCAGCGGTCGGATGATGTGTTTACCGACGAGCGGATCAGCCATGATGCGTACCAGGCGCTCGGCATCCAGAGCCTCCTTGCCGTGCCACTCAGCGACGATCAGCGCACGCTCGGCGTGCTCAAGGTGGTCGCGCCCCAGCCCAACGCCTTCACCGAACGCGATGCGAAGGCGCTGCAACTGCTGGCCGGCCTCGCCGGCGCGGCGCTGGGCCATGCGGCGGCGTTCGAGGCGAGACAGGCCCGCCTGGAAGACCGCACCCGCGCACTGCAGGACAGCGAGCAGCGCTTCAAGCAGCTCGTGGATGTCGCCCAGGAAGGGATCTGGGTGTCGGACGACCGGGGGATGATTACCTACGTCAATCAGCGCATGGTCGAGCTGCTCGGCTATCAGAACGGGGCAATGCTCGGCCGGCCGGTTCTCGAGTTCATCGATGCCGCGTCGAGAGACGGCGCGCAGAAGTCGCTGTACGGCGGCGGGTCGAAGGGCGGAACGAGCGACCTCCGCTTTCGCCGCCGCGATGGCGAGGAGCTCTGGGGACTCGTCTCCGGCAGCCCGATCGTGGGACGCGACGGCTCGGTAGTGGGCTCGGTCGGCATGGTCACCGACATCACCGAGCGCAAGCGCGCGGAGGACCGGTTGCGCCGCACGGCGGAACGGCTCACCGTGCTGCACGATCTCGACCACTCCGTCCTGGCCGCACGGTCACCCGCCGAGATCGGGCGCGCCGCCCTGGGCCGCATCCGCCGGATGGTGCCGTGCCAGCGCTGCAGCGTGCTGCTCTTCGACCTGGGCCGGGGGCAGGCGCAGATGATCGCGGGGTACGCCGAGACCACCGCGCTGCCCGCCACGGTGCTGCCGATCGAGTCCCTCTCGCCGATCGAGGTGCTGCGCCATGGCGCCGTCAGGAACATCGAAGATCTGGGCGCGATGGAGTCGCCGCCGCCGATTCTGCATCAGCTTCGCGGCGAGGGGATGCGGAGCATGCTCTCGGTGCCGCTCCTCGTGGACGGGGAGGCGATCGGCGAGATCAATCTCGCCTCCCGAACGCCGAAAGCCTTCGACAGCGAGCATCGCGACATCGCCCTGGAAATCGCCGCGCCGCTCGCCATCGCGATCCAGCACGCACGGCTGCGCGAGGAGCTGAGCCGGCAGACCGGAGAGCTCGAGCGCCGAGTGGCCGAGTCCGGGGCCGCGCTGCGGGCGGCCACCGCGGAAACCGACACGTTGCTGCACGCCGTCTCACACGACCTGCGCGACCCCCTCCGCCACATCAGCGGCTTCGCCGACATGCTCCTCCTCGACGGCGGTCCTGGTCTCGAGCCGGGCCTTCGCCACTATGCGAAGCGTATCGGCGAAGGCGCCACCCGGATGGCGGAAATGGTGGATCATCTGGTGAAGTTCGCGAGAGTGGCGCGCCAGGACCTTCTCAAACGGGAAGTGGATCTGGGGCGGGTCGTCGAGGACGCGGTGGACGGGCTGCAGCCCGGCATCGAAGGCCGCGTGGTCGACTGGCAGATCGAGCCGCTGCCCGCCGTGCAGGCGGACCCGACGCTGGTGCGCACCGCGCTCGACGAGCTGCTCTCCAACGCCCTCAAGTTCACCCGGCCTCGCGCGCGCGCGGTGATCCGCATCCGGCCCGTGGACGCCGACGGCGAAGCGGGCATCGCCGTGCAGGACAACGGCGTCGGATTCCGGATGGCGCACGCCGGGAAGCTGTTCAGCGCCTTTCAGCGGCTCCATCGTTCCGATGAGTTCGAGGGCAACGGCGCGGGACTCGCCCTCGTGCAGCGCATCGCACAGCGTCATGGCGGACGGGTATGGGCGGAAGCCGAGTCCGACGTGGGCGCGACGATTTTCATGACGTTCGGCGGTCGCAAGCGGTGAGCCTCCCCGACGAAGTGGACGTCCTCCTGGTGGACGACGATCCGCTCGAGGTGGAGCTCACGCTTCGCCAGCTCGCCGACTTCCAACCGGATGTCCGGATCGGCGTAGCACGCGACGGCGAGGAGGCGCTCGACTACCTCCTCGCGCGCGGGGCGTTCCGGCACCGGCAGCGGCTGCCGCTTCCACGCCTCATTCTTCTCGACGTCAAGCTGCCGCGACTCGACGGCCTCGACGTGCTTCGCGCCATCCGCGCGAGCCCCCGCGCCGGGGGCGCGCCGGTGGTCATGCTGACCTCCTCCGCGGAGCCACGCGAGATCGCGCAATGCTATCATTTGGGGGCCAACAGCATCGTTCAGAAGCCGGTGGTCTTCGCCGAGTTCCGGGCCATGCTGCAGGCGCTTGGCCACTACTGGCTCGGCATCAATCAGACCATCCCGGCATCGTCGTCTCTTCCGTGAGGTCCTCCGTGGCCGTTCGCATCACCGGCAGTCTTGCGGCGCTGAGCCTGCTGGCCTGCCCGATCCCGCTGTGCGCCCAGTCCGGCATCGCCATTCCCTATCAGCGCTTCGTGCTCTCCAACGGCCTCACGCTCATCGTGCATGAGGACCACAAGGCACCGATCGTCGCGGTGAACGTCTGGTACCACGTCGGCTCGAAGAACGAGCAGCCCGGCCGCACCGGGTTTGCCCATCTCTTCGAGCACCTGATGTTCAACGGCAGTGAGCACTACGACAAGGAGACCCAGGCGCCGCTCGAGCGAGTGGGCGCCACGGACCTGAATGGCACGACGAGCAACGATCGCACCAACTATTTCGTGAATGTCCCCACGGGGGCGCTCGATCTGGCCCTCTGGCTCGAGTCCGATCGCATGGGGCACCTTGTGGGCGCCATCAGCCAGGCCAAGCTCGACGAACAGCGCGGCGTCGTGCAGAACGAAAAGCGGCAGAACGAGAATGAGCCGTACGGGAAAGTGTGGGACTTCCTGACGCCCAGGCTCTTTCCGGCCAACCATCCGTACTCCTGGACCGTCATCGGCTCGATGGCCGATCTCGACGCGGCCAGCCTCGACGACGTCAAGGGATGGTTCCAGACGTACTACGGGCCGTCGAACGCCGTGCTCGTCATCGCCGGCGACGTGGACGCGAAGGTCGCGAAGGAAAAGGTCGAGCGGTACTTCGGAGATATTCCGGCGGGCCCCCCCGTGGCCCGGCAGGAAACGTGGGTGGCGAAACGCAGCGGAAGCCAGCGCGGGGTGATGCAGGACCGGGTGCCGCAGAGCCGACTCTACAAGGTGTGGAACGTGCCGCAGTGGGGCTCGTCCGACGCGACGTACCTCGAGCTTGCCGCGTCGGTACTGAGCGACGGCAAGTCGTCCCGGCTGTACAAGCGGCTGGTGTACGACGAACAGATTGCCACCGACGTCGACGCCTCCCTCGACCTGCGCGAGATCGGCGGACTCTTCATGGTCACGGCGAGCGCCCGTCCCGGCGTGGATCTCGCCAGGGTGGAGCACGCCGTCAACGAGGAGCTCGCACGTTTCCTCGCCACGGGGCCCAACCCGGCGGAGCTGGCCCGCGTCAAGACCCGGGCGCGCGCGGCGTTCATCCGGGGCGTCGAGCGCATCGGCGGATTCGGCGGAAAATCGGACGTGCTCGCGCAAGGCGAGGTCTTTGCCGGCCGGCCCGATTTCTACACCGTGCGGCTGCGGCAGATCGCCGCGGCCACCACCGCGCGGGTGCGCGGAACCGCCGCGCGCTGGCTCGGCGATGGCGACTACACACTCGAAGTGCACCCCTTCCCCGAGTACACCGCCGCCACGACCGGGGTAGACCGCTCGAGGCTCCCGGACGTCGGCCCCACCCCTGCCCCGGCCTTTCCCACCCTCGAGCGCGCCACCCTGTCCAACGGCCTCAAGATCGTGCTCGCCGAGCGGCGGTCGATTCCGCAGGTCCAGCTCGATCTGCTCGTCGATGCCGGTTTCGCATCGGACCAGTTTGCGTTGCCCGGAACGGCAAGCCTCGCGATGTCGATGCTCGATGAAGGCACGGCGACCCGCACCGGCCTGCAGATCAGCGATCGCCTCGCCAGCCTCGGCGCCAACCTGGGGGCAGGCTCGCGACTCGATGTCTCCAGCGTCTCGCTCGAAGCGCTGCACGACAACCTCGATCCCTCGCTGGAGATCTTCGCCGACGTAATCCTCCACCCCGCGTTCCGACAGACCGATCTCGACCGGCTCAAGCGCCAGCGGCTCGCCCAGATTCAGCGCGAGAAAGCCGATCCCATCGGCCTCGCACTCCGCGTCTTCCCGAGGCTCGTCTTCGGCGAAGGCCACGCGTACGCCAATCCGTGGAGCGGCTCGGGCACCGAGGCCTCCACACAGAAGATCACCCGCGCCGATCTGGTGAAGTTCCACCAGACCTGGTTCAAGCCCAACCATGCCACCTTCATCGTGGTCGGCGCGACCACGATGGCGGAGATCAAGCCCAGGATCGAGCGCCTCTTCGCGGGCTGGAAGCCCGGCGACGTGCCGCAGAAGAACATCGGCGAGGTGGCGCAGCAGCCCCATCCGGCTGTGTACCTGTTCGACCGGCCGGGCTCACTCCAGTCGGTGATCATCGCGGGCAACGTCGCCCCGCCAAAATCCAACTCCGACGAGCCCGCCATCGAAACAATGAGCGCGGTGCTCGGCACCGACTTCGGCTCGAGGCTCAACATGAATCTGCGTGAGGACAAGCACTGGGCGTACGGCGCGGGCAGCTTCATCCGCGATGCACGGGGCCAGCGACCATTTCTGGCCTATGCGCCGGTGCAGACCGACAAGACGAAGGAAGCCGCTGCCGAGATCCTGAAGGAGCTGCGAGGCATCGTGGCGGACCGGCCGGTACAACCCGATGAGCTGGAGCGGGCCAAGGCATCGCTCACGCTGACCCTTCCGGGCACCTGGGAAACGATGGGCGCGCTCGCCGGGAGCATCGGTGATATCGTCACCTTCGGGCTCGACGACCGCTACTTCGATACCTACGCCGAACGGATCCGCGCGCAGACCCCGGCCTCCGTGACGGCCGCGGCTGTGGAAACCGTGGAGCCGGACCACCTGGTGTGGATCATCGTCGGCGATCGCGCGAAGATCGAGGCTCCGCTCCGTGAGCTCGGCCTCGGGGATCTTCACATCCTCGATGCGGATGGCAATCCGGTGCCCACCTCGTGAAGGCGCGCACCGTCGTGCTCGTCGCGGCCGCGCTGCTCGCGCCCGCGATCGCATCCGCGCAGCATCGCCCCGCCAAGAAGGCGTTTTTTCAGGGGCCGTTCGAGGTGGGGCCTCGCGGCGGGCGCGACTTCGAGAATCATGCATGGAGTCTCGGCGCGCTGGCCCGGCTTCCGGCGGGGGACAAGCTCGAGATCCGCCCGAGCGCGGACGTCTTCTTCCCGAAGCACGGGAAGACCGGCTGGCAGGCCAACGGCGACGCGGATATCAAGTTCGGCCCGGGCGGGTCGGTGTACGGCGGAGGCGGCATCGCCTTCGTGCACTTCGGCGGGGACAAGACGCGGACCGGTTACAATCTCTTCTTCGGACTCATCGCCGCCCAGCCCGAGGCGGCGACCAAACCGTTTCTCGAGTTTCGCTGGACCTTCGTGGACGGCACCAGTCCCTTCCGCCTGGTGGGAGGGTTCACGCGGCGCATCGGCGGATGAGGGCGGCATAGATCCGATCTGTCACACGCTGGTCGGCGCCACGCTGGCGCGAAGCGGGCTCTCCCGGCGCACTTCCTGGGGAGCCGCCACTCTTCTCATCGGCGCCAATCTCCCCGACATCGATGTTCTCGCCTTCCTCGACGGCCCGGCGGCGGACCTGGGCTTCCGCCGCGGGTGGACCCACGGCATTCCCGCGCTCTTCGTCCTTCCGTTCGTTCTCGCGGCGGCGATGCTCGGCTTCGACCATATCGTGCGCCGCGCGGGACGGGCCGCGCTGCCGTCCGGAGCCGTTCCCTCGCAACTGGTCTTCCTCGCCGGCATCGCGATCCTCACCCATCCGATCCTCGATACGCTCAATACCTACGGCGTCCGCTGGCTGATGCCGTTCAGCGGCCGGTGGTTTTACGGCGATACCCTCTTCATCGTCGATCCCTGGCTCTGGCTCATGCTGGGGCTCGGGTTCGTCTGGAGCGGACGACGACGGGGCCGGAGAACATCCGGGCTGAACACCGGCCCGGCGCGCGCGGCGCTCCTGCTCTCGGCGGCGTACATCGCGGCGATGGCGCTGTCGGGCGTGCTGGCGAGGAGGATCACCGCCGGCGAGCTGACCGCACTGACCGGCGAGCGGGTGGACGCGCTGATGGTGGGACCGGTGCTGGTGACGCCCTTCGTGCGGGAGGTGGTGGCGACACAGCGGAGCGGCTACTGGAAAGGGACGTTTCACTGGCTTCGTCGGCCTCACATCGACCCGGCGTCGATCGAGCGCTACCCCCGCGCCCGGCCGGCCGGGGCGGCGGTCAGCACGGCCGTGACGACGCCACTCGGCAAACGGTTTCTGTCATGGGCCCGGTTTCCGGTATTTCAGGTGGACGCTGCGCCGGGCGGCGGGGCGCTCGTGCACATCTTCGACTTGCGATACGCCGACCACCCCACCGCCGGATTCGGATCGGTCACGATCCCGGTCGGGCCGCTGCCGGCTTCAACCGCTCCTCCTCGATGATCGGGTGGGTCACCTGGACGATGCGGTATATCGGATCAGGACCCCCTCGACGAATTCGGCGCTGATCTCTCCCGCCTGTACGGAGTACGTGCGGGTCAGAACCTTGAGCCGTCCTTCCATCCGCTCGGTCGCCTTCTGGGGAGTTCCCAGCAGCCCCTCCACCTCGGCGAGCAGCATTCCCTTCCGCGGCAGCCCAGGAGCCGTCGGCGCGGAAGGCGGTGTCACCCCTGCCGGCTGAAGCGGCGAGGGAGTTGTCGACTCCGGTTCGAATGAGATGTACGCGGCGAGCGCCTGCTTCACCGCGTCCGGCGTGAGGGCAGGGAGAGGAATGTTGCTCCGGTATCGCAGATTGAAGCGGGAGCCGCCCTCGAGCCGGCGCTGGCGAATCGTCTGCTTCCTGGTCTCCTCCGCGTCGGCGACGGCGGCGTGATTGCGGGCGTCCTCCCGCTCGCGGTCCTTCCGCAGATCGTCGAGCTCCTCGTTCATCGCACGCCTCTTCACGGGATCGGTCTCGCGCTTGAGCTCCCCCTCGAGATTCTTCTCCCGCCTGGTTTTCGGCGCGGAGGAAACGCTCACGCCGGAGGACGTTTCGTCACCCATCGTGCCGTACCCACCCCCGCCAAGCTGGAACTCGATCAGCTTCGACTTGACCTTGATTTTGGTGATCATGACCGTTTCGCCGGACCTGATTGCCGTGCCGTTGTCCTTGAGCCGGTCGGCGTACCGCGGATAGTCGAGCGAAGGACTCTCGTCGGGGTACAGGTCGATCCCGTCCTCCGTGCCGGGCATCGCGATCCTGACGGTGACCGTGCGCCCCTCGAAGTATTGCTTGAGCGAGGCCTCCGATTGGGCCGGCAGCGGGGCGGCAGGAAGCGAGAGCGCCAGGAGGGTCAAACCAAAGGTGGGACGCCATGTCGGCATTGGGATGGCCTCATTGAGTGTCGAGAGTCGCAGATCCAGCCGATGGAACGGATGGTGATGAGGCTTGTGCTTCACGCGGTCTGTATTTAAAATGTTGTATACAAGATATCAAATACTATACAAACTTCAACTCACTCAATAGCCATTGGAGTCCCCAACCCCGCATGCTGACCAGACTTCCGCTTCGAGACCAGGTATACCGTGAAATCCTCGAATCCATCCATCGCGGCGATGCCGCGCCGGGGAGCCGGGTCCGGGATACCGATCTGGCCGCCACCCTGGGGGTGAGCCGGACGCCGGTGCGCGAGGCGCTGCTCCGCCTCACCCGCGAGGGCGTGCTCGACTCCGACCTCGGGCGCGGCTTCCGTGTCCCCCCATTTGATGAAGTCGAGATCGGCCAGGTTGGGCAAATCCTCGGATCCATCGAGTCGCTCGCCCTGGAGCTGACCCCCGATTTCCCCGCTGAGCGGCTGGATCGACTCGCGAAGATCGACGCGCAGCTCGAACAGACCCGGGGAGACGCCATGCGCTGCGTGGACCTCGAGGACGAGTGGCACCGCGTCCTTCTCGAGGGCTGCCCCAACCGACACCTGCTCGATCTGATCGCGCAGCTCCGCCAGGTCTCCCGGCGATACCTGGCGGCCTATCTCAGAAATGCAGCCCGGATTGCCCTCTCGACGCTGCCTCACCAGAAAATCGCCGAAGCGCTGCGCAGGCACGATCGCGAGACCGCCCACCGGCTGCTCATCCAGCATTGGGAACGCGGAATCGGCGAGCTACAAAGCTGGGCCGCGCGTCCGCATTCGTCCACTGAGCGAAAGGTGGCTGAACGATGATCAGTCGCTGGCGGAAGGATACCCCCGGTTGCGATGCCCTGGCGCACCTCAACAACGCCGGCGCATCGCTCACTCCGCGCGTGGTGCACCAGACCGTCGCGGCGCATCTCCGGCTCGAGGACGAGCTCGGTGGCTACGAGGCGTTCGAGGCCAGCGTCGAGGCAATCCGCCGCGCCTACGAAGACGTCGGCACGCTCCTCGGCACCCGGGGCCGGAACATCGCCTTTACCCAGAACTCGACGCTCGCCTTCATGCAGGCGCTCGAGGCGTTCGACTTCGCCCCCGGCGACGTGATCGTCACCAGCAACTCGGACTACGCCTCCAACCAGATCATGTACATCTCGCTCTCGCGACGCCGCGGCGTGGAGGTGGTTCGCGCGCCCGATGCGCCCGAGGGCGGCGTGGATCCCGAGGCCGTGCGCTCCCTGCTCAACCGCCGCAAGGTGACCCTGGTGGCGCTCACGTGGGTGCCCACCAACTCGGGGCTCGTACAGCCGATCGAAGCCATTGGCGCGATCTGCCGGTCGCGAGAGGTGCCGTACCTGGTAGATGCCTGCCAGGCCGTGGGACAGATCCCCATCGCCGTGGAACGCGTGCAGTGCGACTACCTCGCGGGTACCGCGCGCAAATTTCTCCGGGGGCCCCGCGGCATCGGCTTTCTCTACGTGTCCGATCGTGCGATCGCGGCCGGCGCGCATCCGTTGCTCGTGGACATGCATGGCGCCAGGTGGACCGAGGCCGACGCCTTCGAGCTGGCCCCCGATGCGCGGCGCTTTGAATCGTGGGAAATGTCGGCGGCGCTCCTGCTCGGCATCGGCGCCGCGGCGCGCTACGCGCTCGATGTGGGAATCGAAACGGCGAAGGACCAGTGCCGGGCGCTGGCTGCGTACGCGAGAGAACGCCTTGCCGCGGTGCCGGAAGTCCGGGTGCTCGATCGCGGCGCCGAGCTCTGCGCCATCGTGACGATCCGGCCTGGCGGGCTCGACGCGGCGGACGTGAAGCTCAGACTCCGCGCCCGGGGCATCAACACCAGCTCGCCCGACCGCTCCGACGCCGTCATCGACATGGACGCCAAGGGCACGACGTCCGCACTGCGGATCTCACCCCACTATTACAACACCCGGACGGAGATCGACGCCGCCGTCGCCGCGCTTGGGGAGATTCTGCTGGAGTCCAACCGGTGACCGACTCGCTTCGAGCACCGGCGCCAGTGTGCGCCACACCGTTTCCGCGAGCAGCCGATGGCCAGCGGCGGTCGGGTGGATCTGGTCGGGCTGGTTGAGCGAATCGACGCCCGCGACTCCCTGCAGCAGAAAGGGAACGAGCGGGATGCCGTTCTTCCTGGCCAGGTCAGGGTACACAGCCGCAAACCGCTGGACGTACTCGGCGCCGTAGTTGGTCAGCATCTGCATTCCGACGAGCACGATGCGCGGCCTGGGCGCGAGATGATTGGCGCGGTCGATGATCGCCTGAATGTTGCTCTTCAGCGAGTCCACGTTCTGGCCGCGGAGCCCGTCGTTGGCGCCCGTCTCGATCACCAGGACCGCGGGTGGCTGGTGGAGCAGCCATTCGATTCTTCGCAGCGCGCCCGCCGAAGTCTCCCCGCTCAGACCCGCATTCACGACCTGGAATGGAAGTCCCGCGGAGTCGATCTTCTTCTGGATGAGGGCTGGATACGCCTCGGAAGGCTCGACACCAAGCCCGGCGGTGAGACTGGTACCAAGGAACACCACTCGTGCGCGCTGCACCTCCGGAACGGCGGCCGATGCAGGGACCGGTTTCGGGGAATCGCCGCCGCACGCCAGGACTGCGGCCACCGCGAGACCGGTCCAGCCATACCCACTTATCATTGACCGCATGCTGAGCTGCGCCTCTCTCACCAAGACGTATGCATCCGGCGGCCGCCCGCTCACCGTGCTGAACAATATCACGCTCGAAGTGGACCCGGGCGCCTTCGTCGCAGTTCTCGGTCCGTCGGGAAGCGGGAAGACCACACTCCTCGGACTGCTGGCTGGACTCGACCGGCCCACCAGCGGCACCGTGCATCTCGATGGCCAGGAAATCGGCGCGCTCGACGAAGACCGGCGTGCGCGGCTGCGCGCCGAAAAGGTGGGCTTCGTCTTTCAATCGTTCCAGCTGATCCCCACGCTCACCGCGATCGAGAACGTGCAGGTGCCGCTCGAGCTGCGGGGGGAAGTCGCGCGCGCCCGCGCCGTCGAGCTGCTCACGCGCGTGGGCCTCGACGACCGGCGCGATCACTATCCGGCGCAGCTCTCGGGGGGAGAGCAGCAGCGCGTGGCCCTCGCCCGCGCCTTCAGCACACGGCCGCGTGTCCTCTTCGCGGACGAGCCCACCGGAAATCTGGATACCGCGACCGGCGCCACGATCATCGATCTCATGGCCGAGCTGAATCGTGATACCGGCACCACGCTGATTCTCGTGACGCACGATCTCGAGCTCGCCGCCCGCGCCCGTCGGACCATCCGCCTCTCAGGCGGGCGCCTCGTCACCGACACCGCCGCGTGACGCCTCCCGGCTTCGTGCTGCGCATGGCCGTGCGGGAGCTGCGCGCCGCCCCGCGCCGCCTCCTTCCGCTGGTCGGCTCCGTCGCCATTGGCGTCGCGGCGCTCGTGGCCGTCGCCTCGTTCGCCGACAACGTTCGTGACTCCGTCCGCGCCCAGGCCCAGTCGCTCCTCGGCGCCGACCTGGCCCTCACGAGCCGCCGGCCATTCACGCCAGTCGCACGAGGAGTGCTCGATTCGATCGCCGCCTCCGGTGCCCGGGTGGCGCGCGTCACCCGCTTCTCGGCGATGGCCTACGTCCCCCGGACCACCGGCAGCCGTCTGGTCCAGATCGAGGCGGTCGAGCCCGGCTATCCGTTCTATGGGAAAATCGTGACCGTTCCGGCGGCGGCCTGGAGCGGATTGCAGGAGGGCCGGTTCGTCGTGGCGGACCCGTCGCTGCTTGCGGCGCTCGGCGCGCGAGTGGGCGACACCCTCTCGCTCGGCGACACCCGATTCACCATCACCGGGTCGATCGAGAGCGCGCCGGGAAATACCGGCTTGCGAACCGCGCTCGGCCCGAAGGTGTACATCCCCGCCCGGTTCCTCGGCGAGACCCGACTCCTCGGTTTCGGCTCGCGGGCGGAATATGCGGCGTTCGTACAGCTCGCACCGGGGCGACCGGCCCAGGCCGTGGCCGATCGCTACCGCGCGCCGATGCGTGCGGAGCGAGTGCGCGTGAGAACGGTGGCCGAGGACCGCAACGATCTCGAGGACACGCTGTCGCGTCTGACGCGGTATCTCGGGCTGGTCGGGCTCGTGGCACTGCTTCTGGGCGGGATCGGCGTGTCGAGCGCGATGGTGGTGTTCATGCGCCAGCGCCGTGAGACCATCGCCGTGCTGCGCTGTCTCGGCGCAGGCGCCTGGCCGCTGCTGGCGGTGTACGCGCTCGAGGCCGCGGTGATGGCGCTGGCCGGCAGCGTCATCGGGGCCGCGGGAGGAATGGCGGCACAGCGCGCGCTTCCGCGACTGCTGGCCGGATTGCTGCCGATAGACGTGCAGCCGCGGATCTCCTGGTCCGCCGCGGCCGCTGGAGTGGGTGTGGGCGTGTGGATCGCGCTCCTCTTTGCCGCCATGCCGCTCCTGTCGGTGCGGCGAGTGCCGCCACTCGCGGCGCTCCGGCAGCCGTATGAGAGCGAGGGGCGCCGGCGCCTCGATGCCTGGGGCGCGGCAGCGGCGCTGGCGCTGGTAGCCAGCTGTGTCGTTCTGGCGGCGTGGCAGGCGGGGAGCTGGCGCCACGGCGCCGTCTTCTCCGCCGGCATCGCCGTGGCCTTGCTCGTTCTCTGGGGCGCGGCATGGGCGCTCGCGGCGGCCGCGCGCAGGTGGGCGCCGACGCGCCTGCCCTACGTGTGGCGGCAGGGCGTGGCCAACCTTCAGCGCCCGTCGAATCAGACGGCGACGATCGTCCTGGCCATCGGCTTCGGCGCCTTCCTGCTCGGCACCCTGCTGCTGGTCCAGGCGAATCTGCTTCGCACCCTGCGGCTCACCGGCGGCCCTGCCCGCCCGAACCTCGTGCTCTTCGACGTGCAGCCGGATCAGCGCCTCGCGATTGACCGGCTGCTCGGCGACGGCGGACTGCCCTCGGTGGGGCCCGTGCCGATCGTCCCGATGCGGCTCCAGTCGGTCAAGGGGCGGCCAGTGGCGGCGATCCTCGCCGATACCTCGAACGACGCCGGCGCCGACGACAGCGGCGAGCCGCGCAACGGGTGGGCCTTCCGGCGGGAGTACCGCTCGACCTACCGCGATACCATCGTCGCGTCGGAGCGCGTGGTGAAGGGGAGCTGGTGGCATGGGAAGGAGGCGGCTGGGGAGGTGTCGCTGGAATCGGAGGTGGCCGGCGAGCTCGGTGTGACCGTGGGAGATACGATCGTGTGGGACGTGCAGGGCGTCGAGATCCCGACGAGGGTGGCGAGCCTCCGCGACGTGGAGTGGGCGCGGTTCGAGCCCAACTTCTTCGTGGTGTTCGCTCCCGGCATCATCGAGACCGCGCCGCAGTCGTTCGCCATTCTCACACGGATCGAGCGCGCCGAGGACCGGGGCGTCTTCCAGCGGCGGCTCGCGGAGCGCTTTCCCAACGTGAGCACGCTCGATCTCTCCTCGGTGCAGCAGACCCTCGAAGGGTTGATCAGCCGGGTGGTGCTGGCGATCCGCTTCATGGCATTCTTCACCCTTGCGACCGGAGCGCTGGTGCTCGCGGGCGCGCTCGCCACGAGCCGCTTTCAGCGCGTCCGCGAGGGAGCGCTGCTTCGCACCCTCGGCGCCACCCGTGCGCAGCTCGTCCGGGTGGTGCTGGCGGAGTATCTCTCGCTCGGAGTCATGGCATCGGTGGCGGCCGTGGCGCTCGCCCTCGCCGCCGCGTGGGCGCTGGCGCGCTTTCTCTTCGAGGGCGAATTCACACCGGCGCCCCTGCCGCTTGCGGGGCTGGTGCTGGCGGTCGTGGGGCTCACGGTTGGGGTGGGGCTGCTCAACAGTCGCGACGTTTTCCGCCGGCCTCCGCTCGAGGTGCTGCGCTCGGAATAGGCGCCGCCCGCGCCGGGGCGACTATATTCACGCCGAACATTTCCAGGGATCTCTCCTCATGCTCGCGATCGACCTCACCGGAAAGCGTGCCCTTGTTGCCGGCGTCTCCGATGATGGCGGCTTCGGCTTCGCCATCGCCAAGTCGCTCGCCGAGGCCGGCGCATCCGTGTGCGTGGGCAGCTGGCCGCCCGCGCTCGGCATCTTCACCAAGCTCCTGGAGCGCGGAAAACTTCAGGAGTCCTCACGCCTCCCGGACGGACGGACACTCGAGTTCGAGCGCATCTACCCGCTCGATGCCGCGTACGATACGCTCGAGGAGGCGCCGGCCGAGATACGGGAGAACAAGCGCTACAAGGACCAGGGCGACTTCTCGATCACGGGGCTGTGCGCACGCATCGAGCAGGACTTCGGCAACCAGGCGCTCGACATCGTCGTCCATAGTCTCGCCAACGCGCCCGAGGTCAGGTCGCCGCTCGTGGACACCAGCCGCCAGGGCTACCTCGCGGCGGTGGGCGTGAGTGCGTACAGCAACGTGTCGCTCGTTCGCAATCTCTCACCGCTCATGCGGCCACACGGCGCGTTTCTCTCGCTCACCTATCTCGCGGGGCAGCGGGTCATTCCCGGGTACGGCGGCGGCATGTCGTCCGCCAAGGCCGCCCTGGAAGCGGACACCCGGACGCTCGCGTACGAAGCGGGACGGCGGTGGGGAGTGCGGGTCAACGCGATCTCCGCCGGACCCTGGGCGTCGCGGGCGGCCTCGGCGATCGGCTTCATCGATATGATGATCAACTACGCCGCCGCCAACTCGCCATTGCCGCGCCCCATCGACGCCACCGACGTGGGATCCACCGCGGCCTTTCTCTGCAGTCCGCTCTCCCGCGCCATCACCGGCAGCGTGATCTACGTGGACAACGGCTTCAACGTGATGGGGATGGCCGTGCCTCCCGACCCGTCCTGACCGTCCGGCGGAGATGACGGAGGAGCTGCTCTCCCGCACCGACGGGCCGATGTACCGGATCACCCTCAACCGGCCGGCACGGCGGAACGCGCTCACCCCGGAGCTCGCCCGCGAGCTGGCGCACCGCCTCGACGGCGTGGAAGAGGACAGCGGCGTGGAGCTCGTCGTCCTGACGGGAGCAGCCGGGCATTTCTGTGCCGGCCTCGACCTCACCTGGCTCCGTGCGGTCGGGGACACGGCGAGCACTCATGAGCTGCAGCGAGGCCTGGGCGACTTTCAGGCGGCGGTCCTGGCGGTCGTCCGATGCCCGGCGCCGGTCATCGCCGTCGTGCAGGGCTTCGCGGCCGGGTTCGGTCTCGATCTGGCCGTCGCGTGCGACCTTCGCATCGCCGGCACCAGCGCCCGGTTCACCTCTGCGTTTGCCCGCATGGGGCTCGTCCCCGACGGTGGCTCCACATTTACGCTCCCCCGCCTCGTCGGGGTCGGCCCCGCGCTTCGTCTCCTGATGGCCGGCGAGACGCTCGATGCGGTGCAAGCGCATGCGATCGGTCTCGTCGACGAGGTGGTGGACGATGCCTCGATGGAGGAGGGAATGAAGACCGTCACGGACAAGCTCTTCGCCGCCGCGCCGGCCAGCATCAGGGCCATCAAGCGGCTCGTGCGAGCCGGGGAGCTGGGCGCGCTCGAGCAAACGCTCGCCACCGAGGGAGCGGCACAGTTGCAGGCGCTGCAGACGCCCGAGTTCCGCCGGCGGCTGGAGGTCTTTCTCTCCCGATAGCAGGAGATCCTGAGCCATGTTTCTCGGACATTACGGTGTCGCGCTCGCGCTGAAGCGCGCGGAGCCCAAAGTCTCCCTCGGCACGTTGTTCGCCGCCACCCAGCTCGCCGACCTGCTGTGGGGATGCTTCCTGCTGCTCGGCTGGGAGCATGTGCGCATCATTCCCAATCCCAACCCGCTGCTCACGCTCGAATTCATCGACTATCCCATCTCGCACAGCCTGGTGGGCGCCATCGGCTGGGGCATCGCCGCCGCGATCGTCTACTACTCGTGGCCGACGAGAAACACCACCAGACAGTGGCAGGCATCCTTGCTGGTCGGCATCGTGGCGGCTTCGCACTTCGTGCTCGATTTCCTGGTGCACCTTCCCGACCTCTCCGTACGGGGCGGCGACTCGCTCAAGGTCGGGTTGGGATTGTGGAATCACTTCGGGTTGAGCGTGGCGCTCGAGTTCGTCGTGCTCGCCGCGGGCCTCGTGATCTACGTGGCGTTCAGGTCACGGCGCCACCCGGTTCGGCCCTTCAGGCTCGCGGTCGTCGTCGTGTTGCTGGTGGCAGTGTACCTCGCCTCCCTCTTCGGACCACCGCCGCCGAGCGTTCCCGCCATCGCCGTGGCAGACATTGTCTTCCTGCTGCTGATGACCGCGCTCGGCGCCTGGGCCGACCGGGTGGCCTCTCCCTCCGAGATGGTGGCGGCACAGGTCAAGCGTGGATAGGCTCTTCTTCGCGCTGGGCGCCGGATCGGCGTTCGTGGCCGTGGCCGCCGGCGCGTTCGGGGCGCACGGACTCCGTGCGCGGCTCACCCCCGATCTCCTCGCCGTCTTCGAGACCGGCGCCCGATATCAGATGTACCACGCGCTGGGCCTGGTCGCCGTCGCGTGGGCGGCGTCGCGCTGGCCCGGCGCGCTGCCGCAGTGGGCCGGCTGGCTCTTCGTGGCGGGGACGGTACTCTTTTCGGGGAGCCTGTACGTGATGGCGCTGACAGGCGAGCGATGGCTGGGCGCCATTACGCCGCTGGGTGGGATCGCGTTTCTGGCGGGATGGGCGTGCCTCCTGGTGAGCGTGGTCCCACGTGCCTAGTCCCCCGGCCGACGTCCGTGAGCAGCAGGGCCCCGGCATGTCCGGGCACGTCACGCTGCTGCGCCCCGATGTGAGCGGCCCCGGCACCCCAAACCGCCTGTCCTCGCTCCCCGCCGATCTGCTCAGCCAGTCCGCCTCACGACTTCGCGTCCTCGCACTGTTGTATGCGGCCGTCTACCTCCTTCGCCAGATCTGTCACTCGTTGTCCGAAGCGGAGTCGTGTGGCCTCGTCCACCGCGACATCAAGCCCGCGAACATCTTCCTCTGCCGGTACGGAGAGGAGTACGACTTCGTGAAGGTGCTCGATTTCGGTATTGTGCGGGGGAGCCGCGATCCCATGAACGCGGACCCGGCGCTCACGAGGGAGAATGCCATTCAGGGC
>JBDTTA010000023.1:0-20584 GCA_039930845.1 Gemmatimonadales bacterium
AATTGCAGATCCCGATTGGTGATGATGCCGATGAGCCGGCCCTGGCCGTCGACGATCGGCACTCCGGAGATCTTGAAACGCCGCATGAGCGCATACGCTTCGCGCAGCGGCCGGTCGGGACCGAGCGTGATGGGATTCATGATCATCCCGCTCTCGCTCCGCTTGACGCGATCCACCTCGGCGGCCTGGCGTTCGGGTGTCATGTTCTTGTGCAGAACACCGATGCCGCCGGCGCGAGCCATGGCGATGGCCATGTCCGCCTCGGTCACGGTGTCCATCGCGGCGGAAACGAGCGGAATGTTGAGGGGGATGCTGCGGGTAAAGTTGCTGGTCGTCGACACTTCGCGCGGGTGCACCGCTGAGTATCGCGGCACCAGCAGGACATCGTCGAACGTGAGGCCCGGCCGGGGCCGAATGACCGTCATGCGCCCGGACGCCGCAAGGATATTTCCATCTCCAAGAGTAGGAGGCCGTCCGGCCGGGGTCAAGCCGGACCGGAGGAGGCGACGCGCCTCCAGAGCGCGTAGACCGGTATGCCCGACGCCACGATGACCAGCCCCGGCCAGGTGTAAAGCGGCTTTTCGAAGAGCAGGATGATCAGCAGCGCCCCGACGGCGGCCATGTAGAGCGCCGGCAGCGTCGGATAGCCGAACGCCTTGACGGGCCGCGGGAGATCGGGCTGCAGCCGCCGGAGCCGGAAGAGGGCCAGCGTCGTGAGAAAGTAGAAGACGAGCGCCGCGAAAATGACATAGTCAAGCAGCTGGCCATAGGTGCCGCTCACGCAGAGAATGCTGGCCCAGATGGCCTGCAATACCAGGCCAAGCACCGGTGTCCGGAAGGTGGGGTGCAGCCGGCCCACCCGCTCGAAGAACAGCCGGTCGCGCGCCATGGCGTAGTACACCCGGGGGCCCGAGAGAATGAGCCCGTTGTTGCAGCCGAAGGTGGAAAACAGAATCGCGACCGCCATGACGGTCGCGGCTCCCGAGCCGAGGATGACCTCGATGGCCGCCGTGCCGACCCGGTCCTGCGCCGCGTACTGAAGGCCGCGGGCCAGCACGTCCTGACCGTTCGGATCACCCGCGAAGGGCAGGACGTTGAGGTAGGCCACGTTGGCGAGCACGTAGAGCAGGCTCACCGTCGCGGTGCCGATGGCCAGCGCGCGCGGCAGGTTGCGACTCGGGTTCTGCACCTCGGCGGCGGCGAAGGTGACGTTGTTCCAGGCGTCACTCGCGAAGAGCGAGCCCACCATGGCCGCGCCGAACACCGGAATGACCGCGAGCGACCAGTCTCCCGTCCCCCACAGATTCGAAAAGTTGGCGGCGGCCACATCGGGCTGACGGAAGAGCGTCAGCCCGAAGATGACGAGCACCGCGAGCGCGCCGATCTTGGCGACACTGAACACCGTCTGAATCGCGGCGCCGAGCGTCACGCCCCGGATGTTGATGGCGGTGAGAAAGAGAATGGAGAGAATGGCAACGACGCGCTGCGGCGAGAGACCGAGCTGGATCGCGTCGGACACGCCGGGCAGGTGGATCTGGCCGAGCGGAAGGAAGACGTCCGGCGTGAGGCTCGGCACGATGACGCCGAGGAATCGCGCGAAGGCCACGGCAACGGCCGCGATGGTGCCGGTCTGGATGACGGCGAAGAGCGTCCACCCGTAGAGGAAGCCCGCCAGCGGCGACAGCCCCTCACGCAGGAAGACGTACTGGCCGCCCGCCTTCGGCATCATCGCGGCCAGCTCGGCGTACGCCAGCGCGCCGGTGACCGTCATCGCGCCAGTCACGATCCACACGAGGAGAAGCGCGCCGGGCCCCCATGCGCCCACCTGGCGTCCGATGTCGGCGGACACGATGAAGATCCCCGACCCGATCATCGAGCCCACCACCAGCGAGATCGCCGCGAGCGGCCCGATGCCGCGGATGAACTCGGATCCGGACGAGGTCGTACTCGTGGGAGCCTGCGCAGGAGCGGCCATGAGATGCCCGGGTTGTGTGTATGGTGGGACGGGAACTCACTTCGACTGGGAAGTCTCCGGCGGCGGCTCGATGGCCTTGCCACCCCCTTCGGCCGCCTTCACGGCCTCGTCTACCACCGCCTGCCCCGCCGCTGCGAGGCCCCGCATGACCTTGGCGGCGCTGTCCACGATGCCCATCGTGCCGCTGATCGCCTGAATCGGCAGCTTTCCGGCGCGCATGGTATCCTCGACGGTCTCGGTGATGCGGGCGAGAATCCCGCTGGGACGAGACCGTTCGGCGTATTTGCTGTCGAGGAACTCGATGTAATCGAGAATTTCGTAGCCACGCTCGTCGCCCAGCGAATCGAGCAGTCGGGCAATGCGCTGCTTGAGCAGGTCGTTCATCGGATCCTCCTACTTGCCTTCCATACCCGAGACCACCGACACCAGCTCGGCCACCGGCGTGGTGAGATACCGGGTACGGGCCGCGCGGATCGTCACCGTGAGCGTCAGCTCCTGGAGCGGAGGCAGCGCGCTGAATTCCGCCACACGGCCGGGCGGGATCGTGACGTACACGAATCCGGGCTCCGGAAGCGGCCCGCGCGTGAGGAGATACGGCTGGCCCGGCGCCATCTCCGCGCGAAGCTCGTCGGCCGTCTGCACCGCGATGAGCTGGACTCGCCACTGGAGCGTCTGCCCCACAAAGCGATCGGGCGACGTGCGGACTTCCTCGGCGGTCACGCCCTGCACAGCGCCTGCGTCGCTCGTCCTGATGGCGTCTTCCTTGACCCAGCCATCCACCTGGACCTTGACCCAGCCGGCAGCCCTGCCGACCACGCGGGCCGGTACCCCGCTCTGCACCGTTGCTACCTGCGGGCCGTCGGGCGTGGAGCTGAGCGCGGTTTCGCGGGCGACTTCCATCGGTTCGGGCTCGGGTGACACCCTGGCCGGCGGCGTCGGGGCCGCCTTTGCCTGCACCGCCGGAGCGGGCGCTTTGGCCTGGGCGGCCGGTGGCGCCACGACCTTCCTGGGCACCCAGCCTTCACGCCGAACCTTGGTCCACTTCCCCTTGCTGCCGACCCGCTCGAGGAGGGTGCCTTCCCGAGCATGGCCCAGGAGCGCGCCATTCGGAGAGCTGCGGAGATTTTCGCCGTCGTCGGGTGTGACGATCAGGTCGAAGCCGTCGCGGTCGGTAGGGGCGGTGGATGGCGTATACACCCATCCTTCGACCGTCGCCTGCTTCCAGTCTCCCCTGGCTTCGCCGGTTTCCACCGTTGCGCCGGCAGGAAGGGAGACGAGCGGCGCACCTTCGGGTTCACGATGCAGATTTGCCGGGGCCGTGAGGGCGTCTTCCTGCTGGGCGGAGACGGTCGTGGCGAGCGCGAGGCACACCACGAGACAGGCTGGTAGCCGGCGGAGGCCCGGACTAGATTGCGGCGCGTAACTCACAGTCCGGCATTGTAGAACACGCGGAGAGCCATGTCAAACGGCACGCCCCGGAGCCGGGTCGTCCTGCTCGTATTGGACGGCTGGGGCTACCGGCCCGAGCGCGAGGGTAACGCGATCGAGCTGGCCAATACTCCGGCCTGGCACCGGCTCTGGAGCTCCTATCCGCGCACCCTCCTGAATGCGAGTGGCTTGCCGGTGGGGCTGCCGGAAGGGCAGATGGGCAACAGCGAGGTCGGCCATCTCAACCTCGGCGCGGGTCGCATCGTTCCCCAGGACCTTGTCCGCATCTCCCAAAGCATCCAGACCGGCGACTTTTATCAACGCCCGCCTCTCGTCGAGCTCTGCACCACGCTCCGGCAGTCGGGAGGCACGCTCCATCTCGTGGGGCTGCTCGGGCCGGGCGGCGTCCACGCACTCGACCGCCACCTCCTGGCCTGCGTCGAGCTCGGGATCCGGTACCGGGTGCCCGCCATCGCCATCCACGGCTTCCTCGACGGCCGGGACTCTTCGCCCACTCTTGGCGCCGAGGTCGTGCGAACGCTGCTGCAGGACATGCGGCGGATTGCCGGAGACCGGGTGGACGTGGCGTCGCTCACCGGGCGCTACTACGGCATGGACCGCGACCGCCGATGGGAGCGCACCAGGGTTGCCTACGACGCCATGGCGCACGGCGTCGGTACCGCGGTAGAGCATCCGGTGCTGGCGGTGCAGGCGGCGTATCAGCGGGGGGAGACCGACGAATTCATCCGGCCGCTGGTGCACCACCGTAACGGCGCCCCGGTGGCGACGATGCGCGATGGCGACGGCGTGCTCTTTTTCAACTATCGCAGCGACCGCATGCGGCAGATCGTAGCCGCGCTGGCCCTCGAGGACTTTGACGAGTTCGATCTCGGTGAGCGGCCGAACCTGTCATGCGTCACCATGACGCAATACGACCAGACCTTTCCGATTCCCCAGGCCTTCCCGCCCTTCAGCCTGGCCCGGATTCTCGCCGAGGTGCTGGCGGATCAGGGCCGAACGCAATTCCGCACCGCCGAGACGGAGAAGTATCCCCACGTGACCTATTTCTTCAACGGCGGGTACGAGCCGCCGTATCCGGGGGAGGATCGATGCCTGATTCCCTCCCAGCACGTCGCGACGTACGACCTTGCCCCGGAGATGAGTGCCGCCGGGATCACCGAAGCGCTGTGCCGCGAGATCGAGAGCGGGAGTCACGACTTCATGCTCTGCAACTTTGCCAACGCCGACATGGTGGGTCACACGGGGGTGATGCCGGCGGTGCTGAAGGCGGTGGAGACGGTGGACACCTGCCTCAATCGGGTGCTGGCAAGTGCGGAGCGCACGGAGTGCCACGTCCTCATCACCGCCGATCACGGCAACTGCGAGACGATGATCGATCCAAGTACCGGCAGCGTGCACACCGCGCACACCACCAATCCGGTCCCGTTCGTGGCGGTTCGCGCCGGGGGGGGAACGCTGCGCAGCGGGGGCTCGCTTCGCGATGTTGCTCCGACCGTGCTGCGCCTCCTCGGCCTCGAACCGCCGGCCGAGATGACGGGCCGGGACCTCAGGGAGCCATGATGAACGCCATGCGGGCGCCGCTCGTCGCGCTGACGCTGTGTGCCGCCGCCACTCCGGTGGCGGCGCAGGTCGGACATGCACCCGGAAGCTCACCCTTCCGGGACATCTACAAGGGCCACTCGGTCACCGCCATGTTCGGCCATCTCGGCGGAGACGGGGGCCGCTTCGGCATCGCGCCGCACAGCGGGAACTCCTACGGCATCCGCTATGACATCCGGGCGGGATCCACCATACAAATGGGACTCGGCTTCGCACGGGCCCATCTCGACCGGCTGATCGTGGACCCCTTCGTGGCGCTCGCCGACCGCGTCTCGGGCCCGGTGGAGCAGACCGTCACGTTCGCGGAGGCCAATCTCCAGTTCAACCTGACCGGCGGAAAGTCGTGGCACCGGCTGGCGCCGTTCATGGCGGCGTCGGTGGGGCTCACGTTCCCGAGCGGCACCGCCGCGGACACGAGTGGCTTCAAGCTCGGCAAGAAGCTCTACCTTGCGCCGACCATCGGCACCCGCATCTTCGTCACCCACCGCCTGCATCTGCGCGCCGAGGGCCGGTTGATGTTCTGGAAGCTCAAGTACCCCTCGTCGTTCCAGCAGGAGCCCCCGCTTGAGCCCGGCACCGTCGACAGCCCCAACGCGGTGATCTCCGATGGCCGGGTGTCCGAGTGGTCGGCGACGCCGTGGCTCCAGGTGGGTCTCGGCTACTCGTTCTCGCCCTGAGCCATGGCGGTCTCCCTCACCCGCGTCGTCGGCTTCTGTGCCATGCACCGGCTGCACCGGCTCGACTGGACCGACGCGGAAAACCGCGCGGCCTTCGGGTCGTTGTCCGATCCGCCGGGCCACACCCACGATTATCGATGCGCGGTCACCGTGGGCGGACCGGTCTCCCCGCCCATGATGATGGTGATGGATCTCCCGCTGCTCGATCGCATCCTGGATGATGAAGTCGTGAAGCCGTTCGACGGGAAGAACATCAATCGCGACGTGCCGGCATTCGCCGACGGCTCGACGATCCCCACCTGCGAGGCGATCGCCGCCCACATCTTCGCCCGCGTCGCGGCCCGGCTTCCAGAGGGAGTGACGCTCGAGCGCGTACGGGTTCTCGAGGATGCCACGCTCCATGCGGACTGCTTCGGGCCGGTCTGACCGCACTGTGTGGCGCGAGGGTGCCGCGTCCGTCTCCTCGCACCGGAGGCGCAACGAGCCAGCGGGCCCGCATGCCCGTTGACGACCTCCGCCTGGCGGAACTCGTCCGGAATGCCCGCCGTATAGCCATCATCGGATTGAGCCCCCGACCGGAGCGACCCAGCCACGGGGTTGCGAGGTATCTGCAGCGCGCAGGCTACACGATCGTTCCGGTGCATCCTGCCGGCGGTATGATCCTCGGCGAGCCGGTGCATCCCGATCTCGTCGCCGCGGCCGCGGTCGCGGGGCCGATCGACCTGGTCAACGTGTTCCGGCGATCGGTGTTCCTCCCTGGGCTGGTACCGGCGATCCTCGAGGTGCGGCCCTCGCTCGTGTGGTTGCAACAGGGGGTACGCCACGAGGACGCGGCCCGCCGGCTCGATGCAGCCGGCATCCCCGTCGTGATGGACAGGTGCCTGGCGGTGTATCACACATTCCTGGGGGTCTGATGGGCATCCGAGGATGGGGCGGCTGTGCGATGATCGCGCTCGTGACGACGCCCGTGGCCGCGCAGAAGACGGGAGACCAGGCCACTCTCGTATTCACGGTGTCGGGCGGCTACATCCAGGGCAAGCGGCTCTGGGCCGTGGAGCAGCAGCCGATCCAGGACGGCGCCTTCACCGACTTCTACAACCTCAACCGCAACATCAAGTCCACCCTCGCCGCGAGCATGTCCGCGACCTACTACCCCGGCGCCCACGTGGGGCTGACGGCGGAGGCGTACCTCGTGGGCATGGGGTACGACGACGGCTGCTCCATCGCCGCCCCGGCACAGTCACTCCGGAGCACTGAGGTATGCAGGGATATCGACAAACAGGACAAGTCCGCGGCGGCCGTCGCGATCTCCACGGGCGGCATCTTCCGGATCGCTCCCCGCGAATTCATCTCGCCGTTTGTGCGGGCGAGCGCCGGACTGCTGCTCACCAACCAGAGCTCGGTGCTGACCGAGGGAATCAGTCCCAGCAACGGCGGTTCGTTGCTGGTCGTGTATGATGATGAAGGCCGCACGCGAATCCGTCCCGCCTTTGCGCTCGGCATCGGAACCACCTTCGCGCTCAACCGAGGCTATTACCTGCGGTGGGAGGTGCGGGACAATTTCGTTGGCGTCGTGAAAGTCACGGGCCCCACCGACGCGCCGCGGTTCATCCCACCCCACGAGACGGTCTACAAGCACCTCTTCAGCGTCCACATCGGACTGGACGTGGTACTCGAAAAGAAGCGGGGGAGGCGGTACTGACCAGAGGGGCAATTCTCGCCGGGGGCGGGGCGGTCCGGTTCGGCGGAAAGCCCAAGGGACTGGAAGTCGTGGGCGGGGTGAGAATCCTCGACCGGCTGGTGGATGTCATGACGGCGGCGCTCGGTGTGCCGCCGTTGCTCGTTGCGAACAGCCCCGACGCGCGATCGTGGCGGCCCGATCTGGAGGTCGTGGAGGACGTGCGGCCGGGCGCGGGCTCGCTCGGAGGCATCTACACCGCGGTAGTGCGGGCGCCGGCCCCCGTGATCTGCCTCGCCTGGGACATGCCTTTCGTTCCGTCGCCGCTGCTGCGGGCGCTGGCCGCCGGCCTCGAGCGCCACGACGCGATGCTTCCCGAGAGCGGCGGTCCCCGCGGACTCGAGCCACTCGCCGCCGCGTACGGCGCCGCCTGCGAAGCAGCCATCCGGGCCAGCATCGACGCCGGCGATCTCCGCGCGGTCGGCTTCCACCGGCGCGTCGGCCTCGGTATCCTACCTCTCGCGGACGTGCGTCGTTTCGGCGACCCCGACCTGCTGTTCTTCAATGTGAATACGGCGAACGACCTCGAGAGAGCGAACGAACTGTGGCGGCTTCACGGATCATCTCCATAGTCGGCAGCAAGAACACGGGCAAGACGACGCTCATCGTCGCGCTGGCCAGTGAGCTCAACCGGCGCGGCCGGCGCGTGATGACGATCAAGCATTCACACCATCCGGTGGAAGCCGACCGGCCGGGGTCGGACAGCTGGCGCCATTTCCACGAGGGCCGCGCCGAACGGGTGGTGCTCGCGTCAAGTGGCCAGCGGATCGTCTTCGAGCATGCGGCCGATGACGCCGGTCCCATGGACATCGCCCGTCGTTATCTCGACGGCGCCGATCTCGTGCTCGCCGAGGGATTCAAGCAGGCGCCGATCCCCAAGATCGAGGTCTATCGCCCCTCGGTGGCCGCCGAGCCGTTCTATCGGGCAAGCGCGCCGGACGCCGAGCTGTGGGCCGCGATCGTCACCGACGACTACGCGTTCGAGACCGACCGGCCGGTCATCCGGTTCCAGGACACGATGTGGCTCCAGCTCCTGGCGGGCCTCGCATGGGAGCGGGCGGTGGAAGTCCCTTCGTGACCGAGCCCCTCGCCGCGGCAGAGGCCGCGCGCCGCATTCTCTCCGAAGTCCCCCGACAACCCGCCCTTCGCATTCCCCTCGACGACGCGCTCGGCTGCATCCTCGCCGAGGACGTCGTGAGCCCGGTCGACATCCCGGCGTGGGCCAACTCGGCGATGGACGGATATGCCACGCGCGCCGGGGACGTTCATGGAGCGGCAGCGGAACGACCGGTACGGCTCCGGGTGATCGAGCATATCCAGGCGGGAAGCTTCCCCGCACGGGCAATCGCACCGGGCGAATGCAGCCGGATCTTTACCGGCGCTCCGATGCCCGAGGGTGCCGATACCGTCATCAGACAGGAAGACACCGACCGCGGGAGCGACGTGGTGACCATCACGTCCGATCGCGACGCGGGCACGAACATCCGCCGGGCGGGCGAGGACATCCGCCGGGGTACCACGGTGCTCCGGCAGGGCGTGCAGCTCGAAGCGGCCCAGATCGGCGTGCTCGCGTCGATCGCGCGGGCACATCCGCTGGTGTACCGGCAGCCGCGCGTCGCGATTCTCGGCGGCGGGGATGAGCTCGCCGACATCGATCAGCCGGAGGAAATCCTCAGCGGACGAAAGGTGGCGAGCAGCAACACGCATACGCTGGTGGCGCTGGTACGGCGAGCGGGAGGCGAGCCGTCCAACCTCGGCATCGCGCGAGACACGCCCGACAGCCTCCGCGAGCATCTCGGCCGCGCGGTGGGTTGCGACCTGCTCATCACCTCCGCGGGCATCAGCGTGGGAGACCACGACTACGTGAGGAGCGTGCTCGAGGAGATGGGAGCGCGCCAGCGCTTCTGGAGACTCCGGATGCGGCCGGGCGCGCCAGTGGGATTCGGCTTCGTCGGCGCGACGCCGTGGATCGGCCTGCCGGGCAACCCCGTGAGCACCATGGTCACGTTCGAGCTCTTCGTGCGGCCCGCCATTCGATGGATGGCGGGACATGCCCTGCCCTTTCGCCGCCCGGTGCGCGTCCGGCTGGCCGAGCCGGTCAGCCTCAAGCCGACACTTCAGCATTTCCTCCGGGCGATCATCACCGAGACGCCGGAGGGTCCCGAGGCCCGCCTGACCGGGGCACAGGGCTCGGGAATACTGATGTCGATGGTTCTGGCCAATGCGCTCCTCATGATCCCGGAGGGGCAGCTCGAAAACCCCGCGGGCGCCCTGGTCGACGCCATCCGGCTCGACGAGCCGGTGCACCAGGCGGGCCCCGGCTTCTGACGCCGGTGTCCCGGACGGTTCTTCCGTACCGGGGCCCGTCCGGCTAGATTTGTGGCAGTTGAAGGGGAGTAGCTCATCCACTCACAGTGGACGCCCGGATCGTCAAGACTGTCCGCTTTGGCGGGCACGGTCCGGCAGGAAGCGGGAATCAACCCGCGTCAGAGCGAGACCTTCGTCCTACGCGCATGCGCGGAGCGGACGGGGTCTCGCTCTTTTTTATGGAGAACACGATGAACAACGTGAAGACGATGGTCCTCATGGCCGGGCTGATGGGCCTCTTTCTGCTGGCCGGCCAGCTGCTCGGCGGGTCTCAGGGACTGGTGCTGGCGCTGGTGCTGGGCAGCGCCTTCAACCTGATCATGTATTTCTTTTCCGACCGGCTCGTGCTGCGCATGTACGGCGCCCGAGTGATTACTGAAGCCGACGCGCCCGAGCTCTACCGGACGGTGGACCGCCTGCGCCAGCGGGCCGGCCTGCCGATGCCGAAAGTGGCGGTGGCGCCGCAGGAGCAGCCCAATGCCTTCGCCACCGGGCGGAACCCCGAGCACGCCGTGCTCGCTGTGACGACGGGTATTCTCAAGTACGTGCCGCAGGACGAGCTCGAAGGCGTCATCGCCCACGAGCTTGCGCATATCCGGAACCGGGACATGCTCATCACCACGATCGCGGCCGGTGTCGCGGGGGCGATTTCCAACCTGCCCTACCTGATCATGTTCGGAGGAGCCCGGGACAGCGATGACGGCGGTCATCCGGCGGCACGGCTCGCCCTGCTTCTGCTCGCTCCCATAGGGGCGATGCTGATCCAGTTCGCCGTGTCGCGCCAGCGGGAGTTCGAGGCGGACAGGGTCGGGGCGGAGATCCTGGGGCGTCCACTTCCGCTGGCGAACGCGCTCCGGAGGCTCGACGCGCTGTCGCACCGGATCCCAATGCGGGTCGCGCCGGCCGCGGCACCGCTGGCGCAGGTCAATCCCCTCGCGGCGAGTGGAGGTGGCCTGCTCAAGCTCTTCAGCACTCACCCACCGACGGCGGAGCGGGTTGCCCGGCTCGAAGCGATGGCCGCGGGCCGATAGTTGGGTCATCACGGCGTGGCAGTCTGGCTGGGCTTCACCTGCCTGGTCGCGGCCCTCATGGCCCTCGACCTGCTGGTGCTCAACCGCCGGTCGCACGTCCTGTCGTTCAAGGAGGCGACGAGCTGGAGTCTCGGGCTCGTCGCCTTCGCCTTGCTGTTCGGTGGATTCATCTACCTGCGGGAGGGACTGCACCCGGCGCTGGAGTACTACACCGGGTACCTGATCGAGCTCTCGCTCAGCGTCGACAATCTTTTCGTCTTCATACTGATCTTCAGCTATTTCCGGGTGCCGGCGGCGGCGCAGCCGAAGGTGCTCAAGTGGGGCATTTTCGGCGCGATCGTGATGCGATTCATCATGATCGCGGCGGGGGCGCTGCTCCTGCAGCGGTTCGAGTGGATCATCTACGTGTTCGGCGGGGTCCTCATCCTCACCGGCGTCAGGATGTTCCTCGGCAGCGACGCGAAGGTCGAGCCGGAAAAGAACCCGGTGGTGAGACTCGCGCGGCGGGTCCTGCCGTTCACGCAGTCGTACGACCGGGAACGGTTCTTCACCCGCGGAGCGAAAGGCAAGCTGCTGGCGACGCCGCTCCTCCTGGTACTGCTGGTGGTGGAGTGGTCCGACCTCGTGTTCGCGATCGACAGCATCCCCGCCATCTTCTCGGTGACCCGGGACCCGTTCCTCGTGTACAGCTCGAACGTCTTTGCGATTCTCGGTCTCAGGGCGATGTTCTTCGTGCTCGCCGGCATGCTGGACCGGTTCGTCTACCTCAAGTCTGGCGTCGCGCTGATCCTCGTGTTCGTGGGCGCCAAGATGGTGCTCGAACACTGGATCCACATGCCCATCTACGTGTCGCTCGGCGGCATCGTGCTGATCCTTGGCGCGGCGGTCGGGCTCTCGCTCCGGCGCACCGCCCGGGAGGCGTAGCGCATGGCCACACCATCGTTCCTCGCCCGGCTCGGGCTCGACCGCCCCGAGCTGCGCGCCTGGGCCATGTACGACTGGGCCGCCTCCGCGATGCAGACCACGGTCATGGTCGCGGTCTTTCCGATCTATTTCGTGAAAGTGGCCGGTGCGGGAATGCCGGAGGGCGGGGCGACGCAGCGGCTCGCGACCGTCAACACCCTGGCACTTGTCGTCATCGCGCTCGCCTCGCCCGTGCTCGGCGCCATTTCCGACTACGGCGGCACCAGAAAAAAGTGGGCCGGCGCGTTCATGCTCCTCGGCGTCAGCGCGGTGGCGGGGATGTTCTTCATCCACAGGGGCGACATCGAGCTGGCGTCCGTGTTGTTCCTCCTGGCGCTGATCGGCGTGGCCGGCAGCTTCGTGTTCTATGAATCCCTTTTGCCCCACATCGCGGCGCGGGGAGAGATGGACCGGGTCTCCACCGCGGGCTATGCCGTCGGCTACGTCGGCGGGGGCATTCTCCTCGCGCTCAACCTCGCATGGATCCAGAAGCCGGAATGGTTCGGGCTGCCGCATGGGGCGGGGTTGACCGAGTCCGCGGCGACGCTTCCCGTGCGGCTGGCGTTTCTCTCGGTAGCAGTCTGGTGGCTGCTCTTCTCGATTCCGTTGTTTCTCCGGGTTCCCGAGCCGCCGAGGCGCCTCGAGCCCGACGAAGCGCGAAGCGAGCGCCCGTTCCGGGCTGCGTTTGCCCGCCTGGGCGACACCTTCCGCGAGCTGCGTGGCTATCGCCAGGCGTTCCTGATGCTCCTGGCCTTCCTGATCTACAACGATGGCATCCAGACGATCATCAAGATGGCGACGGCGTACGGAACCGAGATCGGCATCGGCCAGGGCTCGCTCATCGCGGCCATCCTGCTGGTGCAATTCGTCGGCATCCCGTTCTCGTTTCTCTTCGGCATCATGGCGGGGCGCATCGGGGCAAAGCGGGCGCTTTTTCTGGGGCTCCTCACCTACACGGGCATCAGCGTCCTTGGCTATTTCATGAAGACGGCGGCCCACTTCTTCGTGCTCGCGGGACTGGTGGGGATGGTGCAGGGGGGGACGCAGGCGTTGAGCCGGTCGGTGTTCGCGAGCATGGTGCCGCAGCACAAATCGGGAGAGTTCTTCGGCTTCTTCAGTGTGTTCGAGAAATTCGCGGGGATCTTCGGGCCGCTGATCTTCGCCGGGACGATCGCGGCCACGGGCTCGAGCCGGAACGCGATTCTCTCGGTGATCGCCTTCTTCGCGATGGGCGCGCTGCTGCTCTCACGGGTGAACCTCGAGGAGGGGCGTGAGGCGGCGCTTGCCGGCGAGGCGGCGCTCCGGGCGGAGCGCTAGCCGGGATCTCCCATCGCACCACAGAACACGTCGAGCCGCACCTCGACCGTCTTCCCCGCCACGACGGCGGTTGGACGGGGATTCCCCCCGGTGAGGGAGCAGCCCTCGGCGAGGCCCTTGAGCGTGATGATATGGACGCCTGGAACGAGTCCGGTGAACGTCTCCCTCGCCCCGATGGGAATGGGCCTCGTCTCCGCGCCGGCCACGGACAACTGGTAGCCGTCGGGGTCAGGCGAGGTGCCGCTCGTGGAGACGATGACCGTGAACCCCCCGGTGGTGGCGCGCACGCAGACGACGGTAAAGGTGACGTCGGCCGCGCCGCTGGAACCCACGACGAGCGTGCGAGGGTTGACGCCGTCCACCGCGCAGTTGTCCGCCAGCCCACCCACCTGCACGCTGTGAGTGCCACGGTTCAGGTGAAGAGTCAGCGAGCCTGCGGCCGGAAGGATGTAGGCCTGATCGCCGTCCACGGTGAGGCTGTACCCGTCGGGATCGGGGTCGGGACCGCGGGTGCTGATCGCGACCTCGATACTGCCGCTGGAATCGACGATGATGGCTGACTCGCACGCGGTGAGCAGGCAGACGGCGAGCGCGGCCCTGGTAGACGAACGACTCGTGAACATGAACCCTCCTCGCAGCGACCCACTTGCCGGGGACAGAGGCTGCTCCTAAGTTGTCGTCTGGCCCACTTCAGCGAAAGGAGCCCCGCCGCGTACACCGCCGGCGGGGCATCTTCATTCATGGACCCAATCGAGCTCACCCGCGCACTGGTCGCCCTCGAGACGCCCACGGGATCCGAGGCCGCGGCCACCGATTTCCTCGAGGCCGCGCTGAGCAAGGCGGGCTACCGCGTGTCACGCCAGCCCGTGACCCCCGGGCGCGACAATCTCTACGCCCATCGCGACACGCCGGCGCTTGTCTTCTCGACGCACCTCGACACGGTACCACCGTACATTCCACTCTCGGAAGACGACGAGACGATCCGTGGGCGGGGGAGCTGCGATGCGAAGGGACTCGCGGCCGCGATGATCGCGGCAGCGGAGCGGCTGGCGGCCGGCGGCGAGCGGCGGATCGGGCTGCTGTTTCTCGTGGGCGAAGAGAATGGATCGGACGGCGCCCAGGCAGCCGCGGACTTCGGCCCCAGGGGGCGATTTCTCATCAACGGGGAGCCCACCGAGAACCGGCTCTCCATCGGGCAGAAAGGTACGCTCAGAGTCGATCTCGCCGCGACAGGGCGCGCCGCGCATTCCGGCTACCCCGAAGAGGGCGTGAGCGCGACCGCGGCGTTGCTCGATACCATCGAGCGGCTGCGCCAGCTCCCGCTGCCACACGACCGGCTCCTCGGCCAGTCGATGCTCAACGTCGGCCTCATCCATGGCGGCGTGGCGCCCAACGTGCTCGCACCAAGCGCGAGCGCCCAGATCCTGATCCGTACCGTCGAGCCGACTGACGGCCTCAGGACGACGATCCGTCAGCTTGCGGCCCCGGGTGTCTCGGTGACCTTTCCCGTCGAGCTGCCGAGCTACAAGGGCGGTACAGCGCCGGCCGGGTGGGAGACGACCGTTGTCAGCTACGCAAGCGACCTTCCCTTCCTCGGCGCCTGGGGCGAGCGCTTCCAGCTCGGCCCAGGCTCGATCAGGGTGGCGCACACCGACGACGAACACATCCGCAAGGCGGACCTGCTGCACGGCGTGGACCGCTACGTTCGCCTCGCCGCCGATCTCCTCGCCGATGAGGCACGATGACAGCGAAGATTCCGGTTTCGATTCTCGGAGCCACGGGAACCGTCGGACAGAAATTCGTCAGACTGCTCGCCGAGCATCCCTGGTTCGAAGTCGCGGCGGTGGCGGCGTCCTCGGCCAGCGCCGGAAAGCGCTACGGCGACGTCGTCCGGTGGCGCGAGACGGTGGCGCTTCCGGAGCGTATCGCAACACTCACCGTGCAGGAGTGCGCACCGCCGCTGGCGGGACCGATCGTGTTTTCCGCGCTCGACGCCGAGGTGGCCGGACCAATCGAGCAGGGCTTCGCGCGGGCGGGCGCGTACGTCGTCACCAACGCGCGCACGCACCGGATGGACGCAGACGTTCCGCTGCTCATCCCGGAGATCAACGCCGATCACCTGCGCCTGGTGGACGCCCAGCGCTCGGCCCGCGGCTGGCCCGGCGCGATCATCACCAATCCCAACTGTTCCACCGCGGCGCTCGCCATGGCGCTCACTCCCCTGCACCGAGCCTTCGGCGTCGAGAAGCTGTTCGTCTCCACCATGCAGGCGGTGTCGGGCGCCGGCTATCCGGGCGTCCCCTCACTCGACATCCTCGGCAACGTGATCCCCCACATCGGGGGCGAGGAGGAGAAAATCGAGCGCGAGAGCCGCAAGATCCTCGGCGTGCTGGGCGATGGAGGCGTGACACCCGCCGCGCTCGCGGTGAGCGCGCATACCAACCGGGTCGCCGTGATCGACGGCCACATGGAAACGGTGTCGGTCGGCTTCACGCGCCGGGCAAGCGTGGACGAGGTGCTCTCTGCGCTCACCGGATTTCAGGCGCCCCCGAGCGTCGCGGATTTGCCGTCAACGCCCAGGCGGCCGATCGAGGTGGACCCCCGCATCGATCGCCCGCAGCCTCGGCTCGACCTCGAGCGCGGCGGCGGCATGACGGTGACGGTGGGACGAGTACGGCCCTGTCCCATTCTCGACATCAGGATGGTCATCCTCGGCCACAACACCATCCGCGGCGCGGCCGGACAGGCGGTACAGATCGCTGAGCTCCTCGTGGCCGACGGGCGAGTGGCCCGCCCGGGATGATCGTCGCGAAGTTCGGCGGGACCTCGGTGGCCGGCGCGGCGGCCATCCGGCGGCTCATCGAGATCGTCCGGGGGCGAGCGGGTGCGCGCCCCGTCGTCGTGGTCTCGGCGCTGGCCAGCGTCACCGATGCGCTCCTGGCGCTCCGATCGCACGTCGAGGCCGGGCAAGGCGCAGCGGTGGACGGCGCGGTGCTCGCCCTGGTGCAGCAGCACGCCGAGACCGCACGCGAGCTGCCCGGCACCAACGCGGCAATGGAGCAGATCCGCAGCGATGCCGAATCGCTCTGCCGCGACCTGACACGCCGGCTGGGGAAGCGGCTTTCGCCCGCGGAGCTCGACCTGGTGGCGGGTCGCGGAGAGCTATGGAGCTCGCGGCTGATCGCGGCGGCCATGGCGGGCGCCGGGCTCGACGCGGTGTGGGTGGACATCCGATCGATCATGATCACCGATGAGCGGTTCACGAGGGCCACGCCACGGGCCGAGCTGTTCGAGCCGCGTGCGCGGGACGTCCTGGGCTCGCTGGCCGACGGCGGACGGATACCGGTCACCCAGGGCTTCGTCGGCGCGACCGTGGATGGCCGGCCGACGACACTCGGGCGTGGCGGCTCCGACTTCACGGCGGCGTTGCTCGGCGCGGCGCTCGGCGCCGAGCGGGTGGAGATCTGGACCGACGTGAACGGACTGATGACCGCCGACCCGCGCATCGTTCCTTCCGCACGAACGCTTGCGGAGGCGAGTTACGAGGAGGCAGCGGAGCTCGCCACCTTCGGCGCCAAGGTGCTGCACCCCGCCACCGCGCAACCGCTGGTGCGCGCCGGCATCCCGATCGTCGTGCTCAACTCGACCCGCCCCGACGAGGCGGGGACGGTTATCGAGCCGTCGGCCACTCTGGAGCGCCTGGGCGACTCCCCGGTGCGATCGATCTCGTTCAAGCGGGGAATCACCGTCGTCAACGTGCGCGCACCCCGCATGCTCGGCGCCTTCGGCTTCCTGCGGGCCATGTTCGAGATCTTCGAGCGACATGAAGTGGTGGTCGACGTGCTCGCGAGCGGCGAGGTGAGCGTGTCGTTGACGGTGGAAGACCGGTCGCGGCTGGATTCGGTGGTGACCGAGCTCTCGGAACTCGGCGAGGTGTGGGTCGAGCATGGCCGCGCGATCGTGGCGGTTGTGGGTGTCGGGCTGCGGCATACGCCGGGTCTGGCCGCGCGGCTCTTCAAGGCGGTGCAGCCGGCCAACGTCGAGGTGATCTCGCAGGGCGCTTCGGCGATCAACATGACGTTCGTGGTCCGCGAGGAGGATGGGCCGGGGGTGGTTCAGCGGCTCCATCGGGAGTTCTTCGGGAGCTGAGACTGCGGGGAAAGGGGAACAGCATAATCATCCTGATCGTCGGCAACGGGAAGATGGGGCGCGCGGTGGCCGAGCTCGCGGAGGCACGCGGGCATACGGTCGCGGGGCTGCTCGGTGCGCGCGAGAACCCCGGCGGCGAGGGACTCAAGGCCGGCCGGCTGGCCGGCGTGGACGTCGCGATCGAGTTCACCGAGCCCGGCGCCGTCGTGGCCAACCTCGAGCATCTGATCGAGGCCGGCGTGCCGACCGTCACCGGCACCACCGGCTGGCTCGCCGAGCTTCCGCGTATCACCGGGCTGGTGAGGAGGAAGGGCGGCGCCCTGCTCCACGCTTCGAACTTTTCCGTCGGGGTCCATCTCTTCCTGCGCGCGGCGCACGATCTATCCCGGCGCCTTGCCGGCCACACGGATTTCGGCGCCTTCATTCTGGAAGAGCACCACGCCGCCAAGCTCGATGTTCCGTCGGGCACCGCCCGTGCACTCCAGTCGAGTCTTCGCGCCGGCGATCCGGAGCGCGAATTCCCCATCACCTCGGTGCGGGCGGGCGAGATTCCCGGCACGCACGTCGTGACGTACGATGGATCGTCGGAGACGATTGCGCTGAGCCACGTCTCCCGCGATCGCGCCGGCTTCGCCGCCGGCGCCGTCGCCGCGGCGGCCTGGCTGCCGGGACGCCCGGGCGTGCATACATTCGAGGACATGCTGTTCGGAGCTTCGGAATGATCCGCTTCAGGGGATGCGGCACGGCGCTCGTCACTCCGTTTTCCGACCGGGGCGAGGTGGACGTGCCCGCCTTGCAGTCGCTGGTAGACTGGCAGATCGCGGAGGGGATCGATCTGCTGGTTCCCTGCGGCTCGACGGGCGAGGCGCAAACGCTTTCCGACGGCGAGCGCGAACGGGTCGTGACCACGGTGGTCGAGAAAACCGCCGCCCGCGTACCGGTCATGGCGGGAGCCACGAGCAATGACACCGCGCGCGCCGTCGAGGAAACGCGCCGAATGTGCAGTGCCGGCGCCGACTATATCCTCACCGCCACACCGTACTACAACCGGCCCACGCAGGAAGGCCTCTATCGCCACTTCATGGCCATCGCGGAGGCATCGACCCGGCCCGTCTGCCTCTACAACGTTCCCGGCCGGACCGCGGTGAACCTCACGCCCGCCGTCGCGCTCCGCCTTGCCGTACACCCGAACATCATGGGGATCAAGGAGGCGAGCGGCGACCTCAAGCAGATCATGCAGATTCTCTCGGAGCGGCCGGAAGACTTCGCCGTCCTCTCGGGCGACGACTGGCTCGCGCTCCCGATCATCGCCATGGGAGGCGATGGCCTCGTGTCGGTGACCTCGAATGAAGTGCCGCGCGCGATGTCGGAGCTCGTGCGGCTGGCGCTCAGCGAGGATTTCGTGGGCGCCCGCGCTTGCCACAATCGGTTGACGCCGATCATGGACGCCAACTTCATCGAGACCAATCCGGTGCCGGTCAAGGCGGCGCTCCACCTGATGGGACGCATCCGCGACGTGCTCAGGCTGCCGCTGCTTCCCGCCTCGAAGGCAACAAGAGACGCGCTCTCCTCGGCGCTCGAGGCTGCGGGGGTCCACGTTGCCTGAGCCGGCGTCGGCACTTGAGCATACGATCGAGCGCTACGCCACATCGGTACCTGAGGGCGAGGAAGCGTCGGCGCGCGCGGCGTTTCTCGAGCTCAAGGAGGCGCTGAACGCCGGAACGGTGCGCGCCGCCGAGCGGGGGACCGACGGGACGTGGCGCGTCAACACCTGGGTCAAGCAGGGCATCCTGCTCGGCTTCAGGATCGGCCGCCTTGCCGCGGTCACCGGCGGTGGTCCCTTCCCGTTCTTCGACAAGGACACCTACCCCCTCCGCCCCGTCAACCTCGAAGACGGCATCCGCATCGTGCCCGGCGGCTCGAGCATACGCGATGGCTGCTACGTCGCGCGCGGAGTCATCTGCGTGCCACCGATGTGGATCAACACCGGCGCGTATGTGGATGAGGGGACGTTGGTGGACAGCCATGCCCTCGTCGGCTCATGCGCCCAGATCGGCCGGCGGGTGCATCTGTCCGCGGCGGCCCAGATCGGCGGCGTGTTGGAGCCGGCGGGAGCGCTGCCGGTCATCATCGAGGACGATGTGCTGGTCGGCGGGAACTGCGGCGTGTATGAGGGCGCGGTCGTCCGGGCGGGGGCGGTGCTCGCGCCGGGCACGATCCTGACCGGCTCGACGGCGGTGTTCGATCTGGTGCGGGACCGCGTGTATCGGCGGGAAGGGGACCGGCCGCTGGAGATCCCGGCCGGCGCGGTCGTGGTGCCCGGCACGCGGCCGGTGCGAAGCGGCCCGGGCGCCGAGCGAGGAATCGCGCTCTATGCGCCTGTGATCGTCAAGTATCGTGACGAGAAGACGGACACGGCGGTGCGATTGGAGGAGTTGCTGCGGTGAACGGAGGTTTCCCCGCGCCGAACGGGTGATTCATGGGCGCGTTCGGGCTGTTCATGAGAGCGCACTCGCGCGTTTCATGCACCTCTTCGGGTGTTTCACACGCCGGTTCGAGTCTTTCGCGTGTGCGTTTTCGAGCGTTCGCCGCGGTCATCGCTCAGTCATGGAGCAGCGTAACATGCACCACACCCATTACTTGTGGTTCGAGACGAAGCGGCGCCAGGAGATCATCGACATCACCGACGAGGTCGAGAAGGAGGTGCAGGCCAGCGGCGTGCGGGAGGGCTTCGTGCTCGTCTCCGCGATGCACATCAGCGCGTCGGTGTTCGTGAACGATCATGAGTCGGGCCTGTGGGAGGACATCCTCACGTGGCTGGAGCAGACGATCGCACCGTGGGACCCGGCCCGCTACCGGCATAATGAGACCGGCGAGGACAATGCGGCGGCGCACCTTCGGAGTCTCACGGTCGGTCATGAGGTGATCGTGCCGATTACGGCCGGGCGTCTCGACTTCGGGCCGTGGCAGCGCGTGTTCTACGGCGAGTGGGACGGGCAGCGGCGGAAGCGGGTGATCATCAAGGTGCTCGGGGAGGCGTAGCCCCGGGTAGGTACGTCCGGGTTCTGCGCGAGTGCTGGGAGCCGGGTGGCCGGAGCGAGCGTCAGTGCCCTCTCCTTGCCGGGATGATCGCCATTCATCAGGCACTGCAGCTCGCGGAGGTCGCCCTGCTCACGGGCGCTCGCCCAACACCTACGGAAAGTTTGCAGCGCCGGAGGGGAGCTCCCCCGACCCCACCAACCCGTCGACCGTGCTCGCCGAACGCTAGCGCATCCAGTCGCAGAGCGGCACGCCCTCTTCCCCCGCCATCTCCCGGTCC
>JBDTTA010000024.1:0-20131 GCA_039930845.1 Gemmatimonadales bacterium
CTGCCCAACCGGCATTCGTGCAAGGAGCGGCTCGGCCAGGCGCTCGACGACGCCCAGCGCAACGAGACACTTGTGGCCGCCTTCTTCATCGATCTCGACCACTTCAGCCGCATCAACGACACGCTCGGCCACGAGGCCGGGGACCAGCTGCTCCAGCAGGTCGCGCTGAGACTGCGGTCGTCCTGCCGGGGACGAGACGACCAGGTGAGCCCGGCGGCGGAGATGCTCGCGCCCGAAGTGGCGCGCCTGGGAGGCGACGAGTTCACCGTGATCATGCCGGGCCTGCTCGATGCGCGCGACGCCGGCAAGCTGGCCCGGCGCATTCTCTCGAGTCTGGCCCACCCCATCCACGTGGCCGGCCAGGAGGTGTTCGTCAATGCGAGCATCGGGATCGCCGTCTACCCGTTCGATGGCGATGATCTCGAAACGCTGCTGATGCATGCCGACACCGCGATGTACAAGGCGAAAGAGCAGGGGGGGAGCTGCTATCAGAACTTCTCCAGATCAATGAACGCCACGGCGCTGCATCGCCTCACGCTGGAGAATGACCTGCGGCGGGCCCTCCTCCGCGAAGAGTTCGAGCTGCACTATCAGCCGATCGTGGATGCGCAGACCGGGGCCGTCAACGGCGCCGAGGCCCTCGTCCGCTGGCGGCACCCCGATCTCGGTCTGCTCCTGCCCTCGGAGTTCGTCCCGCTGGCCGAGGAGAACGGCCTGATCGTCCCGCTCGGCGAATGGGTGCTCAGGACGGCGTGTGCGCAGAATCGTCGATGGCAGGATGCCGGCCTTCGTCCGATCCGGGTGCACGCCAATCTGTCGAGCCGCCAGCTCAAGCGGACGCTGGCCGAAACGGTGGCCCGGGTTCTCGAGGCCACGGCACTCGAGCCGAGGTACCTGGGCCTCGAGCTCACGGAGAGCGTGCTGGTGCATCACGCCAAGGAAGGCACCGACACGCTCCACGCGCTCCGGGCCATGGGACTCCACCTGGCCGTCGATGACTTCGGCACCGGGTATTCCTCGTTCAGCTATCTCAAACACTTCCCGCTCGATACACTGAAGATCGACCGCTCCTTCGTCCACGAGATCACCAGCCATCCCGACGACGCGGCGATCACCATCGCCATCACCGCGATGGGACACGCGCTGGGCCTCCGGGTCGTTGCCGAAGGGGTGGAGACGGAAGAACAGCGGAACCTGCTGCGGCGGCAGGGCTGCGATGAGATGCAGGGCTATCTGTTCAGCCGGCCGGTGTGCGCGGAGGAATTCGCCCGGCTCATCACCAGTGACGGGTCGGTGCCGAGAGAGTCTGCGAGAAGGAGGAAGGTGCCGGCCGCGAGCTGAGGTCGCGCTATGACCGACCGGCGAGGAGCCCCGGCAGTTCGTCCACGGTCTCCCAGTGGAGAAATGTGCAGGGCAAGCCCGCGGGCAGCACCGCGTGGAAGCACTCATCCACCAGATCATCGGTTCCAGCGGCCGGCTTGATCAGGACCAGTCGGGCGGCATCGAGCGCCCCCGCCACGAACGCCGCCACGCTGTCGCTCGTCGCCTCCCAGGTGTGCGGCAGGACGTCCGCCGCCCGCATCCAGCGCGACGGTGCGAGCACCGCCACTCCGGCCGGGGTCACCGCGGGTCCGACCGCCCCGGCCTCTTCCACCATCACCGAGCCTCCGATTCGCTCCAGCAGCACGTGGGCGTACTGGTCCATGGCGAGCAGCGCCATCCAGTGGGCCGAATCGTGAGAGAGCCGGTGCGCGCGATCGAACGCGCGTACACCATCCGCGAACGGACCGCCGCCCGGTACCACGACGATGGAAACGGCGCGGCCGGCGTCGGCCACGACGGTGCACACCCGGTCGAGGGCGCCGGGAATGCCGGCGAGCGAGCCGCCGATCTTGATCACGGTGAGGCGCCGGCTCACGCCGGGGGGCCCGCCACCGCGTCGGCGAGGAGCCACGCTACGGCCGCGGCGGGCGCCGTCCGCGCGGCGCTGCCGAGCCGATCGCTCAGCGCCACCACCGAGAGTCCCGCGCGCCGCGCGGCCTCCGCCGCGACGAAGTCGCCAAGGCCGGTGACCACGGCGCGGCCGATGGCCGGTCGCCTCGAGCGCACGCGGTCGATTCCCGCGACGATCCTTCCGATTTGCGCTTCCGCCAGCTCCAGTGCGATCGCGTCGATGGCGGAGGCGTCGAGGATTTCCCGATCGGCGCAGACGAACCGGGCCAGCCGCTCGCCCGCAAACTCGCGCTCCGCCGGCCGGCCGTCGGGAGTCGGCGCCGCGTAGTCCGTCTCATGCAGTCTCCCGAGCCAGAGGAGCGCATCGCCGATGAGGGCGAATCCTTCAGCCGAGACGCCCGCGGTACCGCCCGGTAGGCGCACGTCGGCAACGAGCGCCTCCGCCGGCGTCCGCACCGCGCCGGTGTAGACCAGCTCCCCGGTCACGAGGCGCTCGGGGTCGGTGCGGCCGACAGCGACGACGCAGCCGTCTTCGATGGGAATGATGTCCGTTGTCGTGGTCCCGGTGTCGATCAGGATGGCGTTGCGCTCGAAGCGGGAGACGAGCATGGCCGTGGCCGCCCAATTGGAGGCGGCGACTTCGAGCGGCCGGCGGCGCGCCTCCTCGGGGGAGATGAACGCACCGTTCACGGTATAGACCTGGATCTGCTCGCCCTCGAACGCCGCGTCGAACGCATCGAGGACGAAGCGAACCCCCTCGCGCTTCGTCCTGAAGAGCTGCGAGAGCTCCGCCGTCATGGTCACGGCGTGGCGCTCCCCTCCGCCCGCGCCCAGCTCATTCGCCAGCCGGCGCAGCGTAGCGACGAGCGCGGAGGGCTCACGCTGGATCTCGTACGGCACCGACACGGCGCGTGGAGCGATCGGGCTACCCGGGGCGCCCACCACGATGGCGGCCTTGGTATTCACGCCGCCCACGTCCCATCCGATCACGGCCCCGTGATCTCTGGCCATGTTCCCCTTGTTCCCGCTAGAATGCGGAGTGGAAATCATTCCCGTACTCGATCTGGCAGCCGGCATCGCTGTGCACGCTCGCGCCGGCGTTCGTGCGGGGTACGAGCCGGTGCGCTCCGCGCTCGCTGACGGTGTGGTCGGCGATCCCATCGTCCTCCTGCGGGCCTTCCGCGAGGTGCTGGACGCGAAGACCTGTTACCTCGCCGACCTCGATGCGATTCAGGGTGGCCCTGTCCAGCGGCGGATGCTGAGTGAGCTCACACACCCCACCATGGGGCCGGGCCCGATCCTGGTCGATGCGGGCGTGCACTCCATCGAGGGCTCGCTCGAGGTGTTCTCCTGCGGCGCGAGCGAGGTCGTCGTCGGGCTCGAGACGCTGCAGACCTTCGGGGAACTGGCGGACATCGTGCGCGAGGCGGGCCCGTCGCGTGTGGTGTTCAGTCTCGACCTCAAGCTCGGCCGGCCGATTCTCCATCCCAACTTCCACGATACCGGCGGGACGGTGCCCGAGCCGCTGGTCATGGCGGCCCGCGCGGTCGACGCCGGCGCTACGAGCCTTCTCGTGCTGGATATCGGCCGGGTAGGCACCGGCTGTGGCGTGGAGCTCGGACTGATCGAGGGGCTGCGGCGGCGCTTTCCATCAATCCGGCTGCTCGCGGGTGGTGGCGTCCTGGTGCGACGGGATCTGGACCGGATGCGAAGCGCGGGTTGCGATGGCGCGCTCGTGGCAAGCGCCATCCACAGCGGGACGATCACATCCGCGGACGTGGCCGCGTTGGCGGATCCGTTCTGGAACGCCTAGTCGCTGGCGAGCGCCTGCCGGAACGTGGCCGACTGTCCGTAATTCTCCTCGACTTCCACCTCGAGCAGCGTCAGGTGTGAATACCCCGCGCGCACCAGCTCCTCACGTACCCGGAGCCCGAGGTATTGTGCCAGCATCTCGGCAGTGGTGTTCTGGATCTCCAGCAGGGCGCAATCGCCGCGGGGGAAGACATAGGTGGGTTTGCCGAAGTAGTCCACGGCCAGCCGGTCGCCTTCCTCGCGGAAGGAGAGCTTCGGGTTGAGCGCGGGCAGGAGCACCTTGTGGTCGATTTCGTCCACCAGGTGCCGGGTGATCTGCTTGAGCACGCTGAAGTCGAGAACGAAGAGGCACTCGTTGTCCACCGCGCCCTCGACGGCTACACCGACCCGGTAGTTGTGGCCGTGAAGCGTTTCGCACTGGTGCCCGCGGAAGGTGATGAAATGCGCCGAGGCGAACACCAGATAGTCCTTGCTGACCTGCACTCGAAAATTGCCTTGCACGGCGTCCTCTCAGCGTTCTCCAAGTCCTTCAATAATAACGATGAACAGCGCGGCACAGATAAGATCCGCGGTCGTTCCGGGGTTCCGGCTGTTGGTGGCGTCGCGCAGCTCCCCGTCGAAGGCCGCCAGCGCCTCTCGTCCGGCGATCGACCGGACGCCGCCGGCTGCCTGAACTTCCTGTGCCCGCCGCGAGACCAACGTCGCGGCCTCGGGGCCCAGTTTGCGCGCAATATGGGTGTCGGGCTGGGCCCCGAGTAGCCGAAGGTACGCCTCCACGACCGTGTCGGTCCAGGGGAGCCCGTCCGCCCGCGCCACCCGTACGGCCGGGACGCCGATCTCGAACGTCATGGCGAAGTCGGTGACGTATTCCCTGGCGACCGCGTCGCGGTCGGCGGCGAGCTCCATCGCCTCGCGCAGCGATACGCTCGGCGGGGCCGCGAGATCTTCCGTCGCCGAGTGTCCGAGTCCACCCGGGCGGGCCAGCCGTATGGCGGCGTACGCATCGGCTGCGTCGGCGAGGGTGGTTTCGTCGAGCACCTGGGCCAGACGCGCGCGCAGGTCACCGCCCGCTCGCGCCGCGGCGCGCGCGAGCGGAGCGAGCAGGAGGATGATGCCGAGATTTGTGTTCGACCTGGTCCACCGGGCGGTCGCCTCCACGGCCGAGCGGATCGTGGCGCCAAGAGGGCGCGCGCCGGCGGCCGCGAGCGCCGGCCCGATCGCCACCGCGCTGGCCAGGAAGTCCTCGTACCGGGTGTCGTGAAAATGGAGATTGGGCGAGACGTTGCCGGGCTTGGGTGCGCTCACCTCGAGGAGGCAGGCGAGCTGCCCCGCCGCGGCGATGTCGTCGGGCGAGTTCACGGCGCCGGGCTGGCGAGCTGGTCCACCAGCGCCCCGGCCACGTCGAGCGACGTCGCTTCCTGGAGCCCGCGCCAGCCGGGAATCCCGTTCACTTCGAGCACCGACACCGTGCCGTCACGGGACGGGAGCAGGTCCACCCCTGCATACTCGGCCCCGACCGCCGCCGCCGCCCGGACCGCGAGTGCACTCCACTCGGTATCGAGCTGGAACGGCCTGGCGGAGCCTCCCCGCGCCAGATTGGTTCGCCAGCCTTCGGCCCGGCGCTCGATGGCGCCGAAGACCCTGCCGCGGATGACAAACGCCCGGATATCGCGTCCCTCGTGTTCGATGGTCTGCTGGAGGTAATACACGCCGCGGATCTGCTCGATCGTGCGGAAGACGCGATACGCCATTTCCTCGTCGCTGACCCGCACCATGCCCAGTCCCATCGACCCGAAGAGCGGTTTGACGATCACGTCGCCGAGCTCGCGGAAGGCGGCCATCGCCTCCTCGGCGGTTTCGCAGACGATCGTCCTCGGTGTGGGGAGACCGCACCGCTCGAGCAGCGCCGAGGTCCACAGCTTGTCCACGGTCTGCTCGATGGTTCTCGGCGAGTTGATGACCCGTACGCCGCGTTCCTCCAGGGTGTGAAGGACATCGACGCGGAAGATGATCTGCTCGAGGGAGCCCGACGGAATGATGCGCGCGAAGACCGCGTCGGCGCGGTCGAGCGCTTCCGCGCCTCCCCGCACCGACGGCCGGCGTCCGATCGACGCCACGATTGCTTCATACGGCACGATCGTCCCGGTGTGACCGCGCGCGGTGAGCGCGCGGATCAACTCCCGGGTATGCCATCCCTCGCGGGAGGCGAGAATGACGACGTGCAGACTACTGCTGCTCGCCGATCAGGCCGTCGAGGCCGCCCGTCGCGAAATTCGGAAGGTCGCCACCCACCTTCTTGAAGCCCGGAGTGGCCAGTCCCTTCTTGAGGGCGTCCATTGACGAGAAGCACAGCTCCGCCTGTCGGTACTTGGCCGGCGCGGAGCCGTCGAGATTCGACGTGAACCTGGTGAGGTCGGCGCGGTCGAAGCCGATTTCCTGCTGCACGGAGGTGACGAGGGGCAGGTGGTTGGCGGAGTAGTACGTCTCGAACGCCGCCGAATCCTTGGGGGTGTTGTAGATGACGGTGACGAGCGCTGGGCACGCCGTTTCGCTCTTGTCGCCGGTTTCCACCGCCACCATGCCGATGAGCCCGCCGGTCGCGAAGTTCTTGAGGTCGTCGCCCACCTTCTTGAATCCGTCGGTCGCCATCCCCTTTTTCGCGTCATCCAGCGAGTTGAAGTACAGTTCGGCCTGGCGGTAGAACGTCGGCTTCTTCCCGTCGAGCGTGCTGGTGAACTTCGTCAGCTCCGCCTTGGTGAACCCGATCTCCGGCTGCAGGGAGGTGACCAGCGGGAGGTGCTTTTCCGAGTAGTACTTCTCGAAGGCGGCGGTGCTCTTGGGCGTGTTGTAGATGACGGTCACGATCGCCTGGGGGCCGGCTGGGGCTGCAGGCGCCATGGCCGCGGTCGTATCAACCGGAGCCTCGGCGGGCTTGTCAGCCGGCTTGCTGCAGGCCGCCGTGAGCGCGATTGAAGGGACCAGCCACCAGCTTGGAAACCGTCGCATCTGGAGCTCCTGGGTCGAAGGAGGGTGCATGGATCAGCTCGGGTAACATGACGCCGTCAACACCGCCGGATTGAGCGCCCCGGCGTGGAAGGTCCGCCCGGTCTCCGCGCTGGTCAGCCAGACTTCCGCGGGGCTGAACAGCAATGGATCGATCTTGTAGAAATCGCCCTCATACCGCTGGAAGATGTCGTAAAATGGCGTGCCGTAGTCGCGGGACGCCGAAGCCGGAACCCTGGCGGCCAGCGCCTCGATCTCCGCGTCGCCGGCGCGAAGCGTATAGCGCGCCTGCCCCCCGTACAAGATGCAGTCGTTGGTGCGTCCGATGGCGCGGATATCGTTTTTTGCCACCGGCGGAAGCGGCGCCGTGCCGATCGCGCTGATGACACGGCCCACGTCGAACCCCAGCGTCTCCATCTTGTGGAGCCCGGTCTCGAGAATGCGGGCCGAGATCTGGACGCCTCCCGCGATGCTCGCTGTCGGCGCGATGACGAACGTGATCTGGGAGGGCGTGAGCCGCGCCTTCTTCGCCACCCACTCGGCCACTTCGGTGGTCGGCAGCGTGCGTCCTTCGAGGACCAGAACCCCTTGCTCGGCTTCTTCCTCGTATCCCAGCTTCTCGAAAAGCTCCTTTTCGACTCTGGCGTGCGCCCGAAGCGGGCCCGAGCCCATCGCGAAGTACTTGTCGACCGAGATTGCCCATCCGGCGTATTGCGAAGCCATGCACGACACCGCCGGATGATCGGTCCACACCGTGACGCCGGGCCATGCGGCATCCCCGATCTGCAGGGCAGTGTAGGCGATACTGCCCAACCCACCCAAGCAGATTTCCGAGATGGCGAGCCCCGCATCGTACCCGCCGGCGGCCTCCACGCCGGCGTCGATCACGCGCGCGCCGTTGCCGAGCGTCTGGACGCGGACACGCAGGAGGTCGGCATTCTCTTCCATGCTGTCCGCGATGTCCACGGCCAGCTCGTTCATCTGCAATGGAGTCACTGCGCTGTCCATGCGAGAATTTCCCCTTTGCCGAGGTCGGCAAGATCGCCGCTGTAGCGACGGTAGGCTCCTGAAATGTGACGCTCCTCGACCGCGAGCCCATAACGGCTGCGCAGGCGCCCGAGGATGAACCGGAGATACTCTGGCTTGAACGTGCAGGCGTACGTGTAGGTGGACGGCACCGTGACGGCTCCCAGCACCACGATCGACCCCCGCTTCGACCAGAGACCGGCGGATGATCCGGCATTCCCGAGGACGATGACCGTCCCGGCCAGCATCCCCAACCCGGCGCGGGCGCCCGCGTCGCGGCAGACCACCACGAGCCCGCGCCGCATGCGCGAGCCGCATTCCTCGCCGGCGGACCCCCTGATGATGAGCTCGCCGCCGATCATCCCGCGGCGCGCCTCCGGGGCCGCGCCGCCCGCCTTCGGGCCGGCATCTCCGTGAACGTCGATGGAGCCGGCCGACATGCCGAGCCCGACCTCGCGCCCGATGTTTCCCGCAACCACGACCGCGCCTCCCGCGAGCCCGGCCCCGAGCCGGGTGCCATGCGAGAGATCGCCCTCGAACCGGATACCGCCGGCCGGCGTTCCCGTCATCTCGAACAGGTCGCCTACCGCCGCAACGCCGCTGCCGGCGACATGGATCGGGCGCCGGGCGAAATCCGCCGCGGTCAGGGACCACCACTCGCCGGTGAGCACATCGCCCAGGTCGGCCTGAGGCTCGAGCCGTGAGCGCAGCCGGGCGACGAGACCGTCACTCACGTCGGCGCCTCGCCACTCATGATCTTCCGCAGGTGGAAGTGATGCGGGCCGAGCTTGCCGCCGTAGTTGCCGGCGGTGATGGCCACGATCCCTTCGCGGCAGGCGGCGTCGATGCCGGCGCGCATCGCGCTCGCGATCACCGGCGAATCGGTGCCGTTGATGACGATCTCGAGTACGGAATTCACGCCTTCCGGCAGCTCGGATTTGGTGATCGCCCGGAGGGTCGGGCAGAAGGCGTCGTTGGTGGAGGCGATCATGCTCTTGATGCGTCGCGAGCCCACCTTGCTCCCACTCCTGGCGACGCCGCCGGGGAAGGGCATGATCACACCGGTGCGGGAGGACATCGCGTCGACCGCGGCCTCCGCGGCGGCGAGGGTCTCATCGGCGCTCCGTCCGAGCATGATGAAGTTGCCGCCGGCGACGCCCTTCACCATTCCGAACTTCTCCTGGACCAGGAATTCCCCTTCCATCACCGGAATCCGCCAGTACCGCTCCCCGCCGATCATCTTGCTCGCCTGGAAGCCATCGCCGAAGAAGCGCAGCGCCGAGCCGACGCCGACCCGGTCGGGTGCGTCAGGCATGCCGTCGTAACACGCGGTTGTCGGGCAGGTGAGCACGGTCTGCCCTACGCGCTCGATCAGGCGCTTGGGCAGATCGTCCTTCCCCATCGTCATCAGCAGGACGCTGAATCCCGGCCGGCCGTCCGGCGTATCGCCGGGTCCGAGCTCTCGCTCGATCCCCGCCTCGCACTTGCACCCGATCACGGAGGTCGCGAAGCCGGTGAGCTTGAGCGTTGCCTCACGCGCCCACCGGATGTTGCGCCCGGTGATGATGAGGCGCGCCACCCGCATGGTGAACGCCTCGGCGAAGGTGTCCTCGATGAAGACGCCGCGGATATTCATCGCGCGCGCCTCATCCCGTCGCCACCGGCTCGCCGGGAAGGTCGGCCACCGGATAGTTGGCGAACGACACCGACGAGTACGCCTCGAAGTGCCGGCGCAGATCCGGAAGCACGGCGTCGTCGTAACCCGGCGCCACGCGAAGCCGGCGGCCCCTGGGGGCGCGGCGGAGCTGGCCTTCTTCCACAATCAATGCGCCGTCCTTGATGACGTATCGTGGCGTCGAAAACATCTTCGCGATGTCCGGCTCGCGGTTGTAGATGGTCACGTCGGCATCGGCTCCCGCTCCGAGATGCCCCTTCTGCGTGAGCCCCAGCTGCCGCGCCGGCCCCGCCCTCGTGATGATGGCGATCTCGTTGAGGGTGTACTCGCGCGTGAGGCCATCGGCGAGCGCGCAGCCGGCGAGCAGTTTGGGATTGACGCGCTTGAGCGCCTCGTCGCGCACCGTGCGGTCCATGAGGAGCTGGATGAGCGCCGGGTAGGAGAGGAACGAGCCGCCGTTGGGATGATCGGTGGAGAGCACGACGCGCCAGGGATCGGCGCTCAGCAGGAACAGCTCCAGGCCGATCGCCCACTGCAACGCCGAGACGGCCGCCTTGTCCTTGTAGGCGAGCGGCACGATGCCGCATCCCGTCTCCAGCTCGACGTCGATATTGGTCCATCGCCTCCCGCTGCTCTTGTGCAGCAGGTATTCCACGGGAGCATCGGCGGTGATCGTCATCGCTGCACCGAACATCACCTGCCCGACGTCAGTCGTTACCTCGGCATGGGCGTTGACGTACTCGATGATCTTCGACGCCCCCGACTTCCATCCCTCACCCGGCTCACCCCCGTAGGAGTGGAACTGGAGATGGGTGAAATGCGCGCGGCGCCCCGAGAGCGCCTCCATGCTCGCCAGCGTGGTCGCGGAGTTGCCCGGAACACCGAGGTTGTTGGCGTGGATGTGTACCGGATGCGGCAGCCGGAGGGCGTCGACGGTGCCCGCCAGCGTCTCGAGAATGGCGCGTGGCGTGACCTTGCGGCCGCTCACCGCGTCATCGATGCCGGTGACGTTTCGCTGTCCGGATTTCCACGCCTCGACGCCGCCGGGATTGACGACCTTGATGGCATAGGCGCCGGTGGACTGGAGCATCCACGCGACATAGTCGCGTGCGCGCGCGGTTTCTCCCGATTCGATCTGCCGCAGGAGATACTCGTCGTTGCCGAGCAGCACGTAAATCCCGCCATCGAGACACGGCGTATCGTCGAGCTCGCTGTGAGAGTGACGCGCCGTGAGCGGCGCGACCGCGGCGTCGAACGCCGTCGTGTACCCAAGCCCGGCGTAGCGATAGCCGGTGGTAAAGGTGGTCGGCACCGTCCCGCCGGTGCCGGACCGTCCCGGTGTCTCCCCGTCCGCCAGGCGAGGTGCGGGCGCGGCATCGACACCATGCTCGTCGGGAATGAGCCGGCGGGCGTGATTGCAGCTCGAGCTCGCAAAGTGCGAATGGATGTCCACTCCGCCGGGCATCACCACCATGCCTCGTGCATCGAGCGAGGGCGTATCCCCGGGCACGTGCGCGACGATGCGGCCATTCTCGATGCACACGTCCCGGATTTCGCCGTCCACGCCGTTGGCCGGGTCGTGGACGGTGCCGCCAGTGATGCGGAGGCGGGGGGGTGCGCTCATCGCTTCTTCCCCATTCCCCGCGCCTGCAGCGAGGTGAGCAACGCCCCGAGTGTCTCCGCCGCCGACCGTGCCCCGGACAAGGGCGGCCGCAGCGGGAGCGGGACCTCGTCCATCCGATAGCCGATTCCGCCTTCGTGAATGCCGGCGATGCCGGTGTCGATGGCCACGCGCGTGCCGAAAGGCGCCTCACTCGCCCTCGGACCCACCACCACCGTCGGCGTGCGCCCGAGCGACTCGGCAACGTCGCCGCTCAATCCCGCCGTCGAGCCCGCGACGAGCACCGCCGACACGCCGTGCATCTGGTCGAGGCCGCGAGCGTCCGGAGCGTATCGTGGAAAGCCCCTCGTGAACTCCACCGCCATCGGAAACCCCGTCTGCCAGGTCAGCACCGCCTCGGCTCCCGTGCGATTTCCGCCGGCGCGCAGACTGACAAGCGCCGCGCGCGTCGGCCCGTTCAGCGCCTGCGTGAGCGCGATGAGTCCCTCGGTGCGGAGCGGGTTGCCTTCCTGCGCACCCGGCTCGGCGTTGTGCACGATCACCGCGTAGCGCGCCTGCATGAGCCGCGCGGCGGCCTGGGCGGCTCCCTCGAGTGGGGAGGACAACCCGGTCTGGACGTTGCCGAGCACGGTTGCCCGCATGACGGACAGCGCGCCGATTTCTTCTTCAGGATCGAGTGAGAGCGACGTCTCCGTACCTTGAGGTCCACGGTCGTTGCCGACACTCACCGAGATCAGCCGGCGCCCGGCCCGGCCCGAGGGCACCTGGGTTCCTGTTGCGTCGATGTACCGCGAAAAGAACCGCGGGTAGTTCGTCCGCGGGTCCACCGCCCAGAAGAGGACGACGTCGCCCCGGTTGCGGAGCTCGCCGAGCGTCGCCGCGGCGCGTCCCCGGCGTTGGGCCGCGAGCAAGCCCGCCGCCGCCGGTCGCGAGGTGGCCGTGTCGACCCGTGCGTGTAGAAGATCGGCGATCGCCACCGCCGCTCGCTGCGCCTCGGTGCTCAAGTCGGGCCCGATATACACGAGGATCGGGCCGGCGGCCGTGGCGAGGACATCCACGGCGTCGGCCATGGCTGCGTCGAAGGCAGCGGGCTTGCCCGATCGCGTCGTGCTCGCCGGAACGGAGCCATCGCCGAACCAGTCGCGAGCGACGAGGCAGGACGGAGCGACATCCAGGATGCGGCCGTCGCTGACCCGCACCTGGAGATCGTCGCAGCCACATCCGCAGCCGAGGCAGAATACCGGTTCCACCGTGCGCGGCGCGGTCACGCGGCTCCCCGGGCGGTTTCGACCGTGCGGTAGATCCGATCGGCCCGCTTCACCAGCTTTGCCCGACACTCGTTCGCATCCCGTCCTTCCGCGAACACCGTACAGATCGGGTGGCCCCCGCCGATGTCTTCACCCGTGTGCGGGATGTCCGCGATGTTGCGGAGCTGCCAGCGGCGTGTGTCACCGACCCGCACCGCGCGTCGCGCGAACACAATCGCCTTTCCAGTCACCGCGCGGCCGGGCGGCGGCGCGGCCAAAAGGTCACCGCGACAGGCGCGCACGTGCGAATCGAACAGCCCGAATCCCGAGGCTCGTTCCACCAGCTCCATCGACGCAGAGTACCGGGGGTTGACCTCTATCGGGAAGGGAACCCCATCCGTTGCGATGAAGTCGAGTCCGTTGAGGCCCACCAGGCCGAATTCAGCGGTGACCGCCTCCGCGAGTGCGCGAGCGGTCGCGGCGACTTCCGCGTCCCGATCGAACAGCGGCGTGCCACGGCCAGCCAGCAGGCTGCCGCAATAGCGGAACCCGCGGGCGCCGAAGGCTGCCTCTCCCACCAACTGGCGCGAGAGGCCGAGCGGCACGGCATGCCGGCCATCGGCGAGGAAGGTGATGGACCCCGGAACGCCCGGGATTCGCGACTGGAGATAGGCGGTACGCGGCACCCGGCCCGATTTCCAGGTGACCGTGCCATGGCCGCCGCCCGAGCGGCGCGGCTTCGACAGCCATCGGCCGGCGAGCGCGCTCGCCGGAGCGCTGGCTCTGGTGGCGGGCACGGCAAACCCGCGCCCGCGAAGCGCGCGCATCAATGTGAGTGGGTTTCGAATCTGTTCGAGCACCGAAGGCGTGTTCCCCAGCAGAAGCCGCCCTTCGCCGAGCAGCGCGACGGCCTCAGAATGATTTTCGAAGTTCGAGGTATACGCGGCGGCCCATGCATCCACCTGCCGTGCCGCCCGAGCCGCGCCCAATGCGGAGAACCGGGTGCCGCCGTCCCGCCGCAGCGCGATGACCTCCGCCGCCGCGCGCAGATCGAGATCGCCGAAGGCGTCGATCGCGACGACCTCGTAACCGCCCCGCACCGCGGACAGTGCCATCGCGCGCGTGGCAACGCCGGCCACGATCACCCGCTTTGCGCGTTCAACCACCGGCGGCGAGCCCCAGCCTCAGGCGAGCCTGCGCACGGGGAACGACGTAGAGGTGGTCGAGTACCGTCCCCGCGGCGTTGCGGAGCCGCATCCGCTCCACCAGCTCCCGGTGACCGCCTCCGGCGAGTCCGTCGGCGAGGATGGCGGCACCCTGCGCCCCCTGCCTGGCCCGGGCCGCGAATCCACCGAGTGCCCTCACCGGGATCTCGCTACCGAGAAGCTCCCGGAGGTGAGCCCCGATCGTCGCGTCGGTCGCCATGCGGCCCGACAGCACGATTTCGTCGGCATCGGGCGCGGCGACCCGAAGCTGCGACACCATCTTCGCCGCTCCCTCGACATACGCCTCGACCGCCAGCGCCCGCTCGCCGGGATCGCGGTGGAGCACCGTCTCGACGCCACCCTGAAAGAGCGCTCCCTTCGAGACCTCGCCCGCGAGGAAGGCGGCCTCGCCATCCCACGCTCCCGACGACCGCCAGCCGATCGGCCCGCTCGTGCCGCCGATGCCATCGACGATGCTGCCCTGTCGCACCGCGAGTCCCGCGGTGAAGGCACCGCCGAGCTCCACGAGGATGAGCGATACATCGCCGGGCGATCGACCCCAACGCTCGGCGTGATCGTGGATCGCCAGCGCGGCAACCGAAACCTTGTCGGCGGTACCCATGTCCACCCGATTGAGCTTGCGGTGCCGGGGCACCGTATCGAGCAGCATCACGCCGGGAATGAAGACCACCGGCAATCCGCTCCTGCCAAGGGCACGCGCGAGATTGCCGATGCCGCGAAGCCCGCCCGGGTCTCCATGCCTCGAAAGAAACGCCAGTCGGAGGTCGTCATCCGTCGCGTCGGCGGCGCGCGTCAGCGGCAGTCCGTATCCCGATGGCCCGACGACGAGGTCGATCGGCCCCGCGCCCGCGATGAGATCGATCAACCCGGTGGGATCGGCCAGCGCATCGGCGGTGGGCCAACTCGCGTCGAGAAAGCGGTGGCCATTGTCGAGCCCGCAGAGATCGAGACTCACCGTCCCCGGATCGATCCCCACGACCCGCGGCATACGCTTTTACGACTTCTTCTTCTCGGTCAGCGTCCGGGCCACTTCCGCGATCGCCTCCGCGTCCATGACGAGATCATTCCGCGTAAACAGCTCGGCGACGCACGCTTTGTGCAGCCTGGTCTTGAAGTTGCCCACGCCGAAGGCGCCGTACATGATGACGCCCTCGCGCTTCTGGCCCGCGTCATTCACGTCGATCCCCTCGATGCCGAGAGGGGGAACGGCGTTGAGATCCACGGCGATCTTGAGCGTCTTGACCGACGTCCAGGCGGCGCGTGGAACCATCTGTACGCCCGCGGGTCCGGCATTGAGCAGCACTTCGGCCCCCTCGAGCACCTTGGCGCACTGCGAAGGGTCCGACATCGTCGTGGATTCGACGTGCACGTCGAAGCGGGCGCTGATGAACTGCCGCGCCTTGTCGCCCTGCTCCGGCTTGCGGGAGGTGATGGTGACCCGCGCTCCGTCGCGCGCGAGCAGCCCCGCCGCACGCTGGCCCACGGGGCCGGTGCCGGCGAGAATCACGACACGCTTGTCTTTCAGGTCGCCCAGCGCCTGTTCGATCTTGATCACCGCCGCCGCCGCCGTCGTGTTCGATCCATTCGAATCGAGCATGATCGAGACGCGGAAAGCATCGAAGAGCGCGTCCTGGGCCAGCGCCAGGAGCTGCTCGCCGGCCGACATGTTGCTGCCGCCGATCCAGACCGCGGTGTTGTGCAGGTCTCTGGGGCCGCGGGTGAAGATGCAGCCGTGGATCAGGTCGCGGACGTCGCCCTCGGTCACGCCGCCGTAACTCAGAATGATGTCCGCGCCCGCGTCATAGGCAACGATTTGATCGAAGACGCTCGGCAGACGGGAGCTGTCGAGCTGGAGCAGAAGCTTGCGCATCGCGAGATCCTTCTCCTCGGAACCTGGTGTATGGAAAACACGAGGGGCGTCCCAGGACGGGCCGCCCCTCGCAACACAAACGTTCAGCGGGACTGTACGATCAGCCTTCTGCGCCGCTGGCGAACGGATGCCGCGCGGCCTTGTACTTGGCGAGCACGTCGTCCACCGACGGCTTGCCCTGCAGGGCTCGGGCGATCGATTCCTTGGTCGCCTGGTGATTGAACTTGAAGATCTTCTTGTCGTCTTCGGCCTGCCAGTGGATGAACACGCCGACCATGATCACGAGGTCGTTCGCCTGCGTCTTGCTGATGACGCCTTCGCTCACGGAATCCATCACCGCGCGCGCGACCGCCGCCTGGGCCGGTCCGAACATCTGCACCGCCTGCTTGGCGCCCTTGATGGTGACCTTGTTGAACAGCAGTGTGTCCGGCTTACAGGGAAGATTCGGGGTGACGACGGCGAGGAGCGTGGTGAAGCCGTCGGTGTTGCGGCTGAGCGCCTGGGTGAATGCGGCGCCGAGCGGCCCCGACTTCGACCCGATCATGAGGTCGATGTGGGCGATCTCGTTGCCGTCGCCGACGAGCGATTCACCGATGAAGAAATCCGCGGCCATACCTGCCTCCGTGTGCGATTTGGTGAACATCGAGAGAATTTGCCGAAACATACGCAGCTCGACGAGGCGAAAAGTGAGTCGGCATTGGAGCAACGTGGGCGGGAGCGGAGCCACGCGGTCCCGCCCGTGGCGGGTAGCTCGATCTAGGGAAACGCCCAGCCGTGCGTAGAAGCCCCTAGTATGGACGGCCCCTCTGGGAGTGTCAAGGAGAGACCTCCCGAAAGTGACACCCGGGCCTCCGATTGTCTAGCCGAGGGGACGACCCCGGCCCGAAGGGTCCGGCCACTTCAACTCCCCCAACGACTTACCTGATGGCATAAGCCTCGCGTTTACTCATGGCCGTCCTCCCACCAATCTCCAGAGGGGCCACCATGAACTCCGGAATCCTTGCGGGCTCACTGCTCACCGGTCTCGTGCTCACAGCGCCACTTTCAGCACAACAGATTTCGGCACATGTCGTCGTCCGTGGCGGTCCAGCCGCCGGCCACGTCGTCGTCGCCAATGGATATTCCACCTATCGACGTCCCGTGGTGGTTGACCGCTACGCGCCGCGGGTGATCGTGGTACAGCGGGTGGCAGCCCACCGTCGTGGCGCCTATCTGGCCAGGCACGGATACCGGCCAGTGACCCTCTATTATGTAAATGGACGGTACTACGACCGATACGTGCGCGGCCACGGCGTGCGGGAAGTCGTGGTGTACGAGCGGAACGGCCGGTACTACGACGCCCGCGACTAGACGAGCAGCACCCTGGAGCGATCGGTCTGCCCAAGCGCCATCCCGGCGCCCGATCTCCCAGATCCAGGCCGGCTCCAGGACCAAATATCCCCGCACCCGCGGGGATATTTGCTTGACCAGGCCCACGAGCGGCCGGTGCGCTGAATCACGGCGCCGATTCTCCCCTCTCGCGCATCATGAGATTGTATGTTCTCGATCCGACGTTGCCGCACCGCCGCAGGCCTCCTCCTCGCCTCATTGAGCGTCGCGCCAGCCGCCCACGCGCAGTATTTCGGCCGGAACAAGGTGCAGTATGAATCGCTCGACTTCAAAGTGCTCAAGAGCGAGCACTTCGACATCTACTTCTACCCCGATGAGCAGGAGGCCGCCAACGCCGCCGCGCGAATGGGCGAGCGATGGTATCAACGGCTCTCCCTCCTCTTCGGTCACCAGCTCAAGGGACGCCAGCCGCTGATCCTGTACGCCAGCCCGGCGCAGTTCAGGCAGACCAACGCGATCCAGGGTGATCTCGGTGAGGGTACCGGAGGCGTGACCGAAGCGTTGCGCCGGCGAATCGTGCTGCCCGTCGGCGGGACACTGGGAGATCTCGATCACGTGATCGGACACGAGCTCACCCACGCCTTCCAGTACGACATCACCGGCAGCGGGCCGGGCGGGGTGCCGGCGGCCGCGCGTCTTCCGCTCTGGTTCATCGAGGGCATGGCGGAATACGCCTCCCTCGGGCCGGTCGACGCACTGACCGCCACCTGGATGCGCGGTGCGATCGCGGATACCACGCGAGACACCCTTCCCACGTTCCGGCAGCTCGACAATCCGAGGTACTTCCCCTACCGGTACGGGCACGCGCTGCTCGCCTATATCGGTGGACATTGGGGTGACCAGTCGATTCCCAGCCTCCTTCGCGCAGCCGCCAAGGCGCGCTCGATGGACCCGGCGATCCGGCAGGTTCTGCATCTCTCACCCGACACACTGGTCGCTCGCTGGCACCGGGAAACCCACGCGCTCTACGATCCGCTCCAGGACAGCACGGTCACGCCGGACGCCACCGGTCCCCGCCTCGTCGCGGCCCGGTCGGAAGGCGGCAGCTACAACGTCTCGCCCTCGCTCAGTCCCGATGGATCGAAGATGATGTTCTTCTCCGATCGTGACCTCTTTTCCATCGATCTCTTCCTCGCCGATGCACACACCGGGAAGATCATCCGGCAGGTCACCCGTACCGCGCTCGACCCTCACATACAGAGCCTCCAGTTCATTCAGTCGGCCGGAAGCTGGTCACCCGATGGACGGCGGTTCGTCTTCGCGGGACTGAGCGACGGCATACCGATTCTGCGGGTCTATGACGTGCAGGGCGAAAAAGTCGAACGCGAGGTGAAGTTTCACAACATGGGAGAGATCCTGAACCCCACCTGGTCTCCCGATGGTTCGCGTATCGCCTTCTCGGGAAACGCCGGAGGACTCACCGACCTGTATCTCTATGATCTCGGATCGGATTCATTGCGCCGGCTCACGCATGACGACTTCGCGGACCTGCAGCCCGCATGGTCGCCCGATGGCCGTTCCATCGCCTTTGCCACCGACCGGTTTACTACCAATCTCCGGACATTCGCGGTGGGGCCCTATCGGATCGGTGTGCTCGACGTCGCGTCGGGCCGGATCCAGCATCTTCCAGGAGAGCAAAAGGGGCGGCAGCTCGACCCGCAATGGTCGCCCGATGGCCGAAGCCTGTACTATCTCGGCGATCCTGACGGAATCACCAACATCTATCGCCTGGACTTTGACAGAAATCAGAGCGCCCGGTTGACCAATCTCTTCACCAGCGTCAGCGGAATCACCGAGACGAGTCCCGCGCTCACGGTGGCGCAATCCGCCGACCGCCTGGTCTACAGCGTGCTCCGCGCGAATGGCTACGACATCTACGCGATCGACGGCCCGTCCACCCTCGGGGTCGAACCGGTCGTGGCGTACCAGGCCGCGGCGGTACGCAGTGGATCGCCGCCGGACGCGGCCGTGCTGCCGCCGGCGGCGCGCACAGGAGTCCTGACCGGACACGGCCCCGACCCGCAGGTCGGACTCCCGGCCGACTCGACGTTTCCAATCCAGCCCTATAGGTCGACCCTCTCGCTCACCGACATCAGCCGGCCGTCGCTCGTCGCGGGGAGCGGCTCGTTTGGTACGTACGTCGGCGGCGGAGCGTCCCTCTATTTCAGCGACATACTGGGCAACCACAATCTCGTGACCGGCCTGCAGGTGGAGGGGTCGCTCAAGGACGTGTTCGCGCTGGTGGGGTATCAGAATCTGTCGCACCGAATCAACTGGGGCGTCGTGGCGCAACAGGTGCCGTATCTCACCGGGGATTTCAACGAGGGGCTTACCGATCTCAATGGCGAGACCGTCTTCGTCCAGCAGCAACTGCTCCAGCGGCAGACAAACAGGGATTTCGCCTTCCAGCTCTCATATCCATTCAGCCAGGTCCAGCGGCTCGACTTTTCCACGGGATACTCCAATATCTCGTTCAGCCAGGAGCTGCAGACCGTGGCGTTCGACGCGGTCACCGGAGAGCAGGTTCTGAACAACAAGGAAAATCTGCCCGCGGGATCGGCGCTGCATCTCGGTGTGGCCAGCGCGGCCCTCGTCTACGACAACTCCTTCTTCGGGGCGACGGCGCCGATACTCGGCCAGCGTTACCGGCTCGAGGTGACACCCACGGTCGGCTCGCTGAGCTACGTTGGGGTGCTCGCTGACTACCGGAAGTACTTCATGCCCGTGCGTCCGTTCACGCTCGCCGCCCGCGTCCTGCACTACGGTCGCTACGGCTCGGGCGGCGAGGACGGGAGACTGCAGCCCCTCTTCCTTGGCGATCCCGGACTGGTGCGTGGATACACGTTCGGGTCCTTCGACGCGTCGGAGTGCCATCCGATCCCGAGTGATCCCGGCGGTTGTCCTGTCTTCGACCGGCTGCTCGGCAGCCGGCTGGCCGTGACGAGCCTGGAGCTCCGCTTCCCGCTGCTCGGGGCGCTCGGCATCGGCTCGGGATTCTACGGAGCATTCCCGGTGGATTTCCTCGTGTTTGGCGATGGAGGACTCGCATGGGACACGCAGGACGAGCCCTCCTTTGCCGGCGGCGATCGCAAGCCGGTGTTCAGCGCCGGTGCGGGCCTGCGCATCAATCTGTTCGGCTTCGCGATCGGCGAGGTCGACATGGTCCGGCCCTTCGACCGGCCGGGCAAGGGCGTGGTCTGGCAGTTCAACCTGCAGCAGGGGTTCTAGGAAGGCGGTAAGGCGGTAGGCCGGTAGGGCGGTACGTGACTGCGCCTTTCCCATCATACATACCGCCTTACCGCCTTACCG
>JBDTTA010000025.1:0-19797 GCA_039930845.1 Gemmatimonadales bacterium
GCGCGCGCACCAAGCGCGAGGCGTAGCACCCCCCTTCAGCAGGTCCAGCACCTTCTCCTTGCCTGTCAATCGGCCGTCGGCGAGATTCCGCTCATGCCCACCATACGTCCCCCTTCTCGCCGCGAACCCCGCGGGGCGGCTCCCGAGCGCCCGGCACCGGCGGCCGCCGAGTTCGTCGGCTCCTTTCCCGATCCCCTCGTCCCGCTCCTGCCGCCCCTTCCCGAGGTGGCGCTCGTGGGACGCTCGAACGTCGGCAAATCCACCCTGCTCAACGCGCTCGTGGGCAAGCCCGGCCTCGCACGGGTGAGTGGTACCCCCGGAAAGACGACGCTGCTCAACGCGTACCGGCTTCCCAACTGCTACCTCATCGACCTGCCGGGCTATGGCTTTGCCCGCGCGGGCAAATCGGCGCGGGAAGGCTATCGCCGGCTGCTCGACCGGTTCCTGACCGAGCGCCGGACACTCACCGGCATCGTCTGGCTGCTGGATATCAGGCACGACCCCTCGAGCGACGACCTCGAGATGCAGCAGCTCCTCATCCGGAGCGAGCGCGCCGTACTCGCCGCGCTCACCAAGGCGGACAAACTGGGCAGGACCGCCGCGATTGCCCGGGCGGCCGAGCTCGCCGACATGCTCGGTCTCGAGGAGGACCAGGTGCAGCTCACCAGCTCGCGCACGGGGCTCGGTATCGGGGACCTGGCGGCAAGCATCGCCGCCGTGGCGGGAGGGGATCGATGAGGCGACTCCGGTTCGGGGCCTGGGTCCTCCTCGCGCTGGCGCCCGCCACCGCCGCGTGCGCCCAGAGTCCCGGTGCGGTGCCCGATCCTCTCGCATCGCCGGGCTACGGCTCGCTGACGCAAAACGACCTCTCGCTCCGCATCCGCACCGACGATATCGAGGTGCGCTTCATTCCGCTCGACATCCGGGTCACGGTGCTGCTGGCGCGCGATTCGTGGGAGTCGCTGCGCTCGCTGGTGCTGTCGCGCAAGCCGGCCATCGACTCCGTTGCCCGTGCCGCGGGCATCTCCCGACCGGGGCTGGCACTGGTCACCTTTTTCGCCCAGCGCGCCGATGCGCGCTTCGATCCGCAGTCGCTCACCCTCGTCACCCGCAATCGCGTGTTTCAACCGCTCGGGATCGTTCCCTTCACGCCGCGATTTACCAGCCAGCAGCTGAATGTCCGGGAGCAGGTCAGCGCGATCTTCCTGTTCGAGGAGGATCTGCCGGTGAACGACTCGTTCACCATTTCGTACGCCGGGCGCACCTCCGACGACTGGCGCGGAAAGCAGCCGGCGCTCGACCGGGAACGCTCGCGGGCGGAGCTCCGGGAGCGCGGTGGCAACCGCGATACCATGGCGGCCGACAGCAGCCGCTGAAGGAGTCTGTGCATGGCGTATCTCCCCCTCCGTACCGTCACGGTGTCCGACGCCGCCGAGCGGGTGTACGGCGAATGGCTGGAGAGCATCGAGGAGCGGCTCGCGGCGCCCGGCGCCGACTGGTACCGGCTCACCCGCGACGTCCTCTTCGATCTGTGGTATCCCGGCTTCGGCGACTACGACACCCTCCTCGGCGATCCCAGGACGGCTCCGGGCGCGCGGCTGGCGCTCCTCGCGCTCGATCCGCACAACGTCACGCTCGAGCCCGAGTACTACGCCGACGTCGACGCGGAGCGATACGCCCGGCTCAAGCCGCTGCACTGGCTCTGGCAGAGCTTCGACCGCTCGCCGGCAGCGGCGGGCAACGTCCATCTCGGCGTCCGCTTCCGCCGGCTGCTCGCGCAACACCTCTTCAAGCGTTGCGGCCGGAACTTCAAGTGCTTCCAGTTCACCGAATTCTCCTACGGGTACAACCTCGAGGTCGGCGACGACGTCGTGGTGCACCGCTACGTCCTCCTCGATGACCGGGGCGGGATCGCGCTGGGCAACCGGGTGAGCATTTCGGACTTTGCGAACATCTACAGCCATACGCACAGCATCGTGGACCAGAAGGACGTGACGAACGCCCGCACGGTCCTCGAAGACGACGTGCGCATCACCTATCACGCGACGGTGCTGGCCGGCGTGCGGGTGGGACGGAACGGGATGGTCGGCGCGAATGCGGTGGCGACCAAGAACGTCCGGCCGTTCCATGTGAACGTGGGGATCCCGGCCAAGTCGATCCGGGTGAAGCCGAATGCGCCGCCCGAGGCCTACATCACCGAGCGGGTGAGCCAGCACGACCTGCCGGAGCCCTGACGCTGACCCGGATATTCAGCCGCCGGTACTTCTCGCCCTCGGCGATTTCCGCGGGCGCGCTCCTCGCGATCGCCGGCATCGCGGCGGCCACGGGCGGCCTGCCGCAATTCCTGATCTTCGCCGCCGGCGGCGCGGGCGCGCTGCTGGCCGCACTCTCCGCCGCGCGCGAAGGGTGGGAGCTGCCGCTTCATGGGGCCGCCGCCGCGCTCCTCTGCGTGATCATCCTCGCGGCCGACCGGCGAACGTGGTGGCTCGGCGCGCTGGCGCTCGCCGCGATCGCCGCCGGCTTCGCGATCGCGCTCGCGCGGGGACGGCGCCGGGCCAGTGAAGCCGACGCGCGCCGCGACCAGCTCGCGACCCAGCTCGACCGCCGCATCAGCGAGCTCTTCTCCCTCCAGGAGCTGAGCTACGTCCTGTCGGAGTCCATCCAGCTCGATCGCATCGTCGATCAGGTCGCCAGGTACGCCGCCCGCTTCCTCCAGACCGACGGCGCCATCGTGGTGCTCGCCGAGGACGAGCAGAGCCGGCGCCTCCGGGTCGTGGGGGCCACCGGCACTCTCAAGCACCTGCTGGGCCGTGTCGCGGAGGAAGAGGAGAGCGTGCTGGTCCGCGCCGCGATCACCCGCGAGCGCATCGAGGTCGTCCAGGGCTCGACGCCCTCGGCGGTGGATCTGATCGGCGATGTGAAGGTGCGCTCCGCCGCGGTGGCACCGCTCCGGTCGCAGGGCGTCATGATGGGCGCGCTCGCGGTGGCGGACCGGCAGGGCGGGCCCTTCACCACCGAGGATCTCTGGCTCCTCTCCACTGTGGCCACCAACGCCTCCGTCGTGCTGACGAACAGCCGCCTGTACGAGATCGTGCGCCGGAGCAAGGAGGAGTGGGAGACCGCCTTCAACGCGCTCACCGAGGGGATCGCCGTCGTGGGGACGGGCGATGCGATGCTCCGTGCCAACCGGGCGCTCGCGGCACTGGCGGAGATGCCCGAGGCCATGATGGTAGGCCGGAGTTTTTGCCAGACGCTCTTCGGCGGACACGACGCGGTGGCGGAGTTGATCGACGCGGCGCATCGCGGCGAGCGGACAGCGCCGATGGTGGCGCGGCTCGACCGCACCGGCCGCGTCCTCCGGCTCACCGCCGCGCCGGGCGCCGACCGCGCCGAGCCGGGGCCGGTGGTCATCCTCGTCGAGGACGTCACCGAGCAGCGCAACATGGAGGCACAGCTCATCCAGAACGACAAGATGGCCTCGATCGGCCAGCTCGTCTCCGGTGTGGCGCACGAGCTCAACAACCCGCTGACCTCCATCGCCGGACTCACCGAGCTACTCCTCGAGCGCGAGCCGGGACGGGAAGTGCCGCGGGAGCACCTGCGCGTGATCCACGAGCAGGCGGAGCGGGCCGGGCGGATCGTGCGCAATCTGTTGACGTTCGCCCGCAAGGGCGTAGCGGAGAAGGCGGGTGTGGATCTCAACGACGTCGCCACCAGGACGTCGCTCCTCATCCTGTACGAGCTCCAGCTTCACGGTATCGAGCTCGAGTCCGCGCTGAGCGCCGAGCCGGTCGTCGTGCTCGGCGACCGCTACGAGCTGCAGCAGGTGTTGCTCAATCTGGTGAACAACGCCGTCCAGGCGGTGGGCGGGCTCGAGCCCGGACGTCCGCGACGGATCTCGCTCGTCACGGCCCGGGCCGACGGCATGGCGATCCTGGCCGTGCGGGACAGCGGCCCCGGCGTGCCGCCGCACCACGTTTCCTATCTCTTCACCCCCTTCTTCACGACGAAGGGCCCCGGGGAGGGCACGGGACTCGGACTCTCGCTGAGTTACGGCCTGGTGAAATCCCACGGGGGCGTGCTGAGCTACGAGCGGCCCGCTGACGGCGGCGCCGAGTTCCGGATCACGCTGCCGTTTTACGACGCGCCCGCCGAGGCGGTCGAGGAGCCAGCGCCGGCGTCAGCCGGGACGGAGGGGAAGTCCCGCCGCATCCTGCTCGTGCACGACGATCCCGCGGCGCACCGTCTGGTGAGCGCGCTCTTCGGACCGGCCGGCCACAGCGTCGAAACCATTCGTTCGGGAGAGCAGGGACTTCAGGAGGTTGGCAAGGGCGGATTCGACCTGATCATCGCCGACGCACGGATGATGGCGGGCCCGGCGGAGCTCTTCGTCCAGGCGTTTACCGCCGCGTGGCCGGCGCTGGCGCAGCGGCTCATCGTGGCGGACCGACCGCTCAATCCGCGCGACCTTCACGCCCGCGCGGCGCAGATCTTCGCTAGTACCCCGCCGAGCTCGCAGGCTTCCACGGCAGCACACTGACGCGGCCCCGCACCCGGGCCGCGGCCGTCTGGGCGTCGGCGGTGGCCCAGTAGTTTCCGCCCGCTGCAAGATCGGGCGCCACGATGTAGGTCCCGCTGGCCCGCAGGAAGACGTTGCCGGCGATCTCGGTCGCGTGCCCCGTCGAATCGATCACCACCGCGACGTCTACCCGATCGATCACGTTGCCCCTGATCCGGCTCCGCGCGACGCCCTGGAGCACGATCCCCTGCCCCACGTTGCCGATCACGTTGTCGTCGATGTGATAGCCCCTGCTGGCCGGGGCGGTGGCATCGGCCGCGCGCACTTCGACTCCCGTCCGCCCACCGAGCAACACGTTCTCCTCGATCGCGTTGTCGGCGCCACCAGATGCGGCGATCGCCGCACCACGGGAGCCGATGACGGTGTTGCCCCGGATGGTTTGCCCGGCCGCGCGGAAGAGCAAGAAGCCGTTGCCGGAGCTGTCCGCGCGATTCTCGAGAAAGATCGTCGCCCAGGTGAGCCGGACCGCGAAACCGGCGTCCATGGCACGGGAGGCGTCATTTCGGTTGAAGAGATTCCCGACTGACGGCCGTGTCAGCGGTGCGGCAGCGGTCACCAGCGCACCGATGCTGGAGGCGGTGAGATCGTTGTCGGTGAAGGTGTTTGAATCGCTCCCCTCGCGCACCAGGATCGCCGCGGCGCCACATTCGCCCGCGCGCCCGCACCGAACCGTACGGCCGGCCTGATTTCGCGTGATGGTGTTGTGCGACGAATGCCAGAGGCTGATTGCCCATCCGCTGTTGCCCGAGACATAGTTGTCCGCGATGTAGCCATCGCGGGAGTCGGCGAGCCCGATGCCGTTCTGGGCGTCTCTCGCGGTTACGCCCGTCACCGTCGCGCCGACGGTACCCTGCAGCCACACTCCGCCGCCGTAGCTGTCGAAGATTTTCTGGTGAGACAGGTCGAGCCGGTCCGCGCTATCGGCCTTATCCGCCGTCGAGACGAGGCGTTGCCTCCGGCTTCCGGAAACGTCCACGCCGCTCACCCGATGCCCTCGTCCGCCCTCGAGCCGGATGCCGAACCGATACCCGCGCACGATGCCGCCCAGCACCGTGACGCCGTCCACGCCGCGGCTGGTAACGCCGATACCGGTGAAAACTGCCGGCACGGAGTCGCCGCTCTCGAGCGTGACTCCCGACAGGTCGATGCGGGTGCCGGACGCGGCGGCGATGATGACGCCCCGCTCGGTTGGATCCGGGAGGCGGTACTTGCCGGGGCAGACGCGAACGTCCCCCTGGACCTGGGTGCCGGCGCGGGTCGGCCGCACACACGGCGCGTCCGCCGGCGGAGTCGGGGACGGCATCGCGAACAGGAGCGGAACCAGGAAGCGCTCGATCATGGCCGCACCGGGAAGCCGCGGGCCCGCAGGAAGGCACGGGCCTCGGGCAACGAGGACCCACGAAAGTGAAAGATGGTCGCGGCGAGCACCCCATGCGCGCCGGCCTCGAATGCCTCGGCGAGATGCTCGAGCCTGCCGGCGCCGCCGGAGGCGATCACGGGAACCGAAACCGCTCCGCTCGCCGCGACGAGCAGCGGCAGATCGTAGCCATCGCCGGTGCCGTCGCGATCCATCGAGGTGAGGAGTATCTCTCCGGCGCCGAGCGATTCGAGCCGGCGGAGCCACTCGATCGCCTCCAGTGGGGTCTCTTCCCGTCCGCCGCCGATCATGACCGTGAGTCGCCCGTTCAGCCGCTTCACGTCCACCGCCGCCACCACGCACTGGCTGCCAAAGCTCTCCGCGAGGCGGGAGACGAGCGCCGGATCGCGCGCAGCGGCGGTGTTGACGGCGATCTTGTCCGCCCCGGCGCGGAGTGCCGCGCCCGCATCGGCCACGGAGCGGATGCCGCCGCCCACCGTGAACGGAATGAAGATCGACTCCGCGACGCGGCTCACCATCCCGAGGGTGGTCTCCCGCGCCTCGTGGCTCGCGGAGATATCGAGAAAGACCAGCTCGTCGGCGCCCTCGCGATCGTAGCGCGCCGCCTGCTCGACGGGGTCGCCGGCGTCGCGCAGCGACTCGAAGTGGACTCCCTTCACGACGCGGCCGCCCGCGACGTCGAGACACGGGATGATGCGGCGGGCTAGCATACGTGAAGCACGTCCTCCACCGAACCGGCATCACCCCCGTCGAGCAGGATGGCAATGTCATCGAGCGCCCGTCGCTCGCGCGGCCAGGCGAACCGCTCGCGCGCAATGGCCGGCGCGAGCCACTCGAACCGATCGTGCTCCGGACCCAGCCGGACCTGCGCGTCGGGTCCGACGAACGCCACAAACACCGGCACCAGCGCCACCTCGTCGCTGCGGTGCTGGTAGAACGATTCCACCCTGCTGAGATTGTAGAGCCGGACCGGCGCGAGGCCGGTTTCTTCCGCCATCTCCCGCATGGCCGCATCGGCCGGGCGCTCCTCAGGCTCGATATGTCCGTGCACCGCTTCCCATGAGCCGGGACACCGTCCGCCGGCGGCCCGGCGCAGCACCAGGCACTCGCGCGTGACTCCCGAGCCCCGCAGCACGTACAGGTCAACCAGCGTCACGCGAATCGACGTCATGGCCGCCACCGTGTAAACGCATCGAGCAGATCGATGCCGGCGCGTTGCGACTTCTCTGGATGAAATTGCGCGCCGATCACGTTCTCACGGCCCACGATGGTCGGAAACCGGTGGTCGTACTCTCCGGTGGCGAGTACGGCGTCCTCGGGGACGCCGTCGGGATGGTAGCTGTGCACGTGATAAAAGTACGGCGCTTCGGCCCCATCGAGGTGGGAGAGCATGGCGTGCGTCCGGCCGGCGCCGGTCAGCTCCACCCGGGCCCAGCCGACGTGCGGCACCGGGAGGCCGGTGGTGAAGCGGGCGACACGCCCCGGGAGGAGGCCGAGTCCGCGCGCATCCGGCGCCTCCTCACTTGCCGAAAAGAAGAGCTGAAGGCCCAGGCAGATGCCCATGACCGGCCGCCCCGAGCTGGCCACTTCCCGGATGGCGGCGCCGAGCCCGGTGGTGTCGAGGTTCCGCGAGGCCTGGCCGAAATTGCCGACACCCGGCACGAGGAGATGGTCCGCACACCGCACCGTCTCCGGGTCGGCGGTGAGCGTGGCAACATGCCCGGAAGCGTCGAGCGCGCGCACGACGCTTCTGAGGTTGTTGACGCCGTAGTCCACGACCACGATCACAGCGCGCCCTTCGTGGACGGCACGCCGACCACACGCGGATCGATCATGGTGGCGGCATCGAGCGCACGCGCGAACGCCTTGAAGGCCGCCTCGACGATGTGGTGCGGATTGTCGCCGCGGATCAGATCGAGATGGGCGGTGAGCCCGGCGTTGAGCACCAGGGCGCGGAAGAATTCCGGGGTGAGGAAGACGTCGTAGTCGCCGAGCATCTGCCACTTGGCGATCTCGATGTCGTACGAGAGGTACGGCCGCCCGGAGACGTCCACCACGGCGCGCACCAGCGCCTCGTCCAGGGGAACGAGCGCGTCACCATACCGCCGAATGCCGGCGCGATCACCAAGCGCTCGCTCGATGGCCATCCCGAGGGCGATGCCGGTATCCTCGACGGTGTGATGGCCATCCACGTGGAGGTCGCCGTGCGCCTCGACCGTCAGGTCCATCAGGGCATGCCGCGCGAGCGCCTGGAGCATGTGGTCGAGAAACCCGATGCCGGTTTGCACACGCGACTCGCCGGTGCCGTCCAGTGCCAACCGGACGTACAGGTCGGTCTCCTTGGTGGTCCGCCGGATTTCACCAACGCGCTCCACGGGTTTCACCTTGCTCTCAGCCAAGAATCCGCTCCAGCGCCGCTGCCGTGGCTTCCATGTCGGCGGGTGTGCCGACCGAAATCCGCAGGCATTCCGCAAGCTCGGGTGCTCCCGAGACATCGCGAACGAGAATGCCATCTTCCTCGAACAGCCGACGGAAGACTTCGCGCGCCGGCACTCCCCCGCACCGGATGAGGACGAAGTTGGCGGAGCTGGGAAAAACCGTAAGACCCCCAATCGCCCTCGCTCGACGGGCAAATGCATCCCGGGTTTCCACGATCTCGCGCGTGCGCGCCGCCAGTACCTGCCGGCTTCGAAGCGCCGCGGACGCCGCCGCAAGGGTCACCACGTTCACGTTATACGGCAGTTTGCCCTTGGCCAGCTCGCGCGCCACCGCCGGGTGGGTGAGTGCCAGGCCAAAGCGGAGTCCGGCCATCCCCAGCGCCTTGGAGAAGGTGCGCAACACCACCAGCCGTGACGTGGTGCCCAGGAGGGGCAGGGCCGTCGGTCCGCCGAACTCCTGGTAGGCCTCGTCGCACACTACGAGCGCGCCCGTTTCCGCCAGGATTCGCTCGACGGCGCCCTCGGCGAGCGCGGCCCCGGTGGGATTGTTGGGGGAATTGACCACGACAACCCGGGCCCGCTCCTTCACCGCGGTCTCGATCAACGCGTCCACGTTCAGCTCGAAGTTCGGCCCCGCGGCGACGGGATGGTACCGCCCACCGAGCACATTGGTGAGGAGCCGGTAGAGCGAGAACGTCGGCGAGGGCGACACGACCACGTCGCCCGAGGCGAGCGACACCGAGAGCGTGGCCTGGATCAGCTCGTTGGACCCGTTGCCCACCAGGATGCCGTCGGCATGCCACCCATAGTGCCCGGCGAGCTGCTCGAGGAGCGCCGCCGGCGCGAACTCCGGATAGCGCTGCCAGGGCGCCGATGCGACCTCCGCGAGCACCTCCGCCTTGAGCGACGGGGGTAAATCGTAGGCGCTTTCGTTCTGGTTCAACTTCCGCCGCGCGGTGGGAGAGCTCAGCGTATACCCGGGCTGGCCCCGCACCGACGGCTTGATGAGGGCGAGCCCCTCGGACGCGTCGGCCGGGACGCCGGCCGGGCCGGGCGTTTCGTCAGCGAGCGGGCGGGCGGGCGGTGTGTGAAAAGGGGGAGTGAGCGGTCGGCTCACGCGCGGTGGCGACCGAGTACCGCTTCGAGCCGGGCGGAGAGCGCCTGCGCCCTGAACGGCTTGGTGATGAAGTCGTCGGCGCCGAGCTCGAACACACGTACCTCGTTGTCCTCATCTCCCTTGGCGGTGAGCACCATGACGGGGATGCCGCGTGTGGCGGGGCGCGAGCGAAGCTGCTGGAGCACGCCGTAGCCATCGAGTCCGGGAAGATTGAGATCGAGGATGATCACGTCGGGCGCCCGCCGATCGACCTCGTCGAGCGCCTGCACGCCATCGCGGGCCTCGGCCACGGTATAGCCCTCGCGCTCCAGGAGGTCCTTCATGACGCGGCGAAGCGGCTCCTCGTCTTCCACCAGCAGAACGCACGTCCCCACGCCGCGGACCATGGGAGCGGCGTCATCCACGAGCTCCATGTCCCGCATAAAGTCGAGTGAGGCCGGAGACTGTATTGGTGGCGGAGGGGCGGGAGGAGCCGGGGGCGGGGCCACCGGGCTCGCCATGGCTCGGCTGGTGCGCGCGGGGCGCGCCGGCGCCGCCTGGCTCGGCGCCTGCTGCGGAGGATCGGTGACGCGAAGAAGCTCCTCCACCGTGGATTCGCCGGCGAGGACGTGCCGGAGACCACTTTCCCAGAGGGACAGCATGCCATTGTCCCGCGCGGCATCGGCGAGCTGGTCGGCGGTGGTGCCCTTTCCGATGAGGTGCTCGAGCTCGGGATTCATCGTGAGCACCTCGACGATGCTGAAGCGCCCCCGATAGCCGGTCATGGTGCACTCGCCGCAGCCGACCGCCTTGAAGAGCTTCGCTTCGGCGGTGATGAACGGCGCCGCCCGCTCCGGCACCGGCTCGGTGGCCGGGACGCGGCAGACGGGACAGATCCGCCGCATGAGCCGCTGGGCCACCACGCCCCTGAGCGCGGAGGCGATCTTGTAGGCCTCCATACCCATGTCCACCAGGCGGGTGACGGCGTTGGGCGCATCGTTGGTGTGCAGCGTGCTCAACACCAGGTGTCCGGTGAGCGACGCCTGCACGGCGATCTGCGCGGTTTCGGCGTCGCGGATTTCTCCGACCAGGACCACGTCGGGGTCTTGCCGGAGGATGGAGCGCAGGGCGGAAGAGAAGGTGAGACCCGCTTTTTCATGGACCTGCACCTGGACGATGTTTTCACCCAGCCGGTACTCCACGGGGTCTTCCACCGTCACGATATTCACGCCCTCACTCTGGATCATCCGGATAGCGGAGTAGAGCGTGGTCGTCTTCCCCGAGCCGGTGGGGCCGGTGACGAGGATGATGCCCTCCTTGTTGTCCAGCAGATCGGTGATCACCTTCCGCTCGTCGGGGTGCATGCCGAGCGCCTCGAGCGTGAGCACCGTGGTCCGCTGGCTCAGGATCCGGATGACCACCTTTTCGCCGAGCGAGGCGGGAAGGGTGGAAATGCGGAGATCCACCGCCTCGCCGTTCACTGACACGCGCGCGCGGCCATCCTGCGGCCGCAACCGGTCGGCGATGTCGAGGCCGGACATGATCTTGATGCGCGAGATGAGCGGCAGGCCGGCGTTGCGCGGAATTTTCATGACCTGGCGCAGCACGCCGTCGATCCGGTAGCGCACGGCGACGCCGCCCTCGATGGGCTCAACGTGGATGTCGCTCGCCCTGCTGGAGACGCCGTCCGCCAGCATCATGTCGACCAGCTTGATGATGGGGCGCTGGCTCGCCTCCTCCGCGCTGGCGGCTTCGAGCTCCTCTTCCTTGAGCTGCTTGACCTCGAAGTCGCCGCCGATGCCCTCGAGGAGCCGATTGACCACGTCGCCCTGGCGATAGAGATCGTCGAGCCGCTCCCGGATGCGCGCCGGCGAGCCGAGCAGCATGCGCACCTCACGCCCGGTGGCGAAGGCAAGCATCTTTTCGGCGTCGATGTCGAAGGGATTGGCGGTGGCCACTTCGAGATACGAATCGGTCTGGGCAACCGGCACCACGTTGAAGCGGCGCGCCACCTGCTCGGGCACCGACTGCGAGAGCTTCGCGTCCACCCGGGAAAGATCGGCCACGGGAAGCCGGAACCGGCTGGCCAGCGCTCCCAGAACCTGCTCGTCGCCGATGAGCTTGCGCTGGACGAGCGTCTCCCAGAGCGAGCCCGACACCGGCGTCGCCTCCTGCCGCAGGGCCGCGATCGTCTGATCGGGCAGCAGCGGTTCGATGGTATGGACCAGCCATTCGTCGGTGAACTTCATCAATGCGCTCTGGATCCGGTTAGGTCCGGCGGGTCGGGAGAGCCAGGGGGCTCAGGTGGGAAGATAAGGCTCTCAGAGGAGGCCCCACCAGTCCCGGTTTACGTCGATCGTTACTCCGAAACGCCCATCCCGCAATCCGATACCTCCCTCCACCCTGATCAACCTCATGAACCACTCCAGGGCGACGCCGGCCACCGGCCTGATCCCATCCGACCGGCCCCACGGAAGCCCCACGAAGGACCGTCCGGCGTACCCGGCACTCACGAACGGAGCCACCACCATCCGCGTTCCGGTGGAGGCGTACGTGCCGAGCGGGATGGATGGCACCGGCACCTCGAAGCGCCACTCGAGATGGGCCAGCGCCGCGCTTCGGCCGCCGTAGCCCCTGAACGGTTCTCCGACCAGTGTTCCCCTACCCCCCAGAACGAAGCTCCGGTCGGATGGAAGGCCGTTGGAGCCTGCCCCCAGGTAGATGCGAGAAAGCAGCTCGGTTCGGCCCAGGCGCACCAGCCAACGCCCCTCGGCCGTACCCCGGAGGTAGTCGCTCGCGCCCTCGCCCCCTTCGACGGAGACGCGGCCCTGGAGATCCCGCCGCACCGCGATGCCGCCGCTGGCCCGCTCGAGCTCGAGCCTGGCGACCCGGCGCGTACCCGAGCCGAGCGCCGGATTCGGGCGATACTCGCCGGTGGCGGGCGAGGCGCTCGTTGTCACCGACTGACTCTCCTCGACGCCCAATCCCAGCGACAGTGAGGTGCGGCCGCTCAGCCGATGTCTCAGTCCGAGCTCGGCGGCATTGAGCAGGACGTAGTCCCCATGATCGTCGCCGGATTCCTGCGAGAGTATGGAGTTCATGGCCGGAGCGATGACCTTCAGGTCGCTCAGGTCCCGGATTCGTCGCGAGGCGCCGAGAGACACCTGCGTCGCACCCTGCCCCGCCGTGACACTGAGGGCGCCGGTGATCCTCCCATCCGAGGTGCCGTACCCTACACTCGGCCGAATCTGCACCCTGCTCCCACCGAGGCCGACGATTGCGCTGGCGCCGAGCGCGAGTCCCTGGACCCGGTTCACGTGCGCGAGGTCGCTGATGGAGCCTGCGGCCAGGCGCCTGGAGGCAAGCCCGCCAAGTGCGCGTGCACCCGCGATATGCTCGACTTCGACGCGGAGTGCATCCATATCCTGCTCGTTGAGCGGCTGGGCCACGTCCGCGATCGCGTCCTTGAGGGGCTCCGTCCAGGCCGAGTCGTCGCGCCGGGGCTGTGTCAGCCCGCCGATCGGCGCGCCGGCGAAGATCCGGGAGGGGATGGACAGGTTCAAATCGTACCCATCGATCTCCCATCGGCCGCGGATGATTCCCCGCGCGGGAAAATCGAGCCAGGTGGATCGCCGCCGGATCTCGATTTCCTGGCGGTAGGGGAGCCAGTAGCGATGCTCGTAAAGCGAGTTCTCGAGCACGATGCTGATGTCTTCGAGCTGCCGGTCGAGGTACGCGGCGGGAGTGAAGCTGAACCTGAAACGAACGAGCTGCGCGGTGATCGCGTCGAGATAGAGCGTTCCCACCACGAGCGGCTGGGAGAACGAGCGCGGACGCACCTGGACCTGGCGAACGACCGTCCGTCCCTGCGCCGACCTGATGGAAAGCGAGTCGCCGAGCGCGTAGTCGTACGCGTCGAGACCCCGCCGCGAGAGCGGATGGACGACGTCCCGCACCTCGTCTCCCTCGCCGATACGGATGACGTCCCCGAAATTGTTGGTGACGATGCCGAGGTGGTCGCGGTGGTAGTTGATGTCGGTGGGAAGGAAGGCGCCGTCACGCCAGCCGAGGATGACCTGCTTGCTCCGGCCGGGGGCCTGCCAATACACTTCGACGTCCAGCTCATCGGCCTTCACGAGCCGGGGCGGTTCGGTCAGACCTTCACCAACCTGCGCCAGGAAGAAGACGAATCCGTGGGCCCGGGTCCGATAGCTCGCGAGGGAGGAGTCGGCCTGGGCGGACTCCCGGCGGTCCACGGCCCGCCGGACGAGCGTCAGCGCCTCGTCGGAATTCCAGTGCTGCGCGACGAGAGGCGAGGCATGCGCGGCCAGCATGAAACACGTCACCAGCGCACTGATCCATCCCCTCGCCACTCGACCTCGCCGTCGTCATGAGGAATACCTTCGACCGATGACGGGAATATCCCGGGCCCACGCGGGGCGGGCAAGCTGGATCGTCTTCGCCGCGCTGGCCTGCGGCGGACGCGCCCCCAACCCGGACAAGCCCGGGGTCGGGCCCAATGCCGTGCGCATCATTCCCTCGGCGCGGGCGATCGTCCTCGAGACGGCCGGCCCGCCGATCGTGGACACGTCGGTCACGTTCACCACCGGTGAGCCCCGGACCATCGTGCTTCGGCACGGCCCTCCGGAAAACATCGTCTTCGCCCAGATCGACTTCCCACCGACCACCTTCGGGGACAGTGGCCGCCAGGTGAAGGTGGACGTCGCACCGCGTCCGGGCATCTACGGACTGGACATCCGCATCAGCCTTCCCCTCACCGGCCCCGCATCGCTCACATTCAAGTACGGGCGATACTTCCTGGCGCCGGCCAGGGCGCGCACCGTCTATGGAAACGACGTCCAATTCGAGCGGATGCTCGCCATCGGCCAGATCCTGCCCGACAGCCAGTTTGCGCTCCTGCCGTCCACGCGTCCCGCCTCGGACAATTTGCGGGCCTCGATTACGGCGGGCGGCACTTATCTCGCGGCGGCCGCGCAGTGAGCGCGGGCTTCGACGACTTTGCAGCGCGCGCCCGGTCGCGGAACGGCATGGTGCCGGTGACGCGCCAGGTGGTCCTCGACGGCGATACGCCCGTGACCGCCTTCGCCAAGCTTCACCGTGGCCCCTACGGCTTTCTGCTCGAGTCGCTGGAAGGCGGTGAGCGGTGGGCGCGCTACACCTTCCTCGCCACCGATCCGCGCGAGGTGTTCCGCTATCGGGGACGCGAGTGCTCCCGGTGGACTTCCTCGGGGGGCTGGCGGATCGTCGAGCGCGACATCGCTCCGCTCGAGCATCTCGGAGCCTTGTTGCGGCGGCATCCCGCGGTGGACGTGCCCGGACTCCCGCGCTTTACCGGCGGGGCCGTGGGATTCCTCGGGTACGACATCGTGCGTACCATCGAGCATCTGCCCGACGCGCCGCCTGATGATCGCGAGCTGCCCGATGCCGTGCTCATGGTGGCGGACACCCTCCTGGTGCTCGACAATCTCTACAATCGGGCAACGGTCATCGCGAACGTCGAGGTGCCGGAAGGCATCGATGACCCGGCGCTGCGCAGGCTCTTCGCGACGGCGGAGGCGAGAATCGAAGAGTGGCTCGCCCGGCTGGCCGAACCAGGGACCATGAAACCGCTGGCGCTGGAGGACAACCCGCCGCTCCCCGAGGCGATCTCGCCCTACCCCGACGAACGATTCCAGGACGACGTCCGCCGGATCAAGGAATACATTGCGGCCGGGGACACGTTCCAGACCGTCCTCTCACGCCGGCTCGAAGTGCCGGCTCCCAATCCGTTCCTTACCTACCGCTACCTCCGGGCGCTCAACCCGGCACCGTACCTGTACTACCTGCATTGCGACGATATGCACGTGATCGGAAGCTCCCCCGAGATCCTGATCCGGGTGGAAGACGGCGAAGTCACGCTTCGACCCATCGCCGGCACACGCCTTCGAGGCGCCACCCCCGAAGAAGACGTGGCGCTCGCCGCGGAGCTCGCCGCCGACCCGAAGGAGCGGGCGGAGCACCTGATGCTGGTGGATCTCGGCCGCAACGACGTCGGCCGCGTGGCGGAGTTCGGCACGGTGCGGCTTACCGCCTTCATGGAAATCGAGCGATACTCCCATGTCATGCATCTGGTGAGCGAAGTGCGCGGGCGGCTCCGCCCCGAGCTCGATGCGGTGGCGGCATTGGCGGCTTCCTTCCCCGCGGGCACCGTCAGCGGGGCACCGAAGGTCCGGGCCATGCAGATCATCGATGAGCTGGAACCGGTTCGGCGCGGCCCCTACGCGGGGGCGGTGGGGTACATCGGATGGGGCGCCCGGTCCCTCGACACGGCCATCACGATCCGCACCTGCGTGATTCGCGGCGGCCAGGCGTGGGTGCAGGCCGGCGCCGGCATCGTGGCCGACTCCGACCCCGCCGCTGAGTGGCGAGAGACCGAAGCCAAGGCGCGGGCGGTGCTGCTCGCGCTGGCCCTGGCCGGGAGAGCGGGGAAATAGCGATGGCCATGTTCCGGCTGGTGAGCGAAAGCGGCGACCAGACCTTCGAGCTCCCTCCGGGAAAACGGATCGTGGTGGGACGTGGGCTCTCCAGCGACGTGCCGCTTCACGATCCCACGATTTCACGGCGCCACGCCGAGCTGATCGCACGCGCCGACGGCGTGCAGATCAAGGATCTCGGCAGCTCGAACGGAACCTACGTGAACGGCACGAAGGTGATGTCGGGACGGATCCAGGCCGATGACGCCGTCACCTTCGGCCGGGTGATGTTCCACCTCAAGGCCGTCGCCCCGCCGGTCTCGTCCGAAACTGGCACCGCCAGCGGGATGATCGTGCGGCAGGTGCCGGTGACCGGCGGCGTCCCGGCCGGCGTCACCAGCCGCGATGCCCCCGGGAGCGCGGGACAGCTTCGCGTCGACGCCGCGACCGCCGAGGCACGCCAGGCCAAGAAACTTTCGATGCTACTCGACGTCTCGCAGAAGCTCTCGGGGGAGTTCGACCTCGACCGGCTGCTTCGTACGGTGGTCGACATGACGTTCGAGATCATGAACGTCGATCGTGTCACCATTCTCCTTCGCGACGAGACGACCGGCGAGCTCGTCCCGACGATCTCCCGAACCAGGCAGGGCGACGTCCAGCCGCAGCCCGTGCCACGCTCCATCGCCGACAAGGTCGTGCGCGAAGGGGTCGCGGTCGTGTCCCACAACGCCCCGGCCGACGCGCGGTTCAAGGGACAGTCCATCCGTGTCCAGAGCGTCCGGAGCGCCATGTGCTCCCCTCTCACCGCCTCCGCCGATCGCGTGCTCGGCCTGCTGTATGTCGACAACATCACCACCGCCAACACCTTCAGCGACGAAGATCTCCAGTTCCTCGTCGCGTTCAGCGGCATTGCCGCGATCGGCATCAAGAACAGCCGGTACGCCGACCAGCTCCGCCATGAGTCGCTCGTCCGCTCGAACTTCGAGCGGTACTTCGCGCCGAACGTCGCCGCCGAGATCGCGCACCAGGCCGGCACGGTCCAGCTCGGCGGGGAGCGCCGGCCGATCACCATTCTCTTCAGCGACATTCGCGGCTTTACCGCGATGGCGGAGTCGATGGGACCCGATGCGATCGCCCAGCTGCTGAGCGAGTACTTCACCGAGATGGTGGACGTCATCTTCGACTTCGGCGGCACCCTCGACAAATTCATGGGTGACGCGATCATGGCGCTCTGGGGCGCTCCGCTCGGACACGCCGACGATCCCGACCGTGCGCTCCGTGCCGCCATGGAGATGCAGCACGCGGTCAGGCGGCTCAATCAGCGATGGGTGAGCGAAAGCCGACCGGAGATCCGGGTGGGCATCGGCATCAACTACGGGGAGGTATTCGCCGGCAACATCGGCAGCCACCGGAGACTCGACTACACGGTGATCGGAGACGCCGTGAACGTGGCGGCGCGGCTCTGCGCCGCCGCCGGCCCCGGCGAGGTACTCGTCACCGAGAGCGTACTTCGGGTCGTTCGCGACCCGGTGGAGCACGAGTTCCTGCCGGAGATGGAGCTGAAGGGAAAGACGCAGGTGGTGGAGGTGTATCGGCTACGCTCGGTCGGCGCGCCCGATCAGCGAACTTCGATGACCTCCGCCGTCCCCCTCCGCCCTTCGAAGCGGTAAGGACTCCCCGCCTCCGCGAGGAGGTTGAGCACCAGCCGGATGGGCAGACCCATCACGCTGAAGAAATCCCCGTTGACCCGCTCCACAAGCGCCGCCCCGTATCCCTGAATTCCGTAGGCGCCCGCCTTGTCCATCGGCTCTCCCGTGGCCACGTAGGCCTCGAGCGTTACATCGTCCATTCGCCGAAAAGTGACATTGGTGATGTCGGTGGCCTGAAGGATGACGCCGTCGACCGCCAATGCCACCGAGGTGACCACCTGGTGGGTCCTCCCCTGGAGCTTGCGCAGCATCCGCAGCGCGTCGGCCGCGTCCTCGGGTTTCTCGAGCACTTCATCGCGGGCGATGACCGTGGTGTCCGCCCCCAGGACAAGAGGGCCCGGCACGCTCAACGCTTTCTCACGCGCGAGTCGCTCCACATAGTCGATGGGCGTCTCGACCGCCCGTCGCACCTCGGGGAGATGTGACGGGATCACGATGAAGGGGAGGCCCAGCATCTCCAGCAACTGGCGCCGCCTCGGCGAGGCCGACGCGAGAATGAGCGGGTCTTTCATCATGCGGTCCGCTCCAGGACGAGTGTCACAGGGCCATCGTTGTGAATTTCCACCAGCATGTCGGCGCCAAATTTGCCGGCCGCGACCTCGAAGCCCAGCCCGCGCAGCGCGGAGAGCAATCGTTCATACAGCGGCACCGCGACGTCGGGGCGCGCCGCGTCGATGAACGAAGGGCGTCTCCCCTTTTCCGCATCGCCATAGAGCGTGAACTGCGAGATCACCAGCAACGCACCGTCCACATCGCGGAGACCGAGATTCATCTTGCCGACGGGGTCGGAAAAGAGCCGCAGGCCGGCAACCTTCTCTGCCATCCAATCTACCTGTGCCTCGGTGTCGGTGTGGGTAAAGCCGACGAGGAGGCAGAACCCGCGGCCAATGGCGCCGGCGACTTCACCCTCGATCGTCACGGAGGCTCGCACGACGCGCTGCAGGACGATTTTCACGCCACCCTCCCCGACAGGCTCACCACCACAGAAACACCGAGACACCGGGTATATTCAGGGAGAAAGTTAACGGCTCTCTGTGTCCTCCATGATTCCGTGGTGAATTGGAGCTGATCGGCAAGATGATGAACACGATCGCGTTGCCCCCCCCGCATCGCCCCCGTCCAACCGACTGGCCCGGCGACCGGCTCACCGCCGCCTGGCTCGGCCATGCGACGGTGCTGCTCAATTTTCAGGGGATCTGGGTCCTCACCGATCCGGCACTCGAGCCGCGGATCGGCATCGGCCGTGGAGCCGTCAAGCTCGGCCCGCGGAGACTCATCCAGCCGGCGCTCCAGCCGCGCGAGCTCCCCCGCGCCGACGTGCTGCTGCTCTCGCACGCCCACATGGACCACACCGATCTCGGAACGTTGCGCTCCCTGCCACGTGATATCCCCGTGGTGGTGCAGCGCGGCAATCGAGACCTGGTGCGCCGGTTCCATTCCGTCGAGGAGCTCGACTGGGGCCAGCATACCGAGGTGGCCGGACTCCGGGTCGAGTCCGTCGAAGTGCGGCACTGGGGCGCCCGGATGGTCACCGACCGCCATCGCGGGTATGGAGGCTATCTGTTCCAGAAGGCGGGACATACGGTCCTCTTCGCGGGCGACACCGCCTACACCGATTCGTTCGCGCGGCTCAGGGAACGCGGTCCGGTGGACCTCGCCATCCTGCCGATCGGCGCGTACGATCCCTGGATCGCCAACCACGCGTCCCCGGAGGAGGCGTGGCGGATGTTCCGCTCCATCGGCGCGGAGTACGTCCTGCCCATTCACCACTCGACGTTCCGACTGAGCCGTGAGCCGGTGGACGAACCGCTCCAACGCTTCCTGGACGCCGCTGGCAGCGAGCGCTGGCGGGTCGTCTGCAGGGAAGTCGGCGCAACCTGGTCGCTTCCGCCGGGACATGCACACCGGGCGGCATAATCACATTGAAGCAAGGGATGGAACGATGAAAGTGACGAGAACCAGTTCCGCGGCCTGGAAGGGCGGAATAAAGGACGGCAAGGGCACCATTTCCACGGAGAGCGGTGCACTCAAGGAGTACCCCTACGCATTCGCCAGCCGCTTCGAGGGCAAGCCCGGCACCAATCCCGAGGAGCTGGTCGGCGCCGCGCACGCCGGCTGCTTCAC
>JBDTTA010000026.1:0-19311 GCA_039930845.1 Gemmatimonadales bacterium
GCGATCTGGCCGGTGTTCATGGGACTGGGGGTGGGCGCCGCGGCACTCGTTCGACGCAGCGCGCCTCGCGAGCCCGCCGCTGCTGCGCTGGCATTGCAGGGGGGATGACGACGATGCGTATCGGCATCGATGCCACCGCCATGCCGCTCCAGCGAACGGGAGCGGGGAACTACATCTTCAATCTGATCCAGGCGCTGGCTCGAGTCGATCGATCGAACGAGTACGTTGTCTTCGCCAAGGCGACCCATGAGGACGAGCTGGGCGTGCGCCGCAGCGGCTTCGAATTCGTGCGGAGAGAGTTCGCTGGTCGGGGGCTGCGGCTGGCCTGGGAGCAGGTCGGGTTGCCCAGGCAGGTCCGCAAACACCGGCTTGATGTGCTCCACTCGCCCCATTACACCACGCCGTTGCGGCACGCCGCCAGCTCGGTAGTGACTTTCTGCGACATGACCTTCGTCCTCCATCCCGATCTCCATCAGGCCGTCAAACGGTGGTTCTTCCCCGCGATGATGCGAATGAGCGCGCGTAGAGCCGACCGACTGATCGCCATTTCCGAGAGCACGCGTGACGACCTGGTGCGAATGTGGGACGTCGATCCGGCGCGCATCGCCGCAATCCCCCTTGCGGCCGATTCGGGTTACCGGCCCCGCTCCGCCGAGGAGGTAGCGTCGGCGTGCGGCAAATACGGCCTGCATCCCGGCTCTTACGCCCTCTACGTAGGGGTGCTGGAGCCCCGGAAGAACGTCGACCTGCTGGTCGAGGCGTTCGGACGAGTCGCTGCCGGTATGCCCGGTATCGATCTGGTGATCGCGGGGAGGAAAGGATGGATGTACGATCAGATCTTCGCGCAGGTGGCGCGGCTTGGTCTTCAGCAACGAGTGCGATTTACAGGTTACGTACCCAACGAGGATCTGCCAGCACTGTACACCGGGGCGCGTCTCTTCGCCTATCCGTCCAGGTACGAGGGGTTCGGCCTTCCCGTACTGGAGGCGATGTCCTGTGGCACCCCGGTGATCACCACGAACGTGTCGTCGATGCCGGAAGTCGCGGGTGACGGAGCTGTACTCGTCCCTCCCGACGATCTGGATGCGCTGGCTGGGGCACTGCTGCGAGTCAGCAGCGACTCCGCTCTTCGGGACACGCTCGCCTGCCATGGGCTCGAACGCGCAAAAGCGTTCAGCTGGGAGCGGTGCGCCCGGGAGACGGTCCAGCAGTACGAACGGGCCTTCCAGGGGAAGGGTGAGTGAGCGCGACCCTCTCGGTTTCGCTCGTGGTATACCAGCCAGACCTCCCGGTGCTTCGCGAAACGCTTGCATCGCTTCGCACGGCTGCGGAACGGGCACGAAAACGGGGACTGATCGAGGGGACCAGGCTCTACCTGATAGACAACGGCACGCCGGAGGAGGGAGCACTCGACGCCCTGGCTCGACTGGAAACCGCTGGCGCCCCGTGGCTCGATCTTCAGATCCTTCGAGGCCACGGCAACGTCGGCTACGGGCGCGGCCACAATCTCGCGATTCATTCCTCCGCTGCCACATATCATATCGTGCTCAACCCCGATGTGGTCGTCGGTCCCGATGCCGTGATCGAGGCGATCCGCTTTCTGGAGTCCAACGTCGAGGTGGGACTCGTCGCTCCCGATGTGCATGGAACCTCCGGTGAGCGCCAGTATCTCTGCAGGGAATACCCCACCGTACTCGTCCTCCTGCTTCGAGGGTTCGCGCCGGCGGCAATACGCCGCGCGTTCAGAGGGTACATGGAGAGCCACGAGATGCGCCGAACGATCGGCGATGCGACGGTGAAAGGGATCACGATTGCGAGCGGTTGCTTCATGTTCACGCGGCTGGAGGTACTGCAGGAAGTGGGTGGGTTCTCGCCAGACTATTTCTTGTACTTCGAAGATTTTGACCTGAGCCTTCGTTTTGGCCGCAAGGCGCCGCTGGCGTTTGTCCCGGCGGTGAGGATAGAGCACCACGGCGGGGGCGCGGCGCGGAAGGGTGCACGCCACACCCTGTTCTTCATACGCTCCGCCGTGACCTTTTTCCGGACTCACGGCTGGAAACTGGCCTGAGGCGCTACCCGGCCTTGCTTCTACGCCGCCGGAATCGGAGCTCGTCCAGTGCCTCCCGGCGCAGCTCCGAGAACTCCTGAAGCTCCGTCGATCCCCGCCGGCCATCTCGGGCCAGGCCCTCCCGGAAGAAGGCGATGCCCAGGCCAAGCACGCCACCGAGCATGATGGCGAGAATTCCCTTCTTCAGGATTCCGCGAGAGTCGCGCTGCACCGGCCGGTCCGGCTGGTCGATGACCGTGATCACCGGCGTGTCGCGCACCTCCTCGATCTTGGCCTGCTCGTAGCTCTGCGCCAGGCTCGACACCATGTCCTGCTGCATCTGGACATCGCGGGAGAGGCGCTGTTGCTGAAAGGAGAGTTCCGGAGAGTTCCGATAGTCGCGATTCCTCGTCAGAAACCCCTGCAGTCTGTCCTCCGCCCCCCGAAGCGAATCCTTCAGCTCCTCAAGCCGCTGCGCGACGAACCGGCGCTCGGCCCCAGCCTGGGACTTCCGGCTCTGGAGATTGAAGGTGTTGACCTCGTCGATAAGCTGCTCTGTCACGGCCTGCGCCAGGACCGGGTCGTGGAGAGTGACGGACAAGGCGATCACCCCGGTCCTCGGCGAGGCGACGACGGTCATAACGTCGGAGAGCTTGTCCATCGCCCGCTCGCGGCGGATGCCCGGCGTAGCCCCCCGCACCCCGAGCGCCTGCATAAGGTCCTCGGTCGCGCCGGACGGAAGGTCGGAGCTGGGGTAGCGGTGCAGCACCGCAGCGCCGAGTATCTCCCGGGAGCGGAGCAGGTCAACATAAAATGCCGGGGTCTGCGTGGCATCCGTAGCGGGCATTGAGAAACCGAGTTGCGCGGCCAACCCCGTGATATTGCTGACGGTGTTACTGCGGATCTGCAACCGGAAGCTGCTGGCCACGGTATACGTTGCCGGGCGGAACAGGAAGTACGCGACCGCGGCGACGGTAACGAATACGATCACCTTGAACACGAGCCATCGGTGACGAAGGGCTACGTTCGCGAGGGCCAGCAGGGACAGTCCGTCAGCATCGGACGCTGGACGCGCCGGCTCACTCATTACGCCTCACACTTGAAGATCCGGATAGCCCGGGAGCGCGCGAGGCTCTGGGGAGGGCTCGTCACTACCGGGCCGGAATGCAGTCGTTACAATGATAGCGCCCACTGGAGGAGGACTCAACTGAACGAAGCTTCGGTGAAACGTCGATTTCCCGCCACCGTTCTCGTCACCGGGGTCACCGGATTTCTCGGGAGCCATCTCTGTCAGGCACTCGTGGGGCGAGGCGTTGCGGTGCGCGCCCTGGTTCGCCGTGCGGAATCGCCGCTGCCCTTGGGCGTCAGTCCGCATATCGGCGATCTCCAGGACGTACCGGCCGTCCGGCGTGCGATGAGTGGTGTCAATGGAGTCATCCACCTTGCCGCACACGTACACGGCAGCTCCGCCGATCCCAATACCATCCATCGCGTCAACGTCGATGCGACAATGGCGCTACTCGAGACCGCCGCGTCCGCGGGTGCGACCGACTTCTTCTTCGCGAGCTCGGTCAAGGCGGTCGGTGAAGCGAACGTCACTCCGTGGACCGAGTCCACCCCCCCGGACCCTGCCGACGCCTATGGAAAATCGAAACTGCAGGCCGAGCGCCTGGTCCGCGACTTCGCCGAGCGAAACGGCATTCATGCGCCGATTCTTCGGCTTCCCCTCGTCTACGGGCCGGGAATGAAGGCCAACGCGCTCCGGCTCTTTCGGATGATTGACCGCGGCGTGCCGCTGCCGTTCCGTTCGGTTCGGAACCGCCGAAGTCTCCTGTTCACCGGAAACCTGGTACTGGCGGCGCTGGCGACGATCGAGAGCCCGAAGGGCAGCGACACCTTTTTCGTGTCGGATGACGAGGACCTTTCGACGCCGATGCTGGTGACGGCAGTGGCGCGAGCGCTCGGGCGGCCGGCTCGACTCGTTTCCGTTCCGGAGACTCTGCTTCGGGCAGCCGCACGCATCAGTCCGGCAATCGCCAGACTCGTGGGGTCGCTCGCGGTGGAGATCTCTCGCCTCAAGGCGGGGACGGGCTATGCCCCCGCGTACCCGGTGGCGGAGGGACTTCGAATGACAGCCGAATGGTTCCGGGCGGAGGTGGCGTGAGCGGGGCGACCGTTTATATCAGGATCGCGGTCACGGCGCTTGCCGGCGCGCTCGGGCTCACCGCCCTTGTGCGCCGATACGCACTGGCTCGCTCCGTTATCGATGTGCCCAACGAGCGGAGCTCGCATGCGATTCCGACTCCGCGTGGCGGAGGGGCGGCGATCGTCGCGGTAGTCCTTGCGGGCATCGCAGGCCTGACTTGGAGCGGCAGCATCCCCCTGGCCATTGGAGTTGCGCTGGGTGGCGGTGGGACCATGGTTGCCGCAGTGGGGTGGATCGACGACCGTCGTGGGGTCCCTTCCCGGGTCCGTTTCCTGATCCACGTACTGGCGAGCACCTGGGCCATCGCCTGGCTAGGGGGGATGCCGTTCGTCACCACCGGCGCGGATCGAGTGTACCTGGGGCTGGCCGGTTCGGTGCTGGCAATCGCCGCCGTGATCTGGTCGACAAACCTCTACAATTTCATGGACGGCATAGATGGGCTGGCGGCTGTGGAGGCCGTCACCACCGGACTCATCGCCGCCACCCTCCTGGCCCCCCGCAGCCCCGCGCTGGCTGCGGTGAGCGTTCTGGTGGGAGCGTCTGCCGCCGGGTTCCTCCCGTGGAACTGGTCGCCCGCCCGGATCTTCATGGGAGATATCGGCTCAGGCTTTCTCGGGTTCATCCTCGGGGGACTTGCCGCCGCGTCGGAAATCACGGAAGCCCTTCCTGCGCTGGTGTGGGTCGTCATTCTTGGCGTGTTCTTTGCCGACGCGACGATTACGCTGGTCCGCCGCATGGTGCGGGGAGATCGGTGGCATTCCGCCCACAGGGATCATGCGTATCAACGGGCCGTCCAGTCGGGGTGGCCTCACAGCCGGGTTTGTCTCGTGGTGGTGGGCCTCAACTTGGCACTCGGAGTGGGCGTGTGGTGGGCGGTGCGGAATCCGGAGCTTCTGCCGCCCGTCCTGACCACTGCGGGCCTGATGCTCGGTACGCTTTATCTGATCATCGAATTGCGGCGGCCCATGCCGACGGCTGAGAAAAGAGTCGGATCGGGGACTCGAACGTAGCGATTCGACACGATTTTGAGTGACATTCGATATCGAAAGTGTGTCAAAATCATACGCCGGAGCGGCCTAACTTTCTGGTAGGCAAGGTCTTGACTATGCTACCCGGTCAACTGATACTCTAGGTCAATGGCACTGGAAGCTTCCCGCGCCCGCCGACTCAACCTTCGGAACCGGCACCTCTTCGGTTCGGATGCGGTCCTCTTCGCCTCGTCCGTCATCATTGCGTTCGCTCTCCGCTTCGAGGGCTTCGAGTGGGGTCCTGTCTGGACTCACATCGCCCTCGTGTACCTCGCGGTCGCCCTCCCGGTCAAGCTCTGTACGTTTTGGAGAATCGGCATCTACCGCCGCCTCTGGCGCTACTCGGGGATGGTGGACGTCGAGCGTCTGGCCGCCGCCTCGGCAATTTCCGGCTTGGTCTGCCTGGTCCTGGGACTCGAGGTATTGCCGAGGCTGGGCTTGACCGCGACCCGAGTACCCGTTTCAGTGCTCTTCATCGATGGGCTGCTCACCGCCAGCTTCGCGGCGTTGCCACGACTCACCTTCCATGCGTTTGGGCGTCGGGGGCAGCGTCGGCGCCTCGAAAACGGCCGTCGGGCGCTCATCGTCGGGGCGGGAGCCGCCGGGGAGATGATCGTGAAGGAGTTGATGGGCCATCCCCAGATCGGGCTCAACCCAATCGCCTTCGTCGACGATGACACCACCAAGCACGGACACCGGCTCTCCGACCTGCCGGTCATAGGCGCCCTCGATCAGATACCCGCCCTCGTTCGTGGGTACGACATCGAAGAGATCGTCATCGCCATGCCCCGGGCGCCGGGCAAGGTGGTTCGCGAAGTGGTCCGCGCCGCCATCGAAGCCGGGGCCACAACCCGCACCGTCCCCGGGATGTACGACATCCTCTCCGGCCGAGTGGCCGTGGGGGCTCTGCGCCAGGTGGAGATTCAGGATCTCCTGCGCCGGGAGCCGATCCAGACCGATCTGGAGCAGGTGCGCGTCCTGGCCACCGGCGAGACGGTGCTGGTCACCGGTGCCGGCGGCTCGATCGGCAGCGAGTTGTGCCGCCAGCTCGCGCGGCTCGAGCCCGCTCAGATCCTCCTGCTCGGCCACGGCGAAAATTCGATCTTCGACGTCCTGGCCGAGCTTACGGACCGCTTCCCCAACGTCACCGCCGTGCCGATCATCGCCGATGTGCGCGACCGGGAGCGGCTGCGACGGGTGTTCGACGCCTACCGGCCATACTCGGTTTTCCACGCCGCCGCGCACAAGCACGTGCCGCTCATGGAAACCAACGTGGCCGAGGCGGTGACCAATAACGTGCTGGGGACGAAAAACGTCGCGGAGCTGTCTGCGGAGTTCGGGGTCGAGCATCTCGTGCTCATCTCCACCGACAAAGCGGTGTGCCCCACGAACGTGATGGGCGCGACCAAGCGGGTTGCCGAGCAGATCGTACAGGCGATCGCCGAGACCCACGGGCGGAAGTTCGTGGCGGTGCGGTTCGGCAACGTGCTCGGCAGTCGCGGCAGCGTCGTCCCCACCTTCCTGCGTCAGATCCAGACCGGCGGCCCCGTGACGGTCACCCACCCCGAGATGCGCCGCTACTTCATGACGATTCCCGAATCGGTGCAGTTGGTCCTGCAAGCGGGAGCGATCGGGCAGGGTGGGGAAGTATTCGTGCTCGATATGGGCGAGCCGGTGCGCGTGCTCGATCTGGCCACCGACCTGATCCGCCTGTCGGGACTCGAGGTGGGCAGCGACATCGAGATCCGGTTTACCGGTGCCCGGCCCGGCGAAAAGCTGTACGAGGAGCTGTTCTTCGGCTCCGAGAGCGCGATCCCCACCGACCACCCTAAGGTGTTGCGCGCCAAGAACGGGATGCTCCCGATCGGACTCAGCACGGTGATCGATTTGCTGGTGGAAGGGGCCCAGAACGGCCGGACCGATGACGAAATCCGCCAGTTCCTCGTCCGGCTGGTTCCGCAGTTCACCGTCCCCGACACGGCCTCCCTCGAGGAATGGGCCGCGGGGGCGGTTCCGAGCTAGTTGGTCCGGGTGCGCACTACCAGGATGATCGTGGCGAGTGACCCGAGTAGCGTGGCAACGGTCGACACGACCGCCGCGACATTGGTCCCCGACTGCTCCGCGACGGTCTTCGTGGGCACATACACCACGGCTCCCGGCCTCGGTCTCGGCACCCGGTCGGCAAAGACGGACTTCCGCTTCACCCCCTCGCGCTGACCATCGGGTTGAGTCACATAAGGATGACGGGGGTCGCCCCCCTGTGCATACCCTCCCGCCGCGTCGACATACCAATCGAGGTTCTTCCCGGGAGTGTACGCCACGGCGCCGGGTGAGTTCACCGCACCATTGACGATGATGATCGGATTGAACTCCGGTATGTAGATCGAATCGCCGCTGGCAAGGATGAGGTTGTCGCGGTACTTCGCGTCGTTCAGAACGCGGGGGAGGTCGATCCCCACGCGTTCGACCGTCTGCCTCGCCGCGATGCTGTCGCGCCTCGACGTGGTCTCAAGGGTGGACGGGAGTCGATCGGTGCCGGTGGGCCGGCTGCCGTCGTATGCGCGATAGAACTGAATGCCTCCGGGGTACGCCTCGCTCGTCAGTCCGCCCGCCCGATCCAGCAGGTCCCTCAGCCGCTCCGTCTTGCTCTTGAGCGCGTATCTGCCGGGTGCCTTCACCTGTCCCGCGATCACGACGGTCCGCTGCAGCTCGAAACCGCCCTGCCGGAGCACCAGAACGTTGTCGTACGGGAGCAGCGGCGTGTCCGGGGCGCCGGATTCGGGAGCGCCCGGCTGCTGCGCAAAGAAGTAGCTGGAGTCAAGTGAGACGTCGAGGGTCTGCGCCAGCGCACCGGTCGGACGATTGGCCGGAAGCCGCGCCACTTCTACCTGGAGCCTCGCGTCCTCGGTCAGACCATCGGCGAGAAGAATCGCGTCGCGAACGGTCATCCCCTCGCGGTAGGGCAACCAGCCCGGCCGCCGCACTGCGCCGACGATCGCGATCGTGCGGGCGGGCAGGAAGGTGGCGCGTGAGAAGACGCGGATCTCGTCCTCGTCCTCGAGGACGATGTCTTGATTCACCCGGCCCGTCGAGTCCGCGAGCGACGAGCGAAGCTGCACGAGACTCGAGTCTTCGTGCACACGCGTGATTAGCACCCGGGGCAGATATACGTCCGGCCTCGGGCCTCCCGCGAGCCGGAGGGCATCGCTGAGCTTCATCCCGGGAGTGAAGCCCACCTGGCCCTCGACCCAGACATTGCCCCTGACGGTCACGTAGCCGCGCTGCCGGGTGGGTACGCTGAGTGCCGTGACCGAGTCGCCCGGGGAGAGCGGGACCGCGGGCACAACCCCACCGACGAATTGGTCCGCACCGACAGCGACCACCACCCGGGCCCTGCCCCGCTCCCCGCGAGACTCCGGCGGGAGCACGCGATTGATCTGGATCCGGGCATCCGACGCCGCCGGATCGAGGCCGCCGGCAAACTCCACCACGTCGCGAAGCGTCTCGCCCGGCTTGGTTTCGTAGATGGCTGGCCGGATCACCTTGCCGGCCACCTGGACCATTCCCGAATGCACGGGAACGAAAATCACATCGCCGTTGTCGAGGCGGATGTTGGTGGGATTGATGCCGTGAATCAGGTACTGATAGAGGTCGAGGCTGTCCACCAGCTTGTCGCCACGTCGCACGGTGAGCTGGCGAAAGCTGCCGTTGGACGAGGGCCCCCCGGCGCCGTAGAGCGCCGTGAGCGCGGTACCGGCCGCGGAGATCTGATAGGCGCCCGGGCGCACCACGTCTCCGGCTACGTACACCTGAATATTGCGAAGCCGTGCGAGTGAAATCTGGAACTTGGTTCTCGCCGAGGGCGACCGGCGAACACCCGAATACACCTTTCCCAGCCGGGTATAGAGCAGGTCCTGCAGCTGCCCCAGCGTCAGATTGGCGGCATATACCTGGCCGACCTGCGGAATGATGATGAAGCCCTCACGCGTCACTTCGAGGGAGTATGCCTGCTCCACGTCGCCGGTGAGGATGAGGACGAGCTGGTCGCCGGGACCGAGCCGATAGTTCTCGTCCACCGGGCCCGACATCGTGGCCTGATATCGCGTTGTGGTCCGTCTGAATGTCTCGAGCCCGAAGATCTTGAGACCATTCCGCGTCAGCGCCTTGAGCGAGTCGGCAAGCGAGTCGCTCCTGACGGAATCGGCACGGAGGAGCCGTAGCGAATCAAGAATCTCCCTCAGCGAATCACTCACCGCGAGCAGGGAGTCTCCACGGGCGAGGGAGTCCGCCTCCTCGGCGCTTACAACGCCGAGTGCGCGAACGGCATCGAGCGTTTTGGGGCCGAACTGCGCCGGCCTCGTGGTGTCCGCGCCAGCGATGTAGTCATCGAGCATGCCCTCGGGATACCCTGCGGCGCGGAGCCGCGAGCGGACCTGGTCAGGTGTCAGTCCCGATGCGCCGATACGCTGCCGGAGCTGCTCCACGAGCGCCGGCTGGTTTCGAAGCATGTCCTGCGCTTCCTGCGGACCGGGAAGTTGTGAGGGGAGTCCCTGAGTCGGGACCTGGGCAGCGAGTGCAGGGATGAGCGCAAGGAAGCCTATTCCCCATGCGATGATTCGGCCGAGAGGCCAGAGAATGCGTGGGGCGCTATGAGGCATGGAAGCCGAAGATCGCTCGTAAGTAGGTCGAAGTCAAGCGGTTGCGTGCACCACCTCGCGCCAGAAGCGGAGCGTCTTCTCCGCCACGGCGGTGTCGGTATACTCGTCCATTACTCGACGTCTCCCGGCCGCACCGAGACGGGCGCTTTCACCGGGCGTGTCATGCAATCGCTGGAGCGCGGCGGCCAATGCGGCCACGTCCTCCTCCGGCACGATGACGCCCGCATCGCCGATCGTCTCGGGCAGCGCGCCGGCGGCACTCCCCACGACGGCAACACCATGGGCCATTGCATCGAGCGCAGCGCGGGGCGTAACCTCGATCCATTGCGAAGTCGTGCGCGACGGCATCACGAGGCAATCGAGCCGCGGCCAGACCTCATCGACGCCGCTTCGCGGCAGAGCGCCGAGCCAGGTCACTCGGCCGGCAATCCCGAGCCGTTCCGCCAGTCCCTCCAGCTCCTCCTGAGCGGGTCCCGTTCCCACCACCGTGAGGTTCCACCTGCCGACGAGCTTGACGCACGCGCGGAACAGCAGGTCGAGTCCCTTTTCGGGAATCAGGCGGCCCACAAATCCGATCGAGAGCCCGACGTGGTTCACCCGTTGCGTGCTGAGCGGCAGCGCCACGCCGATTTGCGGTGCGGCGCGATGGGGCAGGGCAGGATGATCGCGCACGCCGAGTCGCACAGCGGCTTCGTTCACACCTATAATTCCGACGGCGCCCGACAGCGTCCGATGGCGGCGCAGCTTGGAGAGGATGCCATTGGAGGTCGGCAGGCTTTGCCGCGCGAGCACGATGTATGGAAGGTGCAGCCGCCTGGCGGCACGGGCGAGGGTGGCGGCGCCGCGACTCCACGGCTCCTCCTCGATCTGGATCAGGTCGGGGCGGAAATCGGACAGGAGACTCCGCAGCGAGCCGGCGTGCCATGCCGGATCGGACTGCGGCGAGGAGCCGCCGCGGATGGGAATCGGCACCGCGCGCACGCCGCTGTCGTCGTCCCACGAGGTCAGCTGTTCGTGCGAGAGTCCAGCCGGAATCCAGCGATCGGGCACCGCCGCGGCAACCGCCACACCGAGACCCGCGAGGGCCTTGAGTTTGCCGCGGGCGGCGGGATCGGCGTAGACCCGGGAGACGATGATGGCGCGCACGCCACCAATCTGGCGGTAGACGCGGCAGGCTCCAAGGGCGGTGCTGCCCGTTGACAGCGGTAAAGGGTCGTGGTGAAGTTGGCAAGACTCCCATGCGCATCCTCCACCTTGCGAAGTACTACTGGCCGCGGTCCGGCGGCATGGAACGGGTGGTCCAGAGCCTCGCCGAGGGTGCCGCGATGTTGGGGCATCAGGTGGAGGTCGTGGCCGTCGAGGGTCGCGGGCTTGGGGGGAGTGCCGCACGGGAGCGCTCCGCCGTGACTCGCGCGTTTTCCTTTGCGGCACTCGGCACCCAGGAGATCGCGCCGGGCTACATCGCCGCGGCGTGGAAGCGGGCCGACATTATCCACGTCCACCATCCGCATCCGCTTGCCGACATCGCGTGCCTTCTGCGCGCGCGCCGCACGCCGGTCGTGGTCACGCAGCACGCCGACTCCCGACGCTCGATGTACCGTCCGGTGACCGGGCTGGTTCTGCGACGCGCGTCGGCGGTCGTCGTGCCGAGTCGCGCGCACCTTGCGCTCTCCGAGGAGTTGGAGGGTTACGAAAGCAAGGTCGAGGTCATCCCGTTCGGCATCGATCAGAGCCGCTGGGAGCTGGTGCCGCCACCACCACCGGGTGGAACGCCACGCGCCATCTTCATCGGTCGCCTGGTCGCGTACAAGGGCATCGACATTCTGTTGCGCGCGCTCGAACGGGTGCCCGACCTGCGGCTCGACGTCGTCGGCTCAGGCCCCGAGGGGCCGCGTCTCCGCACGCTGGCTCAGGCCCTCGCCATCAGCGACCGGGTGCGCTGGTACGGCGAGTACCCCGACGAGGACCTTCCCCGCCGCATGGCCGACGCGGACTTCCTCGTGCTGCCCTCGGTGACGGTGGAGGAGATGTTCGGACTCGTCGTACTCGAGGCGATGGCGGCGGGGCGTCCGGTGATCACCACCGCGCTGCCGAGCGCGGTACGCGAGGTGAATGTGCCCGGGGTCACCGGGCTCGAGGTGCCGCTCCGCGACGTACCCGCGCTCGCGCAGGCGCTCGAGACGCTGAGCCGTGACGCGACGCTCCGGCGGACGCTGGGTGAGGCCGGCAGGAAACGGGTGACGGAGCGCTTTACCCAGGCCGTGATGGCCGAGCGGCATATCCAGTTGTATGAGCGGATCAGGGCCGAGCGGAAGAGATAGCTCGGCCGACGGTATGACGCTGATTGCACCCCTGGTTGCATATCCAGGGTGCGCCCCCTCTGCAGACCTCCCATAAGTCTCAATCCGGCAGCAACTAAGGCGGGGCCTGGAATGTGCTGATCGGGCGACCGGTGCCCACGGTCATGGGCGCGGCGCACTTGCGCCCTCCCGCTCGCAGGTCAAGGACCACTCAGAGGTAGATCGATGACGGTGGGGTCCGTATCCGGGGATCTCGACGGATGGCCACGAACGGCGGAAGTCGCCCGCCGACGAGCGCTCGGAAGCTGGTCGGGTCTCGGGGTCGCCGCCGTGGCTGCCTCGGTGCTCGTCGGCTGGTTGGCGCAGCGTCCGCTTTTCAAGAGCTGGGGTCCCGGTCTCGTCTCCATGAATCCGCTCACCGCGGTCGTCTTTCTCCTCTCGGCCGGCGCGCTGACGCTGCTGTGCCTCGATCCCGTCACCCCGACTGCCAAATTTCTGGCTCGCGCCGGCGCGGGCGCCGTGATCGCGGTTGCCGCCCTCATCCTGAGCCGGTTCCTCTTTGCGTGGGACCCCGCCGCGGATCTCCTGCTCTTCGGCGAGGACGTCGCGACGGATGCGTGGGGACTCCCCAACCGCATGGCGCCGAATACCGCCCTGAATTTCCTCCTGATCGGTGCGGCGCTGGCATCGCTCGACTATCGCACGAAGCATGGGAGACGCCCCGCGACGGCGTGCGCCGCGCTCGTGGGAATTCTCTCGCTCATCGTGACCTTCGGGTACGTCTACGACTCCCGGCTGCTGTACGGGGTCGGACGATTCACCCCGATGGCCATGAATACCGCCGTCTGCTTTCTCGGGCTCGCATTCGGAATCATCTCCGCGCGACCGGCCGGGGGGATCATCTCGCTCCTCACCGGTAGCGGGCCGGGAAGCGTGCTGGCGAGGCGGCTGTTGCCCGCCGTGATCGTCCTGCCGATCGTGCTGGAGTGGCTGCGCTTCAGCGGCGAGCAGCGCGGCTTGTACGATTCGGGCGGCGGCGTCGCGTTGCTCGCGACCGGGACGATGCTGATCATGGGCGTGCTGGTCTGGTGGAGCGCCATGTCGCTCGACCAGACCGACGTCGCGAGGGGCCGGGCCGAGCGGATGCTCAAGGAGCTGAACGACGCCCTCGAGAGCCGCGTCGCGGAGCGGACGAGTGAGCTGGCGCGCACCAACGAGGCGCTGCTCGACCAGACGAAGTTCCTGAACCAGGTGATCGATACCAACCCGCAGCTGGTCTTCGTGAAGGACTGGAGCGGACGCTTCACACTCGCGAACCAGGCGGTCGCCGACCTGTACGGCACTTCCGTCGAGGATCTGATCGGCAAGACGGAGTCCGATTTCAACCCCCGGCTGGAACAGGTCCGCGCGTTCATGGAGGCGGACCGGGAAGTCATGGCGAGGCAGCAGCTCAAGATCGTACCGGAGGAGGAAGTGAGCGGCGGCCCCGACGGCGTGACGCGCTGGTTCCAGACGATCAAGGTACCGCTGGTCGGACGGGACGGGACCTGCAATCGGGTGCTGGGGCTCTCCACCGACATTACGGCACGGCGGCACGCGGAGGGAGAACTGCGCCGCGCGAGCGATGAGCTGCGGGCGCTCTTCGAGGCATCACCGCTGGCCATCTGCGGGATCACCGCGGACGGATACGTGCGCACGTGGAACCGCGCCGCCGAGCTGCTCTTTGGCTGGACGGCTGGCGAAGTGGTCGGCCGCCCGCTGCCGATCGTACCACCGGAGCTCTCGGAGCAGTACCGTGGGCTCAGAGCGCGGGTCCTCGCTGGCAATCCGGCGACCAACGTGGAGACGTACCGGCTGCACAGGAGTGGCGCGCCGGTGGAAGTGAGCGTCTCGACCGCACCACTGCACGACGCCAGCGGGCGCATCGACGGAGTGGCGGCCGTGTATGCCGACATGCGCGAGCGCAAGGTACTCGAGGCCCAGCTCCGGCAGGCGCAGAAGATGGAAGCGGTCGGCCAGCTCGCCGGCGGCATCGCGCACGATTTCAACAACCTCCTGACCGTCATCAACACCGCTTCCGAGCTCCTCCTCGCCGAGCTCGGCGCGGACGACCCGCGCCGGGCCGACGTCGAGGAAATCGAGGAGGCCGCATCGCGAGCGGCGGGCCTGACCCGGCAGCTCCTCGCGTTCGGCCGCCAGCAGGTGCTGGAGTCGAGAGTGCTCGACCTGAACGGCGTGGTGGCGGACCTGGAACCGCTCGCGCGCCGTCTCGTCGAGGAGAACATTGACGTCACGACGCGGCTCGCCGCGGACCTCGACCACGTCACCGCCGACCGCAACCAGCTCGACCAGGTGATCCTGAATCTCGTTGTCAACGCGCGCGACGCGATGCCGGATGGCGGCACGCTGGTGATCGAAACGAGAAACGTTGTGCTGGACGGCCGTTTCTCGCTCACCCACCCGAGCGCCCGCCCCGGCCCCCATGTGCTGCTCACCGTGACGGACTCCGGTTGCGGGATGGATGCGGCGACCCAGGCCCACATCTTCGAGCCGTTCTTCACCACCAAGCCGGTGGGTCAGGGAACGGGTCTCGGCCTCGCGACGGTGTACGGCATCGTGAAACAGAGCGGCGGACACATCTGGGTGGAGAGCAAGGTGGGGAAGGGGTCGTGCTTCGAGATCTACCTCCCCCGGACCGACGCGCCCGAGACCGAGGCGCAGCCCGCTCCACCGGCCCGGGTTGGTCCGCCGGCGCGTGACCGCGCCGGGGCGAGAATCCTCGTCGTGGAAGACGACGTCTCGGTCGGTGGCGCCGTGTGCCGGCTGCTCCAGCGCCGCGGCTACCAGGTGGTCGAATCGCGCAACGGGCGGCAGGCGCTCGCCCTTCTCACCGACAGCGACCAGGCGGTGGACCTGGTGATTTCCGACATTGTGATGCCCGAGATGAGCGGGCTCGAGCTCCGTGACCGGCTTCGCACGACGCGCCCCGCCGTCCCGGTGCTGCTGATGTCGGGCTACTCCCAGGAGGCGATCACCCGTCTGGGGAATCACGAATCACTCGGGCCGTTGATCGAGAAGCCGTTCACCGTGGATGAATTGCTCGAGAATGTGAGGAGTGTGCTGAATGGATGAGACGGGGTTTTCCAACGCCCGCATTCTCGTCGTGGACGACGACGCGCAGAACGTCAGCACGCTCTCGCGCGTGTTGCGCGCCGCCGGATACGGCAACGTCGCGTCGACCACCGATCCCACCGAGTTCCTGGCGCTCTACCGGCAGCAGAATCCCGACCTCGTCCTGCTCGACCTGCACATGCCGAAGCGCGACGGACTCGCGGTCCTCGAGGAGCTGCGGAGCGCAATCGGCCCACAGGCGTATCTCCCCGTGCTCGTGGTCACCGGGGACACCTCACGCGACGCGCGGCGGAAGGCGCTCTCGGCGGGCGCGAAAGACTTCGTCACGAAGCCGTTCGAGGTAGACGAGCTGCTGCTCCGGATCCGGAATCTGCTGGAAACGCGCCGGCTGCACCGGGAGATCATGACCCAGAACCAGCTGCTCGAGCGGCGGGTGCGCGAGCGGACGACGGAGCTGGAGGGGGCCTATCTCGATACGCTCGAGCGTCTCGCGATCGCGGCCGAGTTCCGCGACGATGAGACCGGCCGTCACACCGAGCGCGTCGGCGAGACGGCGGCGCTCCTCGGCAATGCGCTCGGCATGGACGACGACGATGTTTTCCTGATCCGGCGCGCCGCGCCGCTCCACGATGTGGGAAAGATCGGCATCCCCGATGCCGTGCTCAGGAACCCCGCCGCGCTGACCAGCGACGAGTGGGAAATCATGCGCCGCCACACCACCATCGGCGCGCGGATTCTTTCCGGGGGACGTTCGCGCGTGGTGCAGCTGGCCGAGGAAATCGCACTGACCCACCACGAGCACTGGGACGGGGAGGGGTATCCGAGCGGCATCCGGGGCGACGGCATTCCCATGTCCGGACGCCTCGTGATGGTGGCCGATGTCTTCGACGCGCTGACGTCGGACCGGGTGTATCGCAAGGCATGGCCGGCGGAGGAAGTGCTCGCCTATATCCGGCAGTACGCCGGCAAGCGCTTCGATCCGGTGGTGGCGGCCCTGCTCGACCGGACAGACGTGCGTCACGCGCTGCTCGCGATCCGGGCGCGCGAGGCGCCGCCGCCGAGAACGGCCATCGCGAGGCCTCCACGCAATTCGGGCAAGTTTCAGGGCATCGGCGCGTCACCGAAGTAGCGTTCACCCCCGCCTCCCGACTACCATAAGTCCTGCCTCTCACCGAGACGGGATCTCATGCACAGGCGTTTTCTGGCACTGGCTGTCGCGCTGGTCGTCGCCGGCTGCGGGGGGAATGGCGGCACGATCGCCCCGCCGGATCCGGTGGATGTGGAGGGGTCGTGGTCCGGCACCTTCAAGGCCGACAGTGGAACTCAGGACGTCACGCTGTCGCTCGATCTCGTCGAGACCGATGGCGCCGTGACCGGCACGGGCACGCTCGTCAGCACGGCCGGCACCTTCCCGCTCACCGCCACCGGCACCTACGACAGTCCCCGCCTCTCGCTGCTGCTCACCACGCCGGGGTTCGACCCGGTCAGCCTGGTCGCGCTGGTGGACGAGACCGAGATGACCGGCACGATCGGTGGGGGCGGCTTCAAGAACGAGGCGTTCAGCCTGTCCCGACAGTAGCGGTATAGTGGAGGAGGTCCTTCCCGCATGCGCGTCGCGCTCGTGTCCGAATTCTTTTATCCGCACCTCGGCGGCGTGACCGAACACGTTTATCACCTGGCGAAGTCGCTCGTTTCACTGGGACATCACGCGATCGTCATCACGTCGCTCATCGCGTCGCCCGGCGTGGGCGCGGACGCCGAGAGCCCCACCGCGGACATGCCGGTCATCCGGAGAGTCGGCACCAGCCGCGTCATCTACAGCGCGGGTTCGTTCGCCCGGATCACCACCGGGCTCGGCTTGCGACGACAGATCCGTCTGATCCTTGAGCAAGAGCGCATCGACCTCGTCCACGTCCATGGGGGTCTCGCTCCCGTCCTGGGCCTGACGGCCCCGTCCGCCGCGGGCGATCTCGGCATCCCCGTGGTGGCCACGTTCCATTCCTGGTTTCGCCACTCGGCGCTCTGCCGGGTGTTTCGCGCCGAGCTGCAGCGACGACTCGACCGTCACGCAGCAGCGATCGCCGTCAGCCGCCCCGTGGTGGATGCCCACGCCAGGTACTTCGACGCTGACTGGGAAGTCATCCCGAATGGCGTCGACACTACGTTCTTCCGGCCGTTACCGCCTTCGTCCGCCGTCCACGCGGGCCCCGAGCTCCTCTTTCTCGGACGCCTCGACCCGCGAAACGGCCTCGATACGATCCTTTCCGCCATGCCCATGGTTCTCGAGCGCTATCCAGACACGCGACTGACGGTTGCCGGCGATGGGCCCCTGCGGCCGCTCTACGAGCACCTGGCTGCCCCGCTTGGACGGCGGGTCACCTTTCTTGGCAGGGTGAATGGCGACCGGCCGAAGCATTTTTCGCGCGCGGATCTCTACGTCTGCCCCACCACGAAAGCGTCGTTCGGCGTCACCCTGCTCGAAGCCATGGCGTGCGGAACACCGATCGCCGCCTCGGACATCACGGGGTTCCGGGAATTGGTGAACGAAGGCGACGAAGCGGTACTGGTGCCGAAGGGAGTGCCCGCCGCGTGGGCAGAGGCGATCGTCGAGCTGCTCGGGGACAGGGTGCGGCGCGGAAAGATGCGCGATGCCGGGCTCGCAAAGGCCGAGGGCTACGCCTGGCCACGGGTGACCGATCAGATAGTGCAGGTCTACCGGCGGGTGCTCGGATGCTAGCCGTGGCCGGTGTGCTGGCAGGTGTGGCGGCGGGCGCCGCGGCGTGGGGAGCGTACGATCCCAACAGCCCGCTGTATGGCCCGGTGATCGGCAAGGGGCCTCCCGAGCGGGTGGTATATCTCACGTTCGATGACGGCCCCAACCCCGGGATCACCGAGCGGATCCTGGAAACTCTTCAGCTCGAACGTGTCGCGGCGACGTTCTTCATGGTGGGCTGCTATGTCGAACGCTTTCCCGCGAGCGCCGCAACGGTGGCTGGTGCGGGACACGAAATCGGAAATCACACGTACTCTCATGCCAAGCTCCACCGGCTCGGCCCACGCCGCACAGCGGAGGAAGTCCGGCGCGCTCACGAGGCGATCGTGGGCGTTACGGGCAAGGTGCCCCGCAGCTTCCGCACGCCGCATGGATACCGGGGTCCCTTCGTGAGGCGGGCCATCGCACCGTTCGGGTACCTGACCTTCGCGTGGACTTTCGGCGTGTGGGATTCCTCGCGACCGGGAGCCGAAACGATCCGCCGGCGAGTGCGAGAGCGGCTGCGCCCGGGGGCCATCGTCCTTCTGCATGACGGTGACGGCTACAGACCGCGGAGTGATCGGCGCCAAACCGCCGAGGCGCTGCCGGGGATCATCGCCGACGCCCGGGCGGCGGGATATCGGCTCGAGGCACTCTCCACGCTGGCGGTGAGGTGAGCCACCGGACCTGGATCACGGCGCTACTGGTCGTTGTGGGTGCGGGGCTGGCCATGCGGTTCGGCTTGAAATTTCCGTGGGCACAGACCCTCCGCGCACTTCGGGGCGCCGACTGGCTCCTGCTGACCGCCGCGGGCGTGGTCAACATCGCGTCGCTCGCCGCGAAGGGCACGGCGTGGTACCTCCTGCTCCGGCGCCTCGGTCCCTCGCGCCACGGCACCGCGCAGGCGGCGACTTTCGTGGGCGCCGCCGTCAACTCGATCAGCGTTTCGGTGAGCGGAGAGGCGACGCGCGCGCAGCTGGTTAGCGCCAAGGATGGCATTTCATTCGGGGCCGCGGTCGCGTCCCTGGTGACCACCCGGGTCGTCGAAGCCCTCGGTTTGCTCGTGTTCCTGGGCGCGGCGCTGGTGGCCCTGCCGCCCTGGCCATGGGCACGGCTCGTCGGTGTCGGACTTTGCGCTCTGGTGGCCGCCCTGGCGCTAGGCTACCGGATCATTCCCTGGGCGCGCTT
>JBDTTA010000027.1:0-18855 GCA_039930845.1 Gemmatimonadales bacterium
GCGGCCGATACCCTCTACATTTCCCGCGTGCACCTCTACATTCACGTCCCCTTCTGCGCCCGGCGCTGCACGTACTGCGACTTCGCCATCGCCGTTCGCCGGCATGTACCGAGCGACGACTTTGTCACGGACGTCCTGCGCGAATGGGACGGGTGGCTGGCGCATCCGGTCTGGTCCCGGTCTCCCGTCGTCGAAACGATCTACTTCGGCGGCGGAACGCCTTCGCATCTGGATCCCACAGGAATCGAGCGCCTGCTGTCGCGGTTCGCGGCCGATCGGCCACTCGCGGCCGACGCCGAGATTACCCTTGAGGCCAATCCCGACGACGTGAGTTCCGCGGCCGCAATGGCCTGGGCCTCCGCCGGCATCAATCGCGTCTCGCTCGGTGTCCAGTCCTTCGACCAGCGCGTGCTCGACTGGATGCACCGCACCCACACCTCGGAGCAGGTGCCGATGGCGGTGGCGGAACTGCGGGAGGCGGGGATCACCGATCTGTCCCTGGATCTCATCTTCGGCCTTCCCGCCTCACTCGGCCGCGATTGGGAAGGCGATCTCGCTCGAGCCGTCGCCCTGGAGCCAGGGCACCTCTCACTCTACGGACTGACCGTTGAGGAGCACACACCGCTTGCCCGCTGGACGGCGGCGGGACGGGTTCCGGTGGTGGACGAGGAGCAGTACGCAGCGGAGTTCCTCGTGGCGCACGAAGCGATGGAACAGGCGGGCTACGAGCATTACGAGGTCTCGAACGCTGCCAGGCCGGGGCACCGGGCACGACACAACTCCGCCTACTGGACCCGGGCGCCGTTCATCGGGCTGGGCCCTTCGGCACACAGCGGCTTCGGCACCACCAGGCAGTGGAATGTCCGCGAATGGCAGGCCTACCACGACTCGGGCGCGGCAGGACGAACGCTCGTTGCCGGAAGTGAGAGCCTGGAGCCCCGGCAGGCAGCTCTCGAGGAGGTCTACCTGGGACTTCGGACCACCCAGGGCCTGCCGGTCCAGCGGCTTTCCCGGCCCCTCCAGGAGCGGTGGACCGCGGCCGGATGGGCCCGGCTCGATGGCGATCGCGTGAGACTCACGGCGGAGGGGTGGCTCCGGCTCGACGCCCTTGCCGCCTCCGTCAGTTGAGCGAGGCGGCCATCTGGCCGCACGTCTGCGCACACCGCCGGCAGATTTCGACACACGCCGCCATGCGGGGGTCGTCGCCCATCCGGTCGCACTCGTCGGCGCACCGCTCGCAGATGGCCGAGCACGCACGGCAGGTGTGGGGGTGCAGCTCCGACCCGCGGATCATGAAATCGGCGCTGGTCCGGCAGATCTCGGCGCAGTCGATCAGAAGGCGAACCAGGGCTTCGGGGATGTCCCTGGGCGCCTCACCGCGGAAGTGAACGGCGGCCGTTTCCAGGCAGATCCGATGGCAGTTCGTACAGTTTTCGATGCACTCCTCGAGGTCATGTCCGGCCTGGGTGCTCTGCTGGGTAGAACTCGTCATGGTGGCTCCGGTGGAAGTGTCGCAGTGAACATAGCGTCCAGTCGATGGGGCCGGTGTGCTGAGGGTCACCGGCGCTTTCAATCGGCCTCGTAAGTCAATAGGTTTCCTGATCATGCCAACGCCCGATCAGTTGAGCGAGCGGGAGCTGCGCGTCCTCGAAGCGGTCGTCCAGACCTACATCGAGACCGCGGAGCCCGCCGGGAGTCAGACCATTGCCCGTCGCTATGGTCTGGGCGTTTCGCCGGCCACCATCCGGAACACGATGAGCGAGCTGGAAGACAAGGGCTACCTCTTCCATCCGCACACGTCGGCGGGCCGGATCCCCACTGACCGGGCGTACCGGGTCTACGTCAACGAGATCATGCGGCTGTCGCCTCCCTCACAGGAGGCGCGCAGCACGCTGGAGACGGAGCTGCAGGGGTCCCGGAGTGTGGTGGACGAGATCCTGCGGCGTGCGGCCCAGGTGCTGGGGGTCCTCACGCAGGAGCTGGGCGTCGCGGTGGCGCCGGCGCTGGATGACATGGTCCTGGAGCGCCTGGAGCTGGTGCAGGTCACCTCCGAGCGACTGCTCCTGGTGTTCAACCTGCGTAGCGGCGTGGTCAGGACGATCTTCGTCGAAGTACCAACCCGCCTCTCGGCCGACACGGTCCTCGACATCGCCCGGGTGCTCAACGACCGGCTGGCGGGCCTCACGCTGCTGCAGATCCGCACTACGCTTCCGGAGCGGCTCCGGGACGCGGGAACACCCGGCGGCGGTTCCGAGTTGCTGAACATCTTCATCGCCGAGCGCGAGGGGATCTTCGACCTGTCGGGGGAGCAGAACGCCGTTGTGCTCGGAAGCGCCCAGATGCTGGCGGAGCAGCCGGAGTTCGCGTCCAACGTCAGGATGCGCCACCTGCTCCGACTGACCGAGGGACGCGATCTCCTGCGCGAGGCACTCGCCGCCCGAAGGCAGACGGGTCTCTCGGTGACGATCGGCGGCGAGAATCCCGACACCCGCCTCAGTGACTTCACGCTCGTGACCGCGTCGTACCAGGTCGGCGAGCTGAAGGGCGTCATCGGCGTCATGGGGCCGACGAGGATGCCGTACGACAAGATCATTGGTCTGGTAGAGCACACGAGCCGCCTGGTGGAGGGACTGCTGGAGTGAGTGATTTTTATGTGCTGCTCGGCGTTCAGCGCGACGCGTCCGACGACGAGATCAAGAAGGCCTATCGGAAGCGGGCGATGGAATGCCATCCCGACCGGAATCCGGAGCCTGACGCCGAGGCGAAGTTCAAGGAGATGACCGAGGCGTACGAAGTCCTGAAGGACCCGCAGAAGCGCGCGGCATACGACCGGTACGGCAAGGCGGGACTCGGTGCGGGCGCCGGCGGCTTCGGCTACCACCACGTGGACCTCAGCGAAGCGCTCAACATCTTCATGCGCGACTTCGGCGGGCTCGGTGGGTTCGAATCGATCTTCGGCGGGGGCCAGCGCGCCGACAATCGGCGCGGGCAGGATGTGCGGGTCACCGTGCGCCTTTCCCTCACCGAAGTGGCCACCGGGGTTAAGAAAACGGTCAAGTTCAAGGCGCTCGAGCGGTGCTCAACGTGCAAGGGCACCGGTGCCAAGCCGGGGAGCCGGCCGACGACCTGCTCCACCTGCAATGGAAGCGGTGAGGTGCGCCGCGCGGCACGCAGCGTGTTCGGACAATTCGTGTCGGTGGCGCCATGCCCCACCTGCGCGGGCGAAGGCAGCGTGATCCTTCAGCAGTGCGAGGTGTGCCGTGGCGAGGGCCGCGTTCGCGGCGAGCGCACCGTCTCGGTGGACATTCCGGCCGGCGTCTCGACCAACAACTATCTCACGCTGCGGGGCCAGGGCGCCGCGGGCCCGCGCAACGGGCCGGTGGGCGATCTCCTCGTCATGCTCGACATCAAGGACGACGATCGCTTCGAGCGCCAGGGGGATGACCTCGTGTTCGATCTTCCGCTTTCGTTTTCGCAGGCAGCGCTCGGCGGCGAGTTCAACATCCCGACACCCTACGGCTCGGAAGGCGTGAAGGTCCCGGCGGGGACACAGCCGGAGACGGTGTTGCGACTCAAGAATCGTGGCCTTCCCGTGCTCGGCCAGAACGGCAAGGGTGACCTGCTCATCCGCGTGCATGTGTGGACCCCCGAGCAGCTGTCGGAAGAGCAGCAACAGATCTTCCGCGAGCTCGCCAAGCACGAAGGCGAGCCACCGCGACGCTCGCCCGGCTTCTGGTCCAAACTCAAGGAAGCGCTGGGCGCATGACGTGGTGGGCCATCGACGTGCGAACGGCGCCCGATCGCCGGGAGCAGGTCGGTGCCTGGCTGGTAGCGCGGACGGGACAGGCCGTGGAGGAGCGCGAGGACGGCACGCTCGTCGCCGAGCTCAACCGCGCGGAGGCGAGTCCACCTAAAATGAGCCTCCGCCGGCTGGAAACCGTGGACTGGTCGATCCGCTGGCGAGAGGGATTGGGACCGAAACACTTCGGGCGACTCACCGTGACTCCCTCCTGGGTGGCAGGGGTGGATCCGATCAATCCATGCACCGTCGTGCTCGATCCCGAGTCCGCCTTCGGAAGCGGCGAGCACGGCTCCACTCGCGCCGCACTCACGCTTCTCGAGCGCCACCTTCGTCCGGGACACCGCGTGCTCGACCTGGGCAGCGGTAGCGGAATCCTCGCCATCGCCGCGGCCAAACTCGGTGCCGCCGTCGCCATCGGGATCGAGCACGACGCAGAATCGACCCCTGTCGCGCACCGGAACGCCGACCGCAACGGTGTGAGCGATCGGGTCACCTTTCTCGAAGGCGAGGCAGGCGACCTCGCCCCGCTCCTTGGCCCCGCCGATCTGATCCTCTCCAACATTCTTCGGACCGCCAATGCCGCGCTGTTACCGGCCATCGGCGCCGCGCTCGAGCGCGACGGTCTCGCGATCTTTTCCGGCATGGAGGAGATGGAAGCCGTCGACTTTCGGCGTTCGCTGGGCACGGCTGGTTTCGAGGTGCGGGATGAAGCGGTGGACGAGGGGTGGTGGGCCGTCGCCGCCAGTCACTCGTGACTGCCGTGCTTCTGCCACCGGGCGTCGGAGCGGTGGCCTCCCTGTGCCGACTGGACGAGGACGAGGCCCATCATCTTCGTGTTCGCCGAGTCTCGCCGGGAGACTCGGTGCTCGTTCGCGACGGCGCGGGGCTCATCGGCCATGGGACGCTTGTGCGCGACGGAGAGTCCTGGGCCGTCGAGATCGAGGTCCTGAGCATTGTTCCGCCGCCGCCCGAACTGGTCCTTGCCGTCGCGGCGGGCGACCGCGATCGTTTCGAGTGGCTTGTCGAAAAGGCCTCCGAGCTCGGCGCGACGGCCATTGTCCCGCTCGAGACCGAGAGGAGCGTCGGGGTCGCGACACGAGTCAGGACGCGGCACCTGGACAAGCTGCGGCGGCAGGCGCTGGAGGCGATCAAGCAGAACGGCGCGGCCTGGGCCACGCTGGTCGAGGAGCCGCTAGGGCTCGAAGGATTTCTCTCGACAGGGCGCACCGGCAAACGCTGGCTCGCCGATCTGGAGGGCACGCCGCCGCCGGCCAGCCTTGGCTCGGATCCGGTGACCGTGATCGTCGGGCCCGAGGGCGGTCTCACCATCGGCGAGCGCAGCGCCATCATCGCGGCCGGCTTCGATCCAGTAAGCCTCGGCGTGTACACGCTCAGGTTCGAGACCGCGGCGTTAGCGGCGGCCGCCGCGGTGAACAGCGCACGTTTTCGGGGGACCGATGACTGATTGCCTCTTCTGCAAGATGGCCTCGGGAGAGATCCCGGTCACGACCGTCAAGCGCACGGCGGACGCGCTCGCCTTTCGCGACATCAATCCGCAGGCCCCGACACACCTGCTGGTCATCCCGACTTGGCACTACGCCGCCGTGCGCGATGCGAATGACGCGGAGGGAGAACGGGTGCTGGGGCGGCTTCTCGCATTTACCGCGGAGCTCGCCACCGAGCAGGGACTCGATGCGAGGGGGTATCGGATCGTGACGAACACCGGCCCCGACGCGGGCCAGAGCGTGGACCATCTCCATCTGCATCTGCTCGGCGGTCGGAAGTTCAACTGGCCGCCGGGGTAGCGCCCGGGTTTCCGGTCAACAGCGTGTCGCGACCGGGGACTCCTCGGGCGCCTTGCCTCGTGCCCGGCCGCCCGCTAAATTCCCCCGTCTATACCAGTTACGCCCACATGGGCCTGAGAGGGGTGATACACCGAATGCCAGAAGTCATCATCCACGATGACGAAAGCTTCGAGCGGGCGCTCAAGCGGTTCAAGAAGAAGTGCGAAAAGGCGGGAATTCTTTCGGACCTGCGCAAGCATCGTCACTTCGAGAAGCCGAGCGAAAAGCGGAAGCGGAAGATGAATGCCGCCGTTCGCAAGAACCGTCGTGGCCCCCGTGTCCCCAGGGCCTGAACTCAGTGAAGCCGTCCGGGCCGCGATGAATGCGGCCCGGAAGGCCCAGCAAAAAGACCGCACCCTCGTCCTCGGCACGATCCTCGCCAATCTCAAGAATCGCGAGATCGATCTTCGGCGCCCCGCAACGGACGATGAAGTGCTCGAAGTGCTGAGGAAGGGCATCAAGATCCGCCGCGAGGCCATCGAGCAGTACGTGGCCGGAGGTCGCCAGGAACTGGCCGACGTGGAGCTCGCGCAGATCAGGGTGCTGGAGGAATTCCTCCCGCCGGCCGTGGACCCCGCGGAGATACGCGCCGCCGTGCGCGAGGTGATCGCGTCGGGGGCGAAGGACGTGGGCAAGGTCATGGGACAGGTCCTCCCGACATTCAGGGGGAGGGCGGACGGAAAGCTGATCAACCAGATCGTGCGCGAGGAGCTGCAGGCCGGCTGATGTCTCAGGTGGAATTGCTGTCTACTCACGGGGTGCCGACCCATTCGCAGGGTGGCACCCCGTCGCCTTTGCCGGAAGCCGACTGTGCCGATGCGCTCGAGACGCTCGAGTTTGCGCCGGTGATCGAGCTCGTAGCCGCGCACACCGTGGGCCCGCTCGGCCGCGCGCGGGTACTCGCCCGCAGCCCCTCCGCAGATGCCGCGTGGATCGCGGTCGAGCTCGCGAGGGTCGGCGAGGTCGCCGCCCTCTTCCGTCGTGGCGACCACCTTCTCGCCGAGCCGATTCCGGACGTCACGCGTGCACTGGGCCGCCTGCGTATCGAGGGCAGCGTGCTGGAAGGCACGGAGCTCGCCGGGTTGCACCGTGTGCTGGTCGCCGCGCGGCAGGTGCACGTCGATCTGCGCCGCGTGGCGGACGACGCGCCCCTCGCCGCAGCGCTCGACCGCCCGACGCCCGACGCGCGGATCGAGCGTCGTCTCGAGCAGTCGGTGGATTCGGAGGGCGCGCTGCTCGACAGCGCGAGCCCGCGGCTCGCCGCGGCGCGACGCGAGGTGCATGCCGCGCGGCAGCGGCTGATTCGCAAGCTCGAAGCGCTGCTGCGCGGGCTCGACGCGAAGGCCGCGCCGGTGGACGCCGGAGTGACGGTTCGCGGCGGCCGGTACGTCATTCCCGTGCGACGCGATTCGCGCTCCCGTCCGGCCGGCATCGTCCACGACGAGTCGGCCAGCGCCGGCACCCTCTTCATCGAGCCCTCGGAGGCGATCGAGCTCGGCAACGCCTTCCGGGAAGCGGAAGTCGAAGAGGGCCGAGAGGCGCTCAGGGTGCTGCGCGAGCTTACCGACATCCTCCGACCTGAGATTCTCGCGCTGCGCGAAGTGGTCGAGATGGTCGTCGCGGTGGACGACCTCGTCGCCCGCGCACGCTATGCGGTGGCGGTCGCCGGCGAGGTGCCGGAACTCGAGATCGAATCATCCCGGCTCGTCGTCCGCAACGGGCGCCATCCGCTCCTCGTTGCCGGGAGCGACCCGGTCGTCCCTTTCGATCTGGAGCTCGGGGCAAGCGAGCGGACGCTGCTCATCAGCGGCCCGAACACCGGCGGCAAGACGGTGCTGCTCAAGGCGGTGGGACTCGCCGCCGCGCTGGCGCAGAGTGGCATCGTGCCGCCGGTGGGCGCCGGGAGCCGGCTTCCCCTCTTCCGGCGCTTCTACGCCGACATCGGCGATCGCCAGTCCATAGCCGCGAGCCTCTCGACATTCAGCGCCCACGTCCGGATGCTGCGCCGTATTCTCGATCATGCCGATGACGCGACGCTCGTGCTTCTCGACGAGGTCGGCAGCGGTACCGATCCCGCCGAAGGGGCGGCGCTGGCTTCGGCGGCGCTGGTGTGGCTCACGCAGCGCGGGAGTCTCACGCTAGCCACGACACACCTGGGGACCCTCAAGAACCTCGCGAGCCAGACCCCCGGCATCGTGAACGCCTCGCTCCAGTTCGACGCCGCCACGCTCACGCCCACGTACCGGTTCCTCAAGGGGGTGCCGGGGCGCTCATACGGACTCGCCATCGCCCGCCGCCTGGGCGTGGCCGACGCCGTCCTGGCGGACGCCGAGTCGCGGGTGCCGGACGCGGAGCGCACTCTCGACGTGCTCCTCGCCTCGGTCGAAGCGCGGCAGCGCGAGCTGCGCGCGGCGCAGGAGGAGGTCGGCGCCCGCGTGCTGGAGCTCGATTCGCTGGAGGCCAGGCTGGTGAGCCAGTCGGAGTCTCAGTCTGCCCGGGAGGCCGAGCTCAAGCGCAGGGAGAAGGAGGCTGAGCGCACCGGACGGCAGATGGCGAAGAACCACCTCCTCGAGGCCCGGCGGCTGGTGGAAGCGGCGCTGGGTGCGGCGCGCACGGCGGCCGATGACGCTGCGGCGCGGGAAGCACGCCGTCTGGTGGAGGAGGGGATCAGGGAGCAGGGAGAGCGCCTGGCGGAGGCGGAACGGGGGGGAAGCACACCCGACGGTGGCAGGCCGGCTGCCGGGGACGTGGCCGTGGGTGACCAGGTAAGGCTGGAGACGGGGCAGCGCGCGCAGGTGCTGGAGCTCCGGGGCGACGGTCGGATGGTCGTCGCTGTCGGTGGGATGCGAATGGTCGTTGAGCCCGGTTCCGTGACGCGGCAGGAGCGCACCCAGCGGGCCGATCGCGCGGCGGCACGCACGACCGAGCCTCCGCCGATAGATTCCTCTCTCGAAGTGGATTTGCGCGGCATGACCGGCGATGAGGCGGAGATGGCGACGGTGGCGGCCGTGGACGCCGCGGTGCTGGCGGAACAGCCGTTTCTCCGGATCATTCACGGGATGGGTACGGGCGTGGTTCGCGAGCGGGTCCGGCGGGTGGTGGCCAGGGACAGGCGCATCGCGAAGTACGATTTTGCCCCGCGCAATCAGGGTGGGAGTGGCGTCACCATCGTGGAGTTTTCCGCATGAGCATGATCCCCGAGGACATCGTCGAACAGGTCCGCGACAGCGCTGACCTGGTCTCGATCATCGGGGAAGCGGTGGAGCTCAAGCGGACTGGCTCCGATTATCGGGGACCCTGTCCGTTCCACGGCGGCACCCACCGCAATTTCTCGGTGATTCCGAAAAAGGGCCGTTACTACTGTTTCGTCTGTCACGAATCGGGTGATGTCTTCAGCTGGCTGATGAAGCGTCTCGGCATGGACTATCCCACCGCGGTGCGCGAGGTGGCGCGCAAGGCGGGAATCGTCATCCCCGAGCATTCCGTGCGGGCGGGTCCGGATCCACTCGAGCCGCTCTTCGGCGCCGTGGCGGTGGCGCAGGACTGGTTTACCCGGCAGCTCGTCGAATCGGCCGATGCCAGGGGCGCGAGAGATTACCTCCAGACCCGCGATCTTCCGATCGAGACCGCCGCGCTGCACGGGCTCGGCTTTGCCCCGCAAGGCAGGCTGTTTCTCACGGCGATGGCCGAGCTCGGCGTGGACCAGCGAGTGCTTGTCGAAGCGGGACTGGCTGCGGTGCGCGACGATGGCTCGGTGATGCCGAGATTCCGCGGCCGCCTGCTCTTTCCGATTCACGATCTTCGTGGGAGGGTGGCCGGCTTCGGTGGAAGGCTGCTCGGGCCGGGGGAGCCCAAGTACCTCAACTCGCCCGAAAATCCGATCTTCCACAAGGGCCGGCAGCTCTATAATCTGCATCTCGCCAAGGGCGCCATCCGGAAGGCGGAATCGGTCATCATCGTCGAGGGTTACTTCGACGTGCTGCGGCTGACGATGGCCGGGATCGAGAATGTCGTCGCGCCGCTCGGCACCGCCCTCACCTCCGATCAGGCCGTGCTGCTGAAACGATTCGCGCCCGCCGCGACGCTGCTCTACGACAGCGACAAGGCCGGGCTCCGCGCCACATTCCGCGCGGGCGACGAGCTGTTGCGGCATGGCGTGCGGGTGCGCGTCGCCACCCTGCCGCCGGGTGAAGACCCCGACACGCTGGTCAGGGCCGGCGGCGGCGCCGCACTCGAGCCCATCCTGCACGACGCGACCGATCTCATCGAGCGCATGATCCAGCTGCTCGAGCTCAAGGGATGGTTCGAAGGAGTCGATCACCAGCGTGAGGCGCTCGACCGGCTGCTGCCTACGATCCGCGCCGCCTCGGATTCGTTGATGCGTGAGCTCTATCTCACGCGGGTGGCCGAACGGTCGGGCGTGCCGCGCGAAGTGCTGGAACGGGAGCTGTCCACCGCTCCGAAGTACGCTCCCCAGGCCAGACCGGCGGTGTCTCCTCCCGTGCCGGTGCGAAGGGCGCACCCTGCTACCCGTACGCTCAGCGCAGAGGCGAGACTGCTCCAGGCCGTCATGCTCAAGCCCGAGCTCGCGGCGGCGGCGGCGCAGCAGCTCTCGCCCGAGCTGTTCGAACGTCCCGTCTTCCGGGAAATCTTCGCGGCGTTCACGCGGGACCCGGCCGGCGCTACGCAGCTTTCGGCCGAACTTTCCGAGGAAGGGCAGCGCGCGTGGACGCTGCTCAGGGAATCCGCCGCCGACGTCATTGGTCCCTCGGCAGATGACATCTTCGCCTCATCCGTTCAGATTCTTGTGGCCCGGCCGGAGTATCGGAAGATCCATACCCTGACCGACCCTGGTGAACGGCAGCGGCGCCGCGCGCTGCTCCGCAAGCAGTACCCTGAAGCCGATCGCTGGTACGAATGGAAACGACTCCGCCGACGCAAAGAGGCTTGAATGCACGCTGATCTCGTCAAACTGCTGGAACTGCAGAACAAGGACTCCGCGGTAGAAGAAATCCACCAACAGATGGAGGCGCTCAACGGCGAGTTCGCCGGCCTCGACCAGGTGTCGCAGGGGGCCCGGGATATTCTCGAGGGCGCCCGCCGCGCTGCCGCCGAAGGAATTCGAAAGCGGAATGAGCTGGAGGCTCGCGTGGAGAGTTACCGCCTGTTGCAGGAGCGACGCACCCTTCGGCTGGAACATGTTCGAAATCCGAAGGAGGCGGCGACCTTGATGGCTGAGCTCGATCTCGCGCGCTCGGTGATGGCCAAGGAAGAGACCGAATGGGTGCGCAGCGCCGAGGCGGTGGGATCGCTGGAGATCAAGGTGGCGGAGGAGGAAAAAAAGCTCGAGGCGCTGGCGGCGACGCAGGAGCCGGAGCGATCGGCGCTCGAGGAGCGGCGTGCGGGACTCGATGCGGAATTGCAGGAGGCCAATCGGGACCGGGAGGAGAGCGCATCACGCATCGACCGGCCCCTCCGCACCCGCTACGACCGGCTCCGCCGCTCCCGTTCCGCGAATGTCGTCGTTCCTCTCCTCGGCGGTACCTGCGGTTCCTGTCACACCTCGATCCCCCTCAACCGCCGAAGCCAGATCCGCAGTGGGACCGTCATAGACACTTGTGAGGGCTGCGGCGCGATCCTGTACCCCCCCGAGGTCGCAGGATCGGCATGAGACTATTGAAACGGACTACTCTCGAATGGTGAACGTCTTTCCCGCGCCGTTGCTGCGATGGGTTGTGTCGCCGCCACCCGATCCCGCCGCCGTTGATCGACTCGCCTCGGCGCTCTCGCTGCCGCACGCCCTCGCTGCGCTGCTGGTGCAACGCGAGCACGTCGACGAATCGGCGGCGCGCGCGTATCTGCGTCCCGCGCTCGACGGGCTGTCCGATCCATCGGCGCTGGCCGGACTGGCGGAAGCGGTCGAAGCCATCGCCGCCACGGTGCGGGCCGGGGGGACCATCCTGGTGCACGGCGACTACGACGTGGATGGCCAGTGCGCCACGGCGCTCCTCACGCGCGCGCTTCGCGCCGCCGGCGCCGACGTGCACCCGTTCATTCCGCATCGCCTGCGGGATGGGTACGACTTCGGTCCGGCCGGACTCGAGGCCGCGCAACGCGTCGGTGCGTCGCTCATCGTCACGTGTGACTGCGGCATCACCGCGGGCGATACCGTGCGCGCCGCGCGAGCGGCGGGAATCGGCGTGATCATCACCGACCATCATCTGCCCGGCGCCGAGCTGCCGCCGGCGCTCGCGGTCGTCGACCCGCAGCGCACCGACGACACCTCCGGCGCCGCGGGGCTGTGCGGTACGGGCGTCGCATTCAAGCTGGTCCAGGCCCTCGTGCCCGTGCTCAAGCTCCCGGCCAATCTGCCGTACCATCTGCTCGATCTGGTCGCACTCGCCACCGTGGCCGACGTCGTCCCGCTCATGGGCGAAAACCGCATTCTCGTCAAGCACGGGCTCCGCCTGCTCGCCGAGTCCCGCTGGCCCGGCGTGCGTGCGCTGCTGCATACCGGCGGCCTGAGCGACAAGGAAGTGCGTGCCGGACATCTCGGCTTCATTCTCGGACCCCGGCTCAACGCCGCGGGACGGATCGGGGAAGCCGCCGACGGCCTCCGCCTGCTGTTGACCGATGACCCCGCGGAAGCCGCGGACCTGGCGCGCCACCTCGAAGGACTCAATGTCGAGCGCCAGGCGCTCGATCACCGCATTCTGGATGAAGTCCTTTCGCAGCTCGAGCGCGAGAGCGATCTCGAACGCGACGCCGGATTCATTCTGGCGGGCGATGGCTGGCATCCGGGAGTGGTGGGCATCGTCGCCTCGCGGGTGGTGGAGCGCTATGGCCGGCCCACCTTCCTGATCGCGTTCGATGGCGACATCGGGAAGGGATCCGGGCGAAGCATCTCGCGATTCAACCTGCACTCGGCGTTGCTCTCGTGCTCCGATCTGCTCGAGCGCTTCGGCGGGCACCACATGGCGGCGGGGCTCACCATCCGCCGCGGCAATCTCGAGGAGTTCCGCGAGCGCTTTTGCGCGCTTGCGCGTGAGTCGCTCGGGCCGGATGATCTTGGTCCCGAACAGCGGGTCGATCTCGAAATCGGCCTCGGTGAGGCCACATCCGAGCTCGAGCGGCTCTGCCGGCACCTCGAGCCCTGTGGCGCCGGCAACGCCACTCCCGTGTTCGGGGTGCGTGGCGTCCGCCTCGCCGGGCGGGCAAAGGTCGGCAAGGGGCACCTCAAGGGCACGCTGGATGATGGCAGTCACCGCCTGCCATTCATCGGCTTCCAGTGGGCCGATCGGGTGTCCTGGCTCGGCGACGGCCTGGTAGACGCGGCGTTCAGGCTCGAGGCCAATGAGTGGAACGGGCAGACCACGCTGCAGGCGCGGCTCTGCGCGCTGTCGCCGCACGCGGCGTGAGCCGCGGCGATGCGAGTGGTCGGTGGTGAGTTCGGGGGGCGGCGGCTGGTCGTGCCTCGGGACGCCCGGGTCCGGCCCACTGCCGATCGCGTGCGCGAGGCGTGGATGAGCATTCTGGGCGACACGCTCGCCGGGGCCCGCGTGCTCGATCTCTACGCCGGCAGTGGTGCGCTCGGCCTCGAGGCGCTGTCGCGTGGTGCGGGGTCGGCGGCGTTCGTCGAGCTCAATCCGCCGTCGCTGACGGCGCTGCGGTCCAACATCGAAGCACTCGGCGTCCAGCCGAAGGCCACGGTCCACCGCGGCGACGCACTCCGGTTCGCCGGGGCGCTCGATGCCGGCGCGTTCGATCTCGCCTTCGCCGACCCGCCGTACAGCGCCGATGCCGCCGCCCGGCTGGTTGCCCTCTTCCGCAGGGTGCCCTTCGCACGCATTCTTTCCGTCGAGCATCGGGCCGACCAGCGCGTCGACGGGGACACCACCCGCCGGTACGGCGATACCGCACTCACCTTCTGCCACGCTCCATGACCCGCATCGCGATTTACCCGGGATCGTTCGACCCGCCCACCAAGGGCCATGAAGATCTCATCCGACGGAGCCTCGCGCTGGCGGACAAGGTCATCGTCGCCGTGGCCATCAACGTCGCCAAGGAGCCGCTCTTTCCGGTGGAGGAGCGGCTGGGCATGCTCCGCGCCGCGGTGAATGATCCCCGCGTCTCCTTCGAGTCCTTCGAAGGCCTCCTCGCCGATTTTGCGAGGCAGATGGGCGCGTCGATGGTGGTGCGGGGGCTCCGCGCGGTCAGCGACTTCGAGTACGAATTCCAGATGGCGCTCATGAACCGCCAGCTCCATCCCGCGCTCGAGACGGTCTTCCTCGTGCCCGCGCTCGATCTGACCTATCTCAGCTCCAGCCTGGTGCGCGAGGTGGCGCGGTTCGGGGGAGACGTGAGCGCGCTGGTCCATCCCGCCGTCGCCAAGGCGCTGGCCGCCCGGTTTCGCGCGTGAGCTTTCGGGAAAAGCTGCTCACGAGGGCCGCCGCCCGCCGTCGCCGCATCGTCCTGTGCGAAGGCACCGACCCACGCGTGCAGGAGGCGGCAGCGCGGCTTGCGCGCGACAGGATCGTCGAGCCGATCGTACTCGGCGGCCCGTCGCCCGAGCCGGCCAACGATCCCCGCCTGGGTCGAGTCGCGCAGTTTCTCCGGGAGCGGCGACCCGACCGGATCCAGGACGGCGTCCACGCGCTCGATATCGGATCGGTCCCCGTCAACTTCGGCGCCGCACTCGTGGCGCTCGGCGAGGCCGACGGCGCGGTCGCAGGGGCCGCGGTTCCCACCGCCGATACCATTCGCGCGGCGCTCTGGGCCATCGGCACCGCGCCGGGCGTGCGACTGGTGAGCTCCGCGTTCTACATGGTACTGGCGCCCGATACGGTCCTCACGTTCACCGACTGCGCCGTGGTACCCGATCCGTCGCCGGCGGAGCTGGCGGAAATCGCGCTCGCGGCGGCACGCGACCGCTCTCGGCTGGTGGGCGACTCGCCCCGGGTCGCCTTTCTCTCGTACAGCACCAGGGGCAGCGCGGACGGGCCGATGGTCGACAAGGTGCGGGAGGCGGCACGGCGATTCCGCGAGCTGGCCCCCAACATTCCGTCCGACGGCGAGATGCAGGCCGATGCCGCGCTCGAGGCGAGCGTCGGAGAGCGGAAGGCGCCGGGCTCACCGGTGGGGGGCCGCGCCAATGTGCTCGTCTTTCCCAACCTCGACGCCGGCAACATCGCGTACAAGCTCGTGCATCGGCTCGCGGGTGCGGTCGCCATCGGGCCCATCCTGCAGGGTCTGGCGCGGCCGATGGCCGACCTGTCGCGCGGGGCCACTGCCGACGATATTGTCGAGGTGGCGGCCATGGTGGCGCTACAGTGTGACACGACGACCTGAGGGAGACCATCGGATGGGCTTCAGTCAAATCAAGGATGCCAGCGGCGTGACGCTCGTGCAGGTCGAAGGACAGCTCATCGTCGGCAACCGGCAGGAGCTGAAGGAGCTGATTCAGGGCGCCCTCGACCGGAACGAGCGACGGATTCTCATCGACTTCTCACGCACAGGCTACATCGATTCCTCCGGGCTGGGCGCGCTGGTGTCCATCTCCAAGCGGGTGCGCGAAACCGGTGGCGAGCTCCGTCTCGCGGGGCTCAACGAAGACCTCCGGTCGCTGTTCGAGCTCACCAAGCTGGATACGCTCTTCGCGATCGCCGAAACTCCCCAGCAGGCCCTCGCCAGCTTCTAGCCAGACAGCCGAGATGCCGTCACCGCTCCGACTCTGCGTCCGCCGCACCCCGGCCGCGGACGCGGGCGAAGCCGCGACGCTCGTCACCCTGCGCCTGCCCAGCGAGGTCGGCTGCATCGAGGAGGCGGTGGAGCTGGTCACCCGGCACTGTCTCGCCGGGCACCGCACGCTCGAGAAGACGCGCTTCCGGCTGCAGGTCGTGCTCTCCGAGGCGCTCAGCAACGCCATCGTGCGGGGCAATCGCGAGGACCGCGACAAGTGGGTGCATGTGAGCGCCGAGCTGATGACCCACTCCATTCGCGTCTCGGTGACCGATGAAGGCAACGGCTTCGACCCGTCCGCGGTGCCGGAGCCGATCCAGCCCGGCCAGCTCGACGAGGCCAACGGCCGGGGGCTGTTCCTGATCCGGAAGCTCGTGGACGCCGTGCAATTCAACGAGCAAGGAAACTGCATCTGCATGATCCTGAACCGTCCGTAGGACGGCTGGACCTGGTGCTCGAAGGGCTTGGCGCGCTCGTCGGCGGGCGCGTGCGCCTCTGGCGCTTCGACGGCCGGGCGCTTCACGTGACCGCCGGCCCCGATCCCGGATGGTCACCCGAGATGCCGGCCGGGGCGGGATCGGTCCGAACGCCTGACGGGGACGTCTGGCTCGAGCCGGTGGGAGCGGTCGAGGGATTCTGGCTCGAGGTCGGGGGCGACACGGCACGGGCGCGCACGGGCGCGTCACGGGTGATGCCCGCGCTCGTCGCCATTCTCGATGCGGAGCGGAGTCGCGGCTTGCTCGCTGAGGAGTTGAGCAGCCGGTACGAGGAGATCGACCTCCTCTACGCGATCAGCGAAATTCTCGGCCAGACCGTACGGCTCGAGGAGGCTACCCGCACCATCGTGCGCCAGGTGAGTACGGTCGTCGGCGCACGGCGAGCCTCCATCATGGTGCATGACGAGGCGGCGGGGGTGCTGCGGACCGTGGCGGCGCGCGGCTTCGGCGTCGAAGGGCTCGAGCCGGTGAGCATTGACGACGAACGATCGATCGCCGCACAGGTCTACCGCGAGCAGCGCGTCATCGCGCACGACCCGCCGGTGCCTGGCGCATTCGGCGCCGGGGAGGATGGTCGCGGCTACCGCGGGCGAGCGTTTCTGAGTGTTCCCATCTGCTATGGCGCGACCGGTGCACCGGTCCGCTGCGTCGGCGTGATCAATCTGACCGACCGACTGGGGGGCGACCGTTTTACCCTGAGCGACAGAAAACTGGTGGCCGCCGTGGCCAACCAGATCGGCGCCGCGGTGGAGAATGCGCGTCTGGTCGAGCGCGACATGCTGCAGCAGCGCATGAGCCAGGAGCTCGAGCTCGCGCACGACCTGCAGCTCAAGCTGCTGCCGTCTCCATCGGTCCTCGCCGGCGACGCCCAGGTGGCGGCGCGATGCATTCAGGCCGAGTCGGTGGGCGGCGACTTCTACACATTCACGCGGCTGGGCCGGGGCCGGGTCGGCGTGATGCTCGGCGACGTCTCCTCGCATGGTTTCTCGGCGGCGCTCGTCATGGCGCTGGTGATGTCGGCCGCGGGCATCCATGCGGCGGCTTCGCTCACCCCGGACGAAACGCTGGCCGCGCTGGGGGAGAGCCTGGAGACGGAGCTCATGACGACGGAGATGTACTTCAGCGTCTTCTACGGCGTGCTCGATCCGCTGAGCGGGCGCCTGTCGTATGCGAGCGCGGGACATCCGTACGCGTTCCGGGTGCCCCGGTTCGGCGATCCCGAGCGGCTGGAGACCACCGCTCCGCCCCTGGGCCTCGCGACCACAGGCGCCATCCAGCGGAAGCAGCTGCCCTGGAGTGTGGGTGCGGATCTGCTCGTGCTCTGGACCGACGGTCTGGTGGATGCGCGGAACGACGCCGGAGAGCCGTTCGGCGAGGCCAGGCTCCTGGCCGAGGTGTGCGCGAGACGCGGCGAGTCGCCCGAGGAGATCGTGCACGGCGTGCTGGCGCAGGCGGACGCCTTCGGCTCGCGCCCGATCGACGACCGGACGATTCTGGTGATGCGGATCTAGGGTGGGACGGGCCAAGCACCGACTCGGCCAGCATTTTCTTACCGATCCCAGCATACTCGCGCGAATCGCCGACGCGGTTGCCCCTGCTCGGCAGGACACGGTCCTGGAGATCGGCCCTGGTCGCGGCGGGCTCACGAGCGCACTGGCGGAGCGTGCCGGGCGCGTGGTGGCCATCGAGAAAGACCGCGACCTGGTGCCGGAGCTCCGGGCGCGCTTCCCCGCCGCCACGATCGTCGAAGGCGACGCACTCGAATGCGATTGGCACGCGCTCGCGGGGCCGACATTTCTGGTGGCCGGCAACATCCCCTACAACATCACCTCGCCACTGATCGACAAGGCGCTGGAGTCACCAAGACCGGGGCGTATCGTTTTTCTCGTGCAGCTCGAGGTGGCGGAGCGCGTCGTCGCCCGAGCCGGCACGCCGGCGTACGGTGCGCTCACCGTGGGTGTCCAGGCGGTAGCCGGGGCGGAGCGTCTCTTCACCGTGCCCGCGGGTGCCTTCCGTCCGCGACCCAAGGTGGATTCGGCGGTGCTCCGCCTGACGCCGCTCGACCACCCGCTGGTGTCGGAGAGCGAGCAGGCATCGTTCAGGCGGCTCGTCGTCGGGATCTTCGGATTTCGGCGCAAGCAGGTGCTCCGGGGCATGCGCGAGCTGACCGGCTGGGACGCGCGCCGGGTCGAGGCGGTGCTGTCGGCAGTCGGGATCGAGCCGACCCTCAGGCCCGAGGTGTTGCCGCCGGAGGCGTTCGCTCGCCTGCTCCGTGCGCTCGTTGACGCAGGGTGGACCGCGACGTAAGTTTGTGAAATGTTTCACATAAATCGTCGGCATGCGTAAGGTCGCGGAATCGACGATCCGCCGGCTCTCGCTCTACCTGCGCTTTCTCGAGGAGTTCGAGGGGCAGGGCATCGCGACGGTGAGCTCGGGCGCCCTCGCGTCCCGCGGCGGGACGACGTCGGCGCAGGTGCGGAAGGACCTCTCGTTCTTCGGCTCGTTCGGCAAGCGGGGTCTGGGCTATCCGGTGCCCGCGCTGGCCGACCGGTTGCGCGAGATTCTCGGGCTCAAGCGGCGATACCTGGTCGGCATGATCGGGGCGGGGAAGATCGGCAGCGCGCTGGTGCAGTACCGGGGATTCAAGCAGCGCGGGTTCGACATCGTGGCGATCTTCGACGCCGACCCCAACAAGATCGGTCGCCAGTGGAACGGGCTGACCGTCCTGGACATCTCCACCCTCGAAAAAGAGCTGCAGCGCGGGCCGATCGACATGGCGGTCCTGGTGACGCCCGCCGAGGCGGCGCAGCCGGTCACCGAGCGGCTGGTGGCGCTCGGTGTGAAGTCGATTCTCAACTTCGCGCCGGTGCAGCTGGTGGTGCCGGACGACGTGGTGGTGAAGACGGTGAACCTGGCGTTGGAGCTGGAGACGCTGAGTTACGCGCTGGCGAACCGGTGAGGGAGCTGGCAGGCA
>JBDTTA010000028.1:0-18707 GCA_039930845.1 Gemmatimonadales bacterium
ACGGTAAACCGATGGGACGCCCGCGCCGCCGTGGACCATACCTCGTTGGCTGGATCGAGCCTCACCTCGATCCGCGGCACCACCGCGACGGGCCGCCGCACCTCGCCGCGGGCCTGATCTTCGAAGCGATAGCTCACTTCACGCGACAGGGTGAAGGAGTCACCCACGGCGAACGTCGCGCCGAGCGCCGGCGACTCAAACGGCAGTCCACGCACCGCCGGTGGGGCGCGGGACCAGTCGTACATCGCAGGCTCTTCGGCCGGGAGCGAAAAGTAGGGAGTGGTGAGGGGCGCGCTGTCGGCCACCCGCAACGACACGATCGCCGAGTCGAGGGCGCCGGCGCCGAGCGCCAGGCGCAGCGGAGCCGGTGCGGCATGCGTGAATCCCCGCGCCACCGAGAGCGTCGCGGTCACCATCCGCGGGGATGTTCCGGTGTTCCAGCACTGGAGCACGATCTGCAGCTCCTGCCCCCTGACGACACGGTCATCGTCGCTCCGGGCGTCGCAAACCACCCCCGCGGTTGCCGCGAGGGCAGCCTCGCGATGGGCGCGCTGTTCCGCCGGCTCGGGGCCCGATGGCAGGAGAGTGTCCACGCCGGCGAAGAGACTCCCTCCTCCCCGGCCGGTCCTGTCCTCGATGAGCGCCAACCGCACCGTGGACGGGCCGATCTGCTGCAGCCGTCCCATGTCCTGCGAGCGGTGAAGGCTCCGCCCCGCCATGGCGATCTGATGAAAAGAGAGGCCGACAGCGGAGTCGAGCACGCCGCCGGCGACGGTGAGCGTCGTCGCGGCGGTATCGAAGCGGGCGCTGCGGTAGAACTTGAGCGGTGCCCACGGGGCGAGCCGCTCCTCACGCATCAGCTCGGGGAAGCGGGTCGAGTCGCCGGCGGCGTGGAAGGCCTCGCGTGCCGCCCATCCCGCCGCCTGGTGCTGCCCGTGGCCATCCTTCGGGGTGCCGCTGAAGATCGAGACGACAATCTGCGGACGATAGCGCCGGATGATGCGCACGACGTCCTTGAGCACCGAATCGCGGGGCCAATGCGTCCACGTCTCGTCCTGCGTCTTGGAGAAACCGAAGTCGTAGGCGCGGGTGAAGAACTGTCCCGCGCCGTCGAGCCGGCGCGCCGCGAGCAGCTCCTCGGTGCGGAGCAGGCCGAGCGCCATGCCGAGCTCCGGCCCGATGAGATTCTGGCCCCCCTCCCCGCGATCGAGCGACAGATATGCCGCCTCGGCGCCCATCCCCCGCACGAGCACCGTGAGCAGCTCCGTGTCCTCGTCGTCCGGGTGCGCGCCGATCATCAGCACGCGCTTCTGATGGCCGAGCATGCGGAGCTCGCGGTCGCGCACGACGATCCCGCCGGCCGAGGGGGGCTCGAGCTGGGCACGGAGGGGCGAGCAGAAAATCAGGATGGCGAGCGGGAGCGCAGCGGCGACCAGCAGTGAACGACGACGCACAGATTCCGGCCGTGGTGGGTGAGGCAGGAACCTAACCGGGTCCCCGCCATTCCGCCCCGGGAATCAATTCAGCGGGGCGGCTCCCAGCGGCGTGTCGCGAATCGAGCGCCTGAGGTCGGGGTGCCGATGCCAGAGATAGTAGCCCATGCTGATGGCGGCCAGCGTGTTGGCGGAGACCACGGCCCAGAATGGGAAATGCTCCTTGGTGACGTCGGAGAACACCATCAACAGGCCGTAGAAGAGCACTTCGAACACCAGGAACACGGGCACGAAGGCGTAGCGCACCACCGAGTTGTCCGTCGCCCAGTGCGTCAGCGCCACCAGCCCGATGCCGAGCAGGGCGAAGACGATGAAGTGGACGGCCGTGTAGACGAGGATGGCGCCGAACACCAGGTGCTGCGTGTCCGGGGTGTCGTTGCCGAAGAGGACGACCTGTCCGAGAAGGCTGGGCGTGAGAAAGGGGTGTCCGGCGATCGTATCGAGCAGGAGAAACCAGAGAGCCACCGCGAGACCGCCGATGATACCGACATCGGTGCCCTCGCCGACGACCGAGTGACGGTTGTCAGGCATGAGAGCCTCCCCGCCTGGGCGGAGATATGAGGGGGCGCAACAGGACACGGTCCTCTCTCACAGTGGGGCACTCCGTCCGCCCGCGCAAGATGGGTCCCCAATCACCGGATGTCGGGACGGCGGTGTCCCATCTCGCTCCGGCAACGCCGACAGGGGCAGCCCTGCATGAGGCGCTCGAAGGTGTAGATCCCGGTGGCGTGTCCGTCGCTCCACCTGATACGCAACCCGTAGGCGCCGACCAGCGCCACCGACACCGGACGCACCGCGGGATCGACCGTGGCGGGATCGAGCAGCGGGCGTCCGCTGATCTCCTCGACACAGGCGGCGCAGGGACAGGCGAGGCGGAGCGCGAGGGCGGGATAGAATCCCTCGTGCCCGGCACGGTCCCATTCGATGCGAATACCGTCGTCCTGGCGATTGATGGCGTGGGGAATCGGCAGCGGGTTCGGCGTCGTCATGTGCGTAACTTAACGATTATACTTCCCGCGTACCGCCAACCCTCTACCGCAGACGGCCATGCCCACCGATTCCAACAATCCATTCGGGACGCGCGGAACCATCCGCTTCGGCAACGACGACGCCGTCGTCTTTCGCCTCTCCGAGCTGGCCCGCCAGGGCATCGCCGACCTCGACCGGCTCCCCTTCTCCATTCGCGTGCTGCTCGAGAACGCTCTCCGTCACGCGGGCCGCGGCTTCGTGACAGAGTCGCACATCAGCGACCTGTCCGGGTGGGGCAGGACGCGCGGCGCGCGCAGCGAGATCCCGTTCATGCCGGCGCGAGTCGTCCTTCAGGATTTTACAGGCGTGCCCTGCGTGGTGGACCTTGCCGCGATGCGGGACGCGATGGCACGGATGAAGGGCGATCCCGACCGGATCAATCCCGTCGTTCCCTGCGACCTCGTCATCGATCATTCGGTGCAGGTGGACTACTTCGGCTCCGAGAATGCCTTCAAGCTCAACGTCGAGCTGGAGCTGGAGCGGAACGTCGAGCGCTATCAACTCCTCAAGTTCGCCCAGCGCGCGTTTCACAACTTCCGCGTGGTCCCGCCCGGTACCGGCATCGTCCACCAGGTCAACCTCGAATACCTGGCGTCGGTGGTCCAGCTCAGGGAGCAGTTCGGTCAGCTCACCGCCTATCCCGATACCCTCGTCGGCACCGACTCCCACACCACCATGATCAACGGGCTCGGCGTGCTCGGCTGGGGCGTCGGCGGCATCGAGGCGGAAGCGGTGATGCTTGGCCAGCCCTACTTCATGCTCATCCCGGAAGTGGTTGGGATGCGGCTCGTCGGCGAGCTGCCCATCGGCACCACCGCCACCGATCTCGTGCTTCACGCGACGAGAATGCTCCGGGAAAAGGGAGTGGTGGACAAATTCGTGGAGTTCTTCGGACCCGGGCTCACCGGGCTCGGCCTCGCGGACCGCGCGACGATCGCCAACATGGCTCCGGAATACGGCGCGACGATGGGATTTTTCCCGGTGGACGCCGAAACGCTGCGCTACCTGGAGCGCACCGGGCGCGGGAAGGCCGTGGTCGATCGCGTCGAGAGGTACTGCAAGGAGCAGGGACTCTTCCGCACCGACGCCATGCCCGAGCCGGCCTTCACCTCGACCATCGAGCTCGACCTCTCGATCGTGGTGCCCTCGCTCGCCGGTCCCAAGCGCCCGCAGGACCTCGTCCCGCTGACGACGCTCAAGCGAAACTTCATCGTGAATCTCCCGAACCTCATGAGTCCGGGCGTGCCGGCGGCGCGGAAGGAGCTGGCCCAGAGCGCGTATTCGCGGTGGATGAACGAGGGCGGCGCCAGCGTAACCATCGGTGATGGCGGCGATTGCCCGCCGGCCCAACTCGATCCGGACGCCCCGCCGATCGTCTCGGGTAAGCTCGGTGAGGCGGACATCAGCCTCCATGATGGGTCCGTCGTCATCGCCGCCATCACCAGTTGCACCAATACGTCCAACCCTTCGGTCATGATCGGCGCGGGGCTGGTGGCCCGGAAGGCGGTCGAGCGCGGCCTGATGACCAAGCCGTGGGTCAAGACCAGCCTCGCACCCGGCTCCCGGGTCGTCACCGATTATCTCGAGGGCTCCGGCCTCCTTCCCTACCTCGAAAAACTGCGATTCAATACCGTCGGCTACGGCTGCACGACATGCATCGGCAACAGCGGGCCACTGCCCGAGCCGGTGGCGCAGCTCATCGACGAGCACTGCCTGGTGACGGCGGCCGTGCTGAGCGGCAACCGGAACTTCGAGGCGCGGGTGCACCCGCAGGTGCGGGCCAATTACCTCGCGTCACCGATGCTGGTCGTCGCCTTTGCGCTGGCGGGACGGGTGGACATCGACCTGAGCCGGGAGCCGCTCGGCATCGGTAAGGACGGCCAGCCGGTGTATCTCAGGGACATCTGGCCCACCTCCGCCGAAGTGCGCGACACCATGTCGGCCGCACTCAAGCCGTCGCTCTTCGAGCGGCGCTACGCCTCGGTGTTCGAGGGCGACGATATCTGGAAAGGGTTGTCGGTGCCCGAAGGCAGCCGGTACGCGTGGGACCCGGTAAGCACCTACGTGGCCGAGCCGCCGTTCTTCCAGAACCTCGGCGCGGAACCGGGGCCGCTTCGCGACATCCACGGCGCCCGCGCGCTGGCCGTGCTCGGCGATTCCGTGACCACCGACCACATCTCTCCCGCGGGGTCCATTCCCAAGCACGGGCCCGCGGCGAGATATCTGCTCGATCATGGGGTCCAGCAGACCGACTGGAACACCTTCGGCGCGCGCAGGGGTCACCATGAGGTGATGATGCGCGGCACCTTCGGCAACGTGCGCATCAAGAACGCGCTCACACCGGACAAGGAAGGGAACTGGACGATGCATCTCCCGACCGGCGAAGTGATGTCGATCTTCGACGCGTCGGAGCTGTATCGGGCAGCGGGTACACCGCTCGTGGTGCTGGCGGGCAAGGAGTACGGGACCGGGTCGAGCCGGGACTGGGCCGCAAAGGGACCTGCGTTGCAGGGAGTGAAGGCCGTCATCGCCGACAGTTACGAGAGAATCCACCGCAGCAATCTGGTCGGGATGGGAGTGCTGCCTCTTGCCTACCGGCCGGGGGAGGACCGGGCATCACTCGGGCTCAACGGCACCGAGACGTTCGATATCACGGGAATCGCGAGCGGCCTCGTCCCCGGGGGCACCGTGACCGTGACCGCCCGCGACGGAGCGGGCAGGGAAACGACGTTCCAGGCCGTCGTCCGGCTCAACTCGGCGGTGGAGCTCGACTACTACCGGCACGGTGGGATTCTGCAGCGGGTGTTGAGGCAGTTCGCGAAGGGCGGCTGATAGGCTGCGGGCGCCTACGCCACCAGATCCCTCAGCCGATCTCCCGTTTCACCTTCCCGCAGTCGCAGCAGCGCGCGATCGCGAAGCTGGCGGATGCGCTCGCGGGTGACCCCCATCATCCGGCCAATTTCCTCGAGCGTCCGGCTGTTGCCGTCATCCAGCCCGAAATACAGCCTGAGCACCTTGGCATCGCGGGGCGGCAGCGCGGCCAGCGCCGCCTCGATGTCCCGAGTCTGGCTGTTGGCCATGGTGCTCATGTCGGTGCTTTCCTGCTCACCGCTCGTGAACCGCTCGATGCGCTCGTTGCCCTCGCCATCCCTGGTGGGATGATCGAGGCGAACCGCCTCCGAGTTGAGCGCGCTGAGCGAGCGAACCGCCTCGACCGTCAGGCCGGTGGCACGCGCCAGCTCTTCGGTGGTGGGCATCCGCCCCAGCCGGTCCTTGAGCAGCGTGGTGGTGCGTCCCAGCCGGCTCAGATCGGCGGTGCGATTGAGGGGCACGCGGACCGGGCGCCCATGACGGGCGATGGCGGCCTGCACCGCCTGACGAATCCACCAGACCGCGTAGGAGATGAACTTGACCCCCCGGTCCGGATCGAACTTCCGGGCCGCGGTCATGAGTCCCAGGTTGCCCTCGCCGATCAGATCGACGAGCGGCACGCCCCGGTTCTGGAATTTCTTGGCCACCGAGACAACGAAGCGAACATTGTGGCGGGCCAGCCGCTCCTGCGCGGCCACATTCCCCTTGAACGCCTTGCGGGCCAACTCCATCTCCTCTTCGCGATTGAGGAGCGGAACTCTGCTGATTTCATCGAGATACAGGTCCAGGCTCTCACGACCTTCATCGATTGCACGAGCGATCTGCGCCGGTCGCACCGGGCGACGCTTGCCACGTGCCTTAATGGTCACGCTATTGGCCTCCTGAGGACTCCCGCCCTCGAACGCTCTGCCTGCCCAGGGAATTTGGGGCCGACTCAATTTAAGACGGGCGAATATATCATCTAAGATGCGAAAAATCAACACCTTAGATAAGACGTGACAGGATGGCTAGTTGCGGCGATGGGACAGACTGCTAACCGTCTGCACCATCCAGAATGAAACGAATCCGCTCCGTCAGCGTCTCCGGCATCAACGGCTTCTGCACAAACGGCACGTCCTGCTGTAACAACCCGCGACGCACCACTTCCTCATCCGAAAAGCCGGACATGTACACCATCCGGAGCGCCGGCCTGAGCTTGGAGAGCTGGGCGCCCAGTTCCTTGCCGCCCATCCCGGGCATGGCCACGTCGGTGAGCACCAGCGAGATCGGCGAGTCACTGTGCTCGACCGCCGCGATCGCCTCGTGGCCGTTCCGGGCCTGGAGGACCGTGTAACCCTCGGCGCTGAGGATCCGGACGATCATCTCCCTGACGGAGGGCTCATCCTCCACCACGAGGATCGTCTCGTCGGACTCGCGCAAGGTGCGAGGCTGACCGCCCGCGACTACCGGCATCTCCGCGTTCACCGCCGGCAGGTAGACCATGAATGCGGTGCCAATCCCCGGCTCGCTGTACACCCAGACGTACCCGTCGGATTGCTTGACGATTCCATACACCGTTGAGAGGCCGAGACCGGTTCCCTCTCCCACCGGCTTGGTCGTGAAGAAGGGATCGAAGATCTTCTCCAGCAGCTCCGCCGCGATGCCGTGCCCGGTGTCCGAGAAGCGCAGGAACACGTGGGGACCAAGCCGGATCTCGATTCCGGGCCGCCGATCGGTGTAGTCGCGCGAGAAGATCGTGACGCCCGTCTCGATCGCCAGCGTCCCGCCTTCCGGCATGGCGTCCCCGGCATTGAGGGCCAGATTGAGCAACACCTGCTCGAGCTGGCCCCGGTCGGCCCGGATGTGAGGGAGGCTCTGCTGCAGTCTGAGCGACAGGATGCAACGCTCGCCGACAACCCGTCGCAGCACCGGCTCGAACTCCGAGATCACGACGTTGAGATCGAGCACCTGCGGCCGCAGGAACTGTTGCCGGCTGAAGGCGAGCAACTGCGCGGTCACGGCCGCGGATCGCTCGCCGGCATGCTTGATGAGCTCCGCATCGGCCCGGGCGGGCGCCGGAAGATCGGTTCGCCGAAGGAGGAAGTCGGCGGCGCCGAGCACCACCGACATCTGGTTGTTGACCTCGTGGGCCACGCCACCGGCCAGGCGCCCGACCGACTCGATCCGCTCGACCTGCCTCAGTCGCTCCTCCACCGCCCTTCGCTCGGTGATGTCGCGGGTGAAGCAGCGGGTGTGCACGAATTTCTTCCCTTCCCAGTATCCGCTGCAGTCGATCAGGACGTGCTTGATGCTCCCGTCGCGGCACTGTACCCGGCTCTCCTGATCCACCACCACCTCGCCGGCGCACACCCGTCGGAGCACCTGGTCCATCACGTCCCGGTCGGCATGAAATTCGGCGGCGTGGCGGCCGACATATTCCGAGGACTCGTAGCCCAGCATCGCCAGCTCGGCCCGGTTGACCCGCTGGATGGTACCGTCGGGCCCGGCCCAATGGAGCCCGACCGTGGCATTCTCGAAGAACTCGCGGATTTCCCGCGCCGACCGCTCCAGCTCCTCGGTGGCGCGTGTTCTGGCCTCGTGGTCGGTGAGAATCGTGATCGCTCCCACCGCGCACAACAGGATCGTCAGTCCCAGTCCCGCCGTCACGATCTCCCGGCTCCGGTCGACGCCGGCGCGCTGCTGATCGAGCCGGTCATCGAGAAGCGCGCGCTCCTCCAACGTCATCCGGTGGAGGAGGCGGCGCGCACCGGTCATGTTGGCCACGCCGCGCCCCTCGTAAACGATTGCCCTCCCCGCCTCAAGACCTCCCCGCCGGGCGGTGTCGATGCTCGCCTGGATGACGGCCAGCCGCGCGGGCAGGACCCGGGAGAGCGTGTCCATCGCGGCGCGGTGGCGCGGATTGTCGGTGGTGAGCTGGCGAAGCTCGGACAGCCGTTCCGGGATGCTCCCGCGAAGCGCGTAATAGGGCGCGAGGAGCGAGGAATCACCGGTGATGAGGTACCCCCGCTGCCCGCTCTCGGCAGCGGTCAGCGACGAGCCGATGTCCTCGAGCGAGAGGAGGACCTTGTTGGTGTGGGAGACCCAGCCCGACCGCTCTGACACCTGGTTGATGTTGAAGTAGGCCACGACGGCAAACAGCACTGCGAGTGCGGTGACGGCGAGCAAGCCGATAGTGAACTTGCGGGTAGTGGAGAGGGCCACGTATTAAAATAGCGAGAGGAGCCTTCAATGCATGCCGGATCCCCCGGAAAGTTGCTTCACCAGCTCACCGATGACGCTCTTGGCGTCACCGAACAACATCCAGGTCTTCTCCGCGAAATAGAGCTCGTTGTCGATCCCGGCAAAGCCCGGGTTCTTGCTCCGCTTGATGGCGAAGACGGTCCGGGCCCGGTCGGCGTCGATGATCGGCATGCCGTAGATGGGACTGGTCTTCTCGCTCCGTGCCGCGGGGTTGACCACGTCGTTCGCCCCCACCACCAGCGCCACGTCGCACTGCGGCATGTCGGAGTTGATCTCGTCCATCTCCACCAGGTCGGTGTAGGGGATGTCCGCTTCGGCCAGGAGGACGTTCATGTGCCCGGGCATCCGGCCAGCCACCGGGTGGATGGCGAACTTGACGGTGATCCCCCGCTTCTTGAGCTGGTCGTATAACTCCCGCACCTTGTGCTGGGCCTGGGCCACCGCCATCCCGTACCCCGGGATGATGACCACCAGGCTCGACTGTTCCAGCACCTGCGCCGCCCCTTCGATGGTCTCCTCCTTGTAGACCTTGTCCTCACCCCCGGCCTTGACCTGCTGCACCTGTCCGAAGGCGCCGAAGAGCACGTTGGTGAATGAACGGTTCATCGCCTTGCACATGATGAGGGCGAGGATCAGGCCGCTGGAGCCGTCCAGAGCGCCGGCGGTGATCAGCAGCTTGTTGTCCAGCACGAACCCCATCGCCACCGCGGACAGTCCGGCATAGCCGTTGAGGATGGCGATGACCGTCGGCATGTCGGCACCGCCGATCGGGATGATCAGCAACACGCCGAAGAGCAGCGAGAGCGCGATGATGACCGGGAACACCGCCGGTGCCCACGGGGCCGTCGGGTGAAGTACGAGTGCCACGCCGAGCAGCGCCGCGAGGGCGAAGAGCGCGAGATTCGTGACATTCTGGAAAGGGTACGTCACCGCCCGCTGCGGCACCCACTTCACCTCCTGGAGCTTGCCCGCCGCCATGAGGCTGCCGGTGAAGGTGAGGAAGCCGAGCAGGATCTCGATGATGACGGCCACCATCCGGAACGTGGTGAGGCTGGCCGGACTCGCCGAGTACCAGCGGTAGAACTCGGCGGTGCCGACGAGCCCTGCGGCCAACCCACCGAAGGCGTGGGACAGTGCGGTCCGCTGGGGCACGGCGGTGAGCGGCACCATCGCGAGCGGGATGCCGACCACGAAGCCCGCGATGATCGGCACGACGATCCACGCGTGATGGACCACGGCCGGCTCGGCCCAGGTCACGACCACCGCGATGAGCATCCCGGCCACCCCTGCGTAGACGCCCCGGCGGGCGGTCGCCGGGGTATTCATCCAGTGCAGGGCGAAGATGAAGAGCGCGGTGGCGACGATATACGCCAGCTGCACGATGCCGTGCATCATGCGTGGCCTCCTTCACCCGGCTTGGCGCCGCCACCAGGCTTGCCCGGGGTCTTGAACATCTTCAGCATCCGGTCGGTGATCAGGAAGCCGCTGACGATGTTGGTCATCGAGGCGAACAACGCCACCGCCCCGAGGATCCGGATGTCCCGGGGATAGTCGCTTCCCGCGACGATGATCGAGCCCACGACCGCGATGGCGGAGATCGCGTTGGTGATCGACATGAGCGGCGTGTGCAGCAGCCGGGAGACTCGCCGGATGACGCCGAGACCGATGAACGAGGCCAGCACGAACACGTAGAGCTGGCTCCAGATGTCCGCCGCCGGCGCGTGCGCCGCAACGGCCGCGGCCGCCTCCTGGACTATCATGCACCCTCCTTGGCGAGCGCCTCGCGGGTGCGGGAATGTCGCACTTCGCCGGCATGGGTGATCAGCGCGCCCTGCTGGATGTCATCGTCCAATTCGAGCTGAAAGGCCTTCTCCCTGGTGAAGGCCAGCAGGAAGGCGGTAAGGTTGCGGGAGAAGAGCAGGCTGGCGTGGAACGGCATGGTGGCAGGGAGGTTGAGCGGGGCCAGGATGGTGACTCCGCCTTCCACCACCGTCTCCCCCGGCCGGGCCAGCTCGCAGTTGCCGCCGCCGTCGGCGGCCAGATCCACGATCACCGCGCCCGGCCGCATCGCCCGCACCATGTCGGCGGAAATCAGGCGGGGGGCAAATACTCCCCCGATCAGCGCGGTCGTGACCACCACGTCGGATTGTGCGATCTGGGACGCGAGAATCTCCTGCTGTCTGGCCCGGTCCTCGGCCGACAGCTCCTTGGCATACCCGCCGCCGGCCGCGGCGCTCTCCTTGAGCTCGATCCCCACGTATTTCCCGCCGACGCTCTCGATCTGTTCCTTGACCTCGGGCCGCACGTCGGTGGCGGTCACGTTGGCGCCCAGCCGCTTGGCGGTAGCGATGGCCTGGAGTCCGGCGACTCCCGCCCCGATCACGAAGACCTTGGCCGGCGGCACCATCCCCGCCGCCGTCATGAACATGGGGAAGTACCTGTTGAGCTCCACCGCGGCGAGCAACACCCCCTTGTAGCCCGAGATGTTGGCCATCGAGCTGAGCGTGTCCATTGACTGGGCCCGCGTGGTCCGGGGAATCGCGTCGGTGGCAAAGGCAGTCACCTGCCGGGCGGCAAGGGCCCGCACGGCGGGCAGATGGCGCAGCGGCATGAGTGAGCCGAGATAGATCGCACCGCGCTGGAGCCAGCCCACCTCGTCGCGCGCCGGCGGCCCGACCTTCAGCAGGATGTCGGCGGAGCCGACCAGTGCGGCGCGGTCGTGCTCGAGCAGGGCGCCGGACTCCCGGTAGGCGTTGTCGGAATAGCCGGCATCCACACCGGCGCCGGTCTCGATCGCGACCTCGTAGCCCGCCTGCACCAGCTTCCTGCAGGTCTCGGGCACCAGCGCGACACGCCGCTCGCCGGGGGCGGTTTCCTTGGGGACTGCGATGCGCATCCAGGACTCCGGTCTGCGGGGAGGAAGGTTCCAATCTTACCGCGACGAGCGCCGCGTCAAGCCAACAGCCGACAGCCAATAGCCAACAGCCCACAGCCCCCATTATTCTCTCCCCTCTATGCCCCGAGCACGCCGAGCACCTCATGTGCACAAGTTCGGCGGTGCGTCGCTGGCCGACTCCGCCGCTGTCCGCCACGCCGTCGACATCATCCGTCGCCACCGTCCGGAGCCCACCATCGTGGTCGTCTCGGCGATGGCGGGGACCACCGACGCGCTTCTCTCCGTGGCGCAGCAGGCCGGGACCGGCGAGTCGCGGACCGTCGCGTCTCTCATTGCCCGCCTCCGGTCGCGGCATGCGGAAGTCGCCCGCGTCCTGCTCCCCGCCGGTACCGCCCGCGCCGAGGTGCTCGCGCAGGTCGCCGATTCCTTCGACGAGCTCGAGGCGCTGGCGCAGGGCCTTCGACTCCTTCGCGACCTCACGCCGCGCACGACCGACTATCTCGTTTCCCGCGGCGAGCGGCTGAGCGCGCGCCTGATGGCCGCCGCGCTCAGCGCCGCGGGCACCAGGGCGGCGTACGTCGACGCGCTCGAGGTCATCCACACCGACGAGGCCTTCGGTCACGCCGCGCCCGACTACCCGCGCACCGACCGCGCGGCGCAGCGGGTGCTGGCGCCGTTTCTTGCCCGCGGCATCGTGCCGGTGCTCCCCGGCTACATCGGCGTCACGCCACAGGGAGAGGTCGCGACGCTGGGCCGCGGCGGCACCGATCTCACCGCGGCGCTCATCGCGCGGGCCCTCGGCGCGGCGCGCGTGTCGCTCTGGAAGGACGTGCCCGGCCTCCTCACCGCCGATCCGCGCATCGTGCCCGACGCCCGCGTGATTCCTCAACTCCACTCACGCGAGGCGGCGGAGCTCGCGTACTACGGGGCACGGGTGCTCCACCCCCGCGCGCTCATCCCGCTGGCGGGGCGGCGCATTCCCCTGTTCGTGCGTCCCTTCGCCGATCCATCATCCCCCGGCACCGAAGTCTCCGAACGGGTGGCCCCGGCGCGATTCCCGGTAAAGGCGCTCACCGCCGCCGTCGGGCAGGCGCTGGTGACGGTCGCCGGCAACGGCATGCTCGGCGTCCCCGGCATCGCCGCGCGCACCTTCGCGGCGCTGCACGCGCGGCGTATCTCCGTCTCCCTCATCTCGCAGGCGTCGTCGGAACATTCGATCTGCTTCAGTGTGCCCGACGGCGCCGCGTCGGACGCGCGCGAGAGCCTCGAGCGCGAGTTCAAGGCGGAAATCTCCCGCGGTGAAATCGACGGAGTGGAGGTCGCGCTCGGGATGGCGACGATCGCCGTCGTGGGACTCGGGATGCATGGCACGCCGGGCATCGCGGCGGGCGTGTTCTCCGCGCTCGCGGCCGCGCGCATCAACGTCGTGGCCATCGCGCAGGGATCGTCCGAGCTCAATATCTCCGTCGTCGTCGAGGCCGCGCAGGCAGGCGAGGCGCTGCGGCGCATTCACGCCGCCTTCCAGCTGTCGCGGATCGCCGGCGGCGCCGTCATCGAGCCCGAGCGGATGGAGCTCATTCTGCTCGGTTTCGGCCAGATCGGTCGGACACTCACGACGCTGCTCGCCGACGTTCGCCGCCCCGCGCTGTCACTCCACGTGGCCGGCGTGATCGACCGCTCGGGTTTCGTGTTCGATCCGCAGGGCATCAGCCCCCGCCGGCTGGCCGCGCTCGCACGGGAGAAGCGCGCCGGGCGTCATCTCGCGGACCTGCCCAGGGGGCAGGCCGCGACGGCGGACGAGGCGGTCGCATACATGGCGGGCTACGCCCTCACGCGACCCGTGCTGGTGGACCTCACCGCTGACGAGACCGCGCCCGCGCTCGAGCGCGCGCTGACCCACGGCATGGACCTCGTGCTGGCCAACAAGCGGCCCCTGGCCGGCCGTCGCGCCGTCAGTGAATCGCTCTGGCAGACGGCCCGCGCCCGCGGACGGCGGATTCTTCACGAGGCCACGGTCGGCGCGGGATTGCCGATCATCGACACCTATCACAAGCTCATCGAGTCGGGAGACCGGGTCGATCGCATCGAGGGACTGCTCTCCGGCACCCTCGGCTACGTCCTGGGCGAGGTGGGTGCCGGCACGCCGTTCTCGCGCGCGCTGCGCTCCGCGATGAGCCGTGGCTATACCGAACCGGACCCGCGTGAGGACCTTTCGGGCATGGACGTGGGCCGAAAAGCGCTCATCCTTGCCCGGCTGCTCGGATATACCGGAGAGCTCCCGCGGACGGCGGTCGAGTCGCTGGTGCCGAAGTGGGGGCGCGCGCTTCCGATGAAGCAATTCCTCGACCGGCTCCCCGAGGTGGACGAGAGCTGGCGCCGGCGGCTGAAGCGCGCGACCGCCGAAGGATCGGTGCTGCGCTACGTCGCCACGGTCACGCCCACGAAGATCGCCGTGGGGCTGCGCACGGTTCCCGCGTCGAGCCCGCTGGCCACGATCAAGGGAACGGACAACCAGCTGGTCTTCACCACGGCACGCTATAAGGCCAATCCCCTCGTGATCACCGGCCCCGGCGCCGGCGCCGAGGTGACCGCGGCCGGCGTCCTCAACGACATCCTCCGGCTGGCCGGCGCATGAGTCCGCGCCCGGTCGCCACGGCCTTCGCTCCGGGCGGCGTCGGCAATGTCGGGCCTGGCCTCGACATCGTCGGTCTCGCCGTCGCCGGCGCGGGGGACGAAGTGCGGGCGGAATGGAGAGAGGAGCCCGGGATCAGGATCGTGGACCCGGGCCATCGTGATCTTCCCACCGAGGCCGAACGCCATACCGCCGGGCTCGCCGCGCGCGCGGTGCTCGATGCCGCCGGGCACTCGCTGCGTGGGCGCGGGATCGCGCTCACCGTGAAGAAAGGACTGCCGCTCTGCGGCGGCCAGGGCGGAAGCGCCGCCTCGGCCGTGGCGGCGGCAGTCGCGGTCAACGCGCTCCTGGAGTCGCCGCTCGACCGCCACGGCCTGCTCGATGCCTGCCTCGTGGCCGAGGAGACGGTGGCCGGCCGTCATCTCGACAACATCGCACCATCGCTGCTCGGCGGGATCGTGCTGATCCGCTCCATGCATCCGCTCGACGTGGTCGAGCTGCCGGTGCCGCAGGACCTGGTGGTGGTGCTGGTGCGGCCTGACCAGGAGTTGCGCACCGCCCACGCCCGCTCGGTGCTGCCGGCGGACGTGCCGCGGGCCGTGGCGATCCACCAGGCGGCGCAGGTGGGCGCGTTCGTGGCCGCGCTCGCCGCCGGCGACTACGCGCTGCTGGGCCGCTCCATCGACGATCGTATCGCCGAGCCTGCCCGCGCGGGGCTGCTGCCCGGCTTCGTCGAGGCAAAGGCGGCCGCGCTGGCGGCGGGCGCACTGGGCAGCTCGATTTCCGGGGGCGGGCCCACGACGTTTGCACTCGTACGCGGTGAGCGCGATGGCCAGCGAGTCGCGGCCGCGATGGTGGCGGCGTATGCGGCACAGGGGCTGCGAAGCGAGGCGAGGATCGGCCGCGTGGACCGGGAGGGCGCGAAGGTGATCGAGTCTGCCGGGAGTGTCGAATGAGATTCGAAACCGACCGCCCGCCGAGCTGGCAGGCCTGCATCGCGTGCGGGAACGAAACGCCGGAGCTCGACCCCAGGCCCCGCTGCGGGGTGTGCGGCGGGCTCCTCGAGGTGCGCCACCGTGCGCCCAATGTCACCCGCGAGGAGTTGATCGGGAAATTCACCGAGCGACGCGGACAACGTCCCGGCCCCACCGCCTCGGGGGTGTGGCGCTTCCGCGAAGTGGTCCTCCCCTCGGCGACCGACGTCGTGTCGCACCCGGAGGGCAACACACCGTTGCTCCACCGGCCGGCGCTCGACGCCTGGACGGGGATGACGCGGCTGCTCCTCAAGCACGAAGGTCACAATCCGACCGGCTCGTTCAAGGACCGCGGCATGACGGTGGGGGTCACGCAGGCGTGCCGCATCGGTGCATCGGCGGTCGCGTGCGCGTCCACGGGCAATACGTCGGCGTCGCTCGCGGCATACGCCGCCCAGGCCGGCCTCCCGGCTCTCGTGCTCGTGCCGAGGGACGGCGTGTCGCTCGGCAAGCTGGCGCAGTCGCTCGCATACGGCGCGCGCACGTTGCTGGTCCGCGGCGATTTCGACGATTGCCTCCGCCTCGTCGATGCCGCGAGCGAGCGACTCGGTGTCTACCTGCTCAATTCGATCAATCCCTTCCGGCTCGAGGGACAGAAGACCATCGTCCTCGAGCTGCTCCAGCAGCTCGGCTGGGATCCTCCGGACTGGATCGTCCTCCCCGCGGGGAACCTCGGGAATACCGCCGCCTTCGGCAAGGCGCTGCGCGAGGCGCGGGAGTGGGGACTCATCACGCGTCTGCCCCGCCTGGCAGCCGTGCAGGCGGCGGGCGCCGCGCCATTCGCGCGGAGCTTCGAGGAGGGATTCGCGAAGCGTTATACCGTGAAGGCCGAAACGGTGGCCACCGCCATCCGGATCGGCAACCCCGCGTCGTACGATCGTGCGGTGCAATCCATTCGGGATACGGATGGCGTGGTGCTGTCAGTGAGTGACGAGGAGCTGATGGAGGCCAAGGCCGCGGTGGACGGCTGCGGCATCGGCTGCGAGCCCGCGAGTGCGGCGAGTGTCGCGGGCCTCCGCGCGCTGATCCGGAAGGGGACGGTGCACCCCGCCCAGCGCGTCGTGGCCGTGCTGACGGGGCACGTACTCAAGGATCCTGGGGCGCTGCTGCAGTATCATCGCGACACCGAGCCGCCACCCCCCGGCGCCAACCGGCCGGTCGAAATCGAGCCGGACCTGCGCGCAGTGGAGCGGGAGCTCACTGCTGTTTCACCACCTTCCAGATCTTCCCGTTCTGATCCGCGCTGATGTACAGCGACCCGTCGGTGCCGACCGCGAGGCCGCTGGCGCGCAGGTCGGTCGGCCCGCCTGCGCCGGTGGCGAACGTCTCGAACTGCCCCGTCGCCGTGCCACCGCTGAATGGGGCGAAGACCACGCGATAGCCGGCCTGCGGCATGGGTGCGCGGTTCCATGACCCATGGAAGGCCACGAAGAGCCCGCCCGTGTACTTCTCACCGAAGCGCTCACCCGGATAAAACGCCAGGGCCAGCGGCGCCCAGTGTGCCGGGAAGGCGATGACCGGGTCCTTCGCCTTCGAGCAGCGACCCACTTCCTTGCCGTCTCCACCGTACTCGGGCGCGAGGACCTTCGCCTTGTTCTCCACGCTGTAGTAGCAATACGGCCATCCGAAGTCGTCCCCCTTGTTCACCATCACCAGCTCTTCGGCGGGGTTCTCCGCGTTCCGCTCCGGGCTGAAGCCCCAGTTGTCGCCGAGCTGATCGCGTCCGTGTACGGCGGCGTAGAGTACGCCCGTGCCCGGCTGAATCGCTGTCGCCACGGGATTCCGCATCCCGGTCGCATAGCGCTCGCCATCGGCGAAGACCTGTCCCGCCTTGCTCGCGGAGAGCCGCCAGATGCCCGCGCGCCGCTCCGTCTCTGTACACGGATCGATGCCCGGCGACTTCTCGTGCCGATCGGCGCGCTGGCAGCTGTTGGTCGCCGAACCGATGCTCACGAACATCGTGTCGTCCCCTCCGAAGACGACGCTCTTCGCCGTGTGGTTGCCATCGTCCGGCAGACCGGCGACGATCGTTTCTTCCTTGCCCTCGGGGGCGAGCTTGCCCGTCGTGAGATGCCAGCGCACGATCCGGTCCTTGAGCGCGAGATACAGATATCCGCCATGGACCGCCACGTCGTTTCCGCCGCGCGGGCCGAAGCTCGCGCGCGCATCGGGCTTGCCGTCGCCGTCACTGTCGCGGTACGCGCGCACCCCGCCGCCGAGGCCGCGTCCCGAGATGGCGGCATAGAGGTCGCCGTTCGGCGCGACGGCGAGCTGCCGCACCGCGCCCGCATCACCGTCGACGACGATGGCGCAGAAGCCTTTGGGCACGGTGAGGCCGCCGCCGTCGGGAGTGCACGCGGGCGGTACGTCCGTCGAGAAATGGAATGCCGCGAGCGCGGCGGGAGCGGCGAGTGCGAGCAGCATGATGATCGGGAGGGACGGTGTGCGAGACATGGCTGCGACCCATGGAAGAGTGTCGAAAACGGAGCCTCCGGGACCCGCGCGGGCATGCCGGAAGATAGGGCAGCGGCGGGGCCCATGGGGCGATTCTAGAGGGAAAATCACGATTTGCTATTGTAAATTCGCGCCGGTCGTATACTGTTTGTCTCGGTAGTTTCGACGATTTCGAGGCAGGCAGGATCTCACATCCCAACTGGGAGACGCGCGATGGCCGCCAAGAAAAAGAAGGCCGCAAAGAAATCCGCCAAGAAAACCGCCAGGAAAAGCGCCAAGAAGTCCGTGAAGAAAACCGCGAAGAAGGCGGCGAAGAAGTCCGCCAAGAAGCGCACGCCGAGCGCAGCGTTCATGCGGCCGGTCAATCCGGACAACGCGCTGTCCGCGGTCGTTGGCTCCTCCCCGCTGCCCCGCACCGAGCTCACCAAGAAGCTCTGGCAGTACATCAAGCGGAACGGGCTGCAGGACGCGAAGAATCGCCGCATGATCAACGCCGATGACAAGCTTCGCCCCGTCTTCAACGGCCGGACGCAGGTCTCCATGTTCGACATGACCAAGCTGGTCAACAAGCACCTCAACTAGTCGCTCGACGGAGTCACGAAACAGGGGCATCCCCGCTGGGGTGCCCTTTTTCGTGAGCCTCACTATCCTTCCCGCCCTATGGCCGGCGAATACATCTTCACCATGCGCGACCTCCGCAAGGTCGTGCCCCCCTCCCGCGAGATCCTCAAAGGCATCCACCTCGCGTTCTACCCCGGCGCCAAGATCGGCGTGCTGGGCGCGAACGGCGCGGGGAAGTCGTCGCTCCTTCGCATCATGGCCGGCGTGGATCATGATTTTCTCGGGGACGCGCGCCCGCTTCCTGGCACGAAGATCGGATTTCTGCCGCAGGAGCCGCAGCTCGATCCGGCCAGGGACGTCCGCGGAAACGTCGAGATGGCGGTGGCCGACCAGCGTGCGCTCCTGACCCAGTTCGAGGACATCAGCGCCCGGTTCGCGGAGCCGATGGAAGACGACGAGATGACGCGCCTCCTGGAGAAGCAGGGCAACCTCCAGGA
>JBDTTA010000029.1:0-18523 GCA_039930845.1 Gemmatimonadales bacterium
GCAATCCCTCGACGGTCGGCTCCGGTGGCGGCGGCGGTGGTGGCGGCAAGGTGTCGGTCAGCAGCTTCAACATCATGAAGAAGACCGACTCGGCGAGCCCGCTGCTCTTCCTGGCCTGCTGCCAGGGGGACCACTACGCCAAGGCCTCGGTCACGCTGAACAAGTCCGCCGGCAAGGCTCCCATCGACTTCGTCAAGTACGAGTTCGAAGAAGTCTACGTGGACAGTATCCAGTGGTCGGGCGCCAGCGGTGGAGACGACTCGCCCATGGAGAGCGTTTCGTTTTCCTTCGGCAAGGTGAGCATCACGTACACGCCGCAGAAGGCGGACGGGTCGAAGGGCAGCCCGGCTGTCGGAGCCTGGGACCTGACGTTGGTGTCGGCCTGAGCACGGCTGGGCAACTGACGTGAGCCCGCAGGAGCTGCTTCAGGCCGGCCGGCTGGACGAGGCCATCGACACGCTGGGTGCGGAGCTCCGGGCCGAGCCCGGCGACGCGCGGCGCCGGACGTTTCTGTTCGAGCTGCTGTGCTTCGCCGGTGCGTATCAGCGTGCCGAAAAACAGCTCGATATCCTCGCCCAGCGGGGTCCCGACGCGGCCATGGGCACGCTGCTCTACCGCAGCGCGCTGCATGCGGAGCAGGTTCGGCAGGAGATGTTTCTCGAGGGCAGGCTTCCAACGGGGCCTGCCCCTCGCCCGGTCTCCGGGCGGCTCAACGGCACGCCGTTCCAGTCGCTCACCGACGCCGATCCGCGAATCGGCGCCAGGCTCGAAGTGTATGCCGCCGGGCAGTACACGTGGATCCCATTCGAACAGATCGCATCGGTCCGGATGAGCCCCCCGTCCCGTCTTCGCGACCTGCTCTGGGCCCCGGCCGCGGTGAAGACCGGGGTGGACTTCCGGGGCGTGGAGCTGGGCGAGGTCCTGGTTCCCGTTCTGGCACCGCTCACCTGGCAGGATTCGAATAACGCCGTGCGCCTGGGCCGGGTCACCGAGTGGCGCGAGCTGAACAACGGGACCGAAAGCCCGATCGGCCAGAAGCTATTGCTCGTCGATGGTGAAGAGTTCCCGATGCTGGAGCTCCGCGAACTCGACATCGTACCGGCCACTGTCCCGGTCAGTTGAGCTCCGGATGCCGCTGCGTGGCGACCTCCTGAATCCGATCCCCGGCGCGGATCCAGCCGGCGCCGACCTGCGGTACGATCCCGTCTACGACAAGATCAAGGAAGCCAGGCACCAGGACGACGACTCCCCGCAGGGCGACTGGCAGCGGCAGCGCAAGATCGCCGACTTCGCCATGGTCGCCAAGCTGGCGGGCGATGCGCTCGCCGGCCGGTCCAAGGACCTGCAGCTCGCCGCGTGGCTCACCGAGGCGCAGCTCCATCGCGAGGGGTTCGCCGGCCTGCTATCGGGCCTCAACCTCATCCGGTCGCTCCTGGTGGAATTCTGGGACGGACTGCACCCTCCCATCGAAGAGGGTGACCCAGAGTTGCGGGCCGCCCCGCTCGCCTGGATCGGATACTCGCTCGCTCCCCTGGTTCGTTCGGTGCCGCTCAATCGCACCGGCCACGACTTCTTCAAGTACAAGGAGTCGAGGCTGGTCGGCTTCGAGGCCGACGCCGCCAACGAGCAGAAAACCGCCCAGGCGCGCCAACAGGCGATCGCCGACGGCAAGCTGTCCGGAGAAGAGTTCGATCAGGGCTTCGAGTCCACTCCCAAGAGCTGGTACAAGAGCGCCGCCGCCGACCTCGCCGGCTCGCTCGCCGCGCTGGAAGGGCTCGATGCCATCTGCAAGGAGCGCTTCGGCGACGCCTCTCCCAGCTTCAGCAAGGTGCAAGAAGCGCTGGCCGAGGTGCAGCGGGCTGTGGGGCAACTCCTGGGGCGGAAGCTGGCGCTCGACCCCGACCCGCCGGAGCCGGAGCCGGTCGCTCCGGCCGGCGGCAACAGTGCGGACCCGGTCGCCGCTCCTTCGCCAACGGAGCGACCGATGAACGTGTCGGAGGCCGTGGATCGTGAAGACGCCACCTCCCGGGTGGTGGCGGCGGCGCGGTTCCTCAGGCGCACCGAGCCCCGCAACCCCGCCTCGTATCTGTTGCTCAGGGGTTTCCGCTGGGGGGAAGTACGGGCCCAGGGCGGCAGTCCCGACCCCCGGCTCCTCGACGCCCCGACCACCCAGGTTCGCACTCACCTCAAGGGCCTCCTGCTCGAGGCCAAGTGGAGTCAGCTGCTCGAATCCGCCGAGGGCGTGATGGCGACTCCGGCGGGTCGCGGATGGCTCGATCTGCAGCGGTATGTCCTCACCGCGTGCCGGGGACTGGGAGGAGAGTACGACACCGTGACCCGGGCCATCCGGAGCGAGCTCAGGGCCCTGCTCGCCGACGTGCCGCAGCTCACGACCATGACGCTGATGGACGACATGCCCACGGCCAACCACGAGACGCTGCAGTGGCTGCGCGATGGGCACTTTACCAATGGCGCGGAGCCTGCTCCCGACGCCGAAGAGTCGGACGCTTCGTCACCGCCCGGGACGGACGGGCTCGCCGCCGGAGATCCCGCGTTTCACAGCGCCCAGGTGGAGGCGCGCGCGGGGCGCCCGCAGCGCGGTATCGAGATGCTGATGGGGGCACTGGCCCGGGAAAAGACCGCCCGTGCGCGCTTCCTCCGGCGCACCCAGGTCTCCCGCATGATGGTCGAGGCGGGTCTCGAGCCCATCGCGGTGCCGATTCTGGAGGAGTTGCTGGAGCTGGTCGAGCGTCACAACCTGGCGGATTGGGAATCAGGCGAGCTGGTGGCGGAGCCGATGGCGCTGCTGCACCGGTGCATGGACAAGGTGCCGGCCGAGGTCGTGAAAGGGCCGCACACCCAGGCGAGCCTGTACCCGCGAATCTGCAGTCTCGATCCCCTGCAGGCGATGAGTCTCTCGCAGACGTGACCCGATGAAAGCTCCGGGCAGTGAAAAGACGGTCAGGCTCTCCCTGCTCGACCGGCTGGTCGATCGGAAGCCCAAGGTGTCCGCCGACGAGTCGATGAGCTGGAGGGAATCGGTGGATACGCTCAAGGCGTCGGTGCGCCACGACCTCGAGTGGCTGTTGAACACGCGGCGGATCCCCGATGAGGCCCCGGAATCATTCCAGGAGCTGACCCGGTCGCTCTACCATTTCGGGTTTCCCGACATCACCTCCCTGGGCCGCGACTCCAAGGAGGTCCGGAGCCGCCTCCTCAGGCAAGTCGAGGAAACCATCGCCACGTTCGAGCCGCGCCTCGCAGGGGTGCGGGTGTCGCTGTCGGAAACGACCGATGACGGCAAGCGGCAGCTGCGCTTTCTCATCGAAGGAATGCTGCGCATGGAGCCGAATCCCGAGCGGGTCGTCTTCGACACCGTGCTCGAGATCTCCAGTGGCGAGTACCGGGTCAAGGGAGACGGCGGTGCGTGACGATCTGCTGTACTACTACGAGCGCGAGCTGACGTTTCTCCGGCGCATGGGCGCGGAGTTCGCCGGGCGGTATCCCAAGGTGGCGTCGCGCCTCCAGCTCGAGCCCGACAAATGCGAGGACCCCCACATCGAGCGACTGCTCGAGGGGTTCGCGTTTCTCGCCGCCCGGGTCCATCTCAAGATCGACGACGATTTCCCGGAGATCACGGAGGCCTTCCTTAACGTCATCTACCCGCATTACATCCGGCCACTGCCGGCGATGTCGCTGGTCGAGTTCCAGCTCGACCCCGAGCAGGGAAAGCTGACGACGGGCTATCGGATCCCGCGCGACACGCTCATGTACTCGCGGCCGGTGGGCGGCGTCCCCTGCAAGTTCAAGAGCTGCTACGACACCACGCTCTGGCCGCTCACCGTCTCCGCCGCGCAATGGCAGACGCCGGACCGCCTGTCGCCGCCGGTCAAGGACCTCGAGGCCTCCGCGGCGTTCCGGCTGGAGTTCCAGTGCCTGCCGGAGCTGACGTTCGAGAAGCTCGAGCTCGAGTCCCTGCGGTTCCATCTCACGGGCGACGCCAACCTGGTGTTCTCGCTCTACGAGCTGCTCTGCAACAACTGTCTGCGAATCGTCGCCCGCGACCCCACGCCGGCGTCGAAGCGCAAGCCGGTGCTTCTGCCGGCGACCGCGCTCCGTCCGGTCGGGTTCGCCGAGGACGAGGGGATGCTCCCCTATCCCGGCCGGTCCTTCCTCGCGTACCGGCTGCTGCAGGAATACTTCACGTTCCCGGAGAAGTTCCTCTTTTTCGACCTCTTCGGGTTCGACGAGATCCGGGCGGCGGGGTTCGGCGAGCGGGTCGAGTTTGTCTTTCTCATCTCTCCCTTCGAGCGGAACGACCGCCGGCCGCTGCTGGAGGGTGGCGTTTCGCCCGGGACCATCCGGCTCGGCTGCACCCCCATCGTCAACCTGTTCCCGCAGACGTCGGAGCCGGTGCTGGTCGACCAGCGGCGCCACGAGTATCAGGTCGTCGCGGATGCGCGGCGGCGCCTGACCACCGAGATCTTCTCGGTGGACGAGGTGGTCGGCGTGACCGCCGGCTCGCCCGAGCCGGTGCGCTTCGAGCCGTTCTATTCGTACCGGCACGGCGTGGAGCGCAACAGGAAGCAGACGTTCTGGTACGCGCGGCGGCGGCCGATCGGGTGGCAGGCCGACGGCGGCACCGACGTGTACCTCACGTTCGTCGACCTGAGCAACCGCATCGTCCAGCCCGGTCTCGACGCGGTGACGGCGCGCCTCACCTGCCATAACGGCGACCTGCCCAGCCGGCTCCCGTTCGGCAACGAGAACGGCGACTTCGAGCTGCACGGCGGCGGCCCCATCAAGAAGACGGTGGCGCTGGTCAAGCCCACCGACGTGGTCCAGCCGCCGCTCGGCAAGCCCCAGCTCTGGCGGATGATCTCGCAGCTCTCGCTCAACTACCTGTCGGTGGTGGAGGGAGGCACCGAGGCCCTGCAGGAGCTGCTCCGCCTGCACAATATGGCGGAAACGCTCTCGGGCGAGCGCCAGATCGAGGGGATCAAGGGCGTGCGCAGTGCGCCGCACCATTCGCGGGTCGTCGGCGAGTACGGCGTCACGTTCGCCCGGGGCCGTCGGGTGGAAATCGAGTTCGACGAGACCGAGTTCGCCGGGAGCGGTCTGTACCTGTTCGCGAGCGTGCTGGAACGGTTCCTGGGACTCTACGCGTCCGTCAACAGCTTCTGCGTACTGGCCGCGCGCAGCCAGCAGCGGAAGGTCATGCTGCGGGAGTGGGCACCGAGGGCGGGATGGAAACCCTTACTCTAGGCCAGCCGGAGCTCAAGGCACAGCTGAGGGAGAGCCCGACGTCGTTCGAGTTCTTCCAGGCGGTTCGCGTCCTCGAGCGGCTGTATCCCGGGCGGGGCCCGGTCGGCACCTTCCTCCACCCCTCGGAGGAGGTGGCGCGGTTCACGGTCAACCCCGATACCGCCTTTCCGGCCTCGGAGATCCAGGCGCTCGAGCTCGACGACGGCCATGCACCCCGGATGAGCGTGAACTTCATGGGGCTGACCGGCCCGGAAGGCGTGCTGCCGTATTGCTACAGCCTGCTGATCTCGGAGCGGATCAGGGACCGCGACACCGCCCCGCGTGATTTTCTCGACCTCTTCCACCACCGGATCATCTCCCTCTTCTACCGGGCCTGGGAGAAGTACCGCTTCGCGGTGTCGTACGAGCGAGACCAGCAGGACCGGCTGACCCAGCACCTGAAGGACCTGGTGGGGCTCGGTGAGCAGGGCCTCCAGAACCGGCTGGGCATCCGCGACGACGCCCTCGTGTTCTACGCCGGCCTCCTCGGTCCGCAGCAGCGCTCGGCGGCGGCGCTGGAACAGCTCATCGGGGACTACTTCGGGGTGCCCGCAGCGGTCGAGCAATTCGTCGGCGGGTGGTACCCGCTCGCGACCGGCACCGAATGTACGCTGGGCGACGAGGGCGATCCGTCCGAGCAGCTCGGCTGGGGCGCGGTGGCGGGTGAGGAGATCTGGGATCCACAGGCGCGGGTGCGCCTGCGACTCGGGCCGCTCACCCGCAGCCAGTACGACGACTTCCTGCCGTTGGGGAAGGCGTATGGTCCCCTGCGCACGCTGACCCGGTTCTTCTGCGGTGATCAGTTCGACTTCGAAGTGCAGCTGGTACTGGCGCGGGACGAAGTGCCGCCGAGCATCCTCGGCGGCGACGATCCCGGGTCGCCGCTCGGCTGGTGTACCTGGATGCGGTCGCGGCCTTTCTCACGCGACGCGGACGACACGATTCTGACGCTCTGAGAGCGAAGGTGCCTATGAACTTCAACCTGCGGGCGCTCGTCGGGAAGCTCAATCACGAGACCAAGGCCGCCGTCGAGGCCGCGGCGGGGCTGTGCCTCGGCCGCACCCACTACGACGTGGAGATCGAGCATTTCTTGATGAAGCTGCTCGACCGGAACGACGGCGACTTCGCCGCCATCCTCAAGCACTATGGCGTGGACCGCTCACGCATCGCCTCGGAGCTGACCCGAAGTCTCGACCGACTCAAATCGGGCAACGCCCGGAATCCGTCACTGAGTCCAACGCTCGTCCGGATGTTGAGCGAGGCCTGGAGCATCGGATCGCTCAACTATGGCGGCACGACGATACGGACCGGATACACCGTCGTGGCACTGGTCAGCGACGAAGAGCTCTCACGCCTGATGCGCGAGGTGAGCAAGGAATTCCAGAAGATCCCGCCCGACGCGCTGCGGAACGACTTCGCGGCCATCGTGGCCGGCTCCGTGGAGGAGGAGGGCACGGCAGACGCCGACGTACCGAACGGCGAGCCACGACGAGCCGGCGGCAAGACACCCAACCTCGACCAGTACACGGTGAACCTGACCGAGCGGGCCAGGCAGGGGAAGATCGACCCCGTGCTCGGCCGCGACTTCGAGGTCCGTCAGGTGGTGGACATCCTGACCCGGCGGCGCCAGAACAATCCGATCCTGGTGGGTGAGGCCGGCGTGGGCAAGACTGCGGTGGTCGAGGGATTCGCCATGCGGATCGCCGACGGCGACGTCCCCGCGCCACTCAGGAACGTCACCCTCCGGACCCTCGACCTGGCGCTGCTGCAGGCGGGCGCGGGGGTGAAGGGCGAGTTCGAGAACCGTCTCAAGGGGCTCATCGAGGAAGTGCGGTCGTCGGCGACGCCCATCATCCTGTTCATCGACGAAGCGCACACGATGATCGGCGCGGGGGGCCAGGCGGGACAGGGCGACGCTGCCAACCTGCTCAAGCCGGCGCTGGCCCGCGGCGAGCTCCGGACCATCGCGGCCACTACCTGGTCGGAATACAAGAAGTACTTCGAGAAGGACCCCGCGCTGGCGCGACGGTTCCAGCTCGTGAAGGTCGAAGAGCCGTCCGAGGAGGTGTGTCTCCTCATGATGCGCGGTGTGACGCCGGCGCTCGAGAAGCACCACCTGGTGCGGATCCTCGACGACGGGCTCGATGCGGCGGTGCGGCTGTCCCACCGGTATTTGCCCGACCGGCAGCTGCCGGACAAGGCGGTGAGCGTCCTCGACACTGCGTGCGCCCGCCTGGCGCTCGGCCAGAACGCCACGCCGCCCGCGGTGGAAGACGCGCGCCGGCGTCTGGACGATCTCGAGGTACAACGGCGGGTGCTGGAGCGCGAGAGCGCCGTGGGCGCCGACCACACCGAGCGGCTGGCCGGCATCGCGGCCGGCAAACTCGAAACCGAGGCCAGGCTGGCGGCACTCACCGAGCGGTGGGAGCGCGAGCGCGGGCTGGTGGAGAAGATCCGCGAGATCAGAGGTCAGCTCGAGAGCGACGGGAGCAGCGGAGGCAACGGGTCGGCGGCCGCCGATCCCGCGGCGCTCCGCTCGGAACTCGGCCACCTCAACGAGGAGCTGGAGACCCTGCAGGGCGAGACCCCGCTGGTGCGGGTGTGCGTGGACGGCCGCCTGGTGGGCGAGGTGATCTCCGGCTGGACCGGTATCCCCGTGGGAAAGATGCTGCGCGATGAGCTCGGCACCGTGCTCGGACTCGAGGGACAGCTCGGCGCGCGGATCATCGGCCAGGGGCACGCGCTCGAGGCCATCAGCCGGCGCATCCGGACCTCGCGCGCCGGGATCGAGGACCCCAACAAGCCGGTGGGCGTCTTCATGCTGGTCGGTCCCAGCGGCGTGGGCAAGACGGAAACCGCGCTCGCGCTGTCCGATCTGCTCTACGGTGGGGAGCGCAACGTCATCACCATCAACATGTCCGAGTTCCAGGAGCCGCACACCGTCTCGACCCTCAAGGGATCGCCGCCGGGATACGTCGGCTACGGCGAGGGAGGGGTGCTCACCGAGGCGGTGCGGCGCCGGCCGTATTCGGTGGTGCTGCTGGACGAGGTGGAGAAGGCACACCCGGACGTGCTGGAGCTCTTCTTCCAGGTGTTCGACAAGGGCGTGATGGATGACGGCGAGGGACGCCAGATCGATTTCCGGAACACCATCATCATCCTCACCACCAACGCGGGTACGGAGACGCTCACCAAGCTGTGTGCCGATCCCGAGACGATGCCGGTGGCCGAGGGGCTGGTGAAGGCGCTCAAGCCGGAGCTCGACAAGACGTTCAAGCCGGCCTTTCTGGGGCGGATGGTCATCATTCCCTATTTCCCCATCCGGGACGAGGCCCTCAAGCGGATCATCAACCTCAAGCTGGCCAAGGTCCGCCGGCGCATCCACGAGACCCACAAGGTGGATCTGCTCCACGACGAGGTCCTGGTGGAGGAGGTGGCCAAGCGGTGCACCGAGGTCGAAAGCGGGGCGCGGAACGTGGACAATATCCTGACCAACACGCTGCTGCCGGAAGTCTCCCGGCTCCTGCTCGAGAAACTCGTGGAGGGCCAGCTGCCGGCAGTGATCCGCGTGGGCATCGCCGCGGGCGGGGCGTTCGAATATTCGACCATGGAGCGGCCGGAAGTCCCGCGAGATGCGCCGCCCGAGCCGGTAACGGTCTAGATGGCCAAGTTCTCGCAGGCCAATCGCCCGATGAGGGTGGATACCGTGCTGCCCGTGGACGACCTGCTCCTCGAGGGTTTTTCGGGCAGCGAGGCGGTGTCGAGCCCCTTTGCCTACACCCTCGACCTGCTCTCCGAGAAGGCGTCCGTCCCGGCGGCGAAGGTGTTGCGCACGCCGGTGTGCCTGACGATCAAGGGGTCGAAGTTCGAACGTTCAATCCACGGCATCGTCCGGAGCTTCACGCAGCTCGGCCAGTCGGAGGATCTCACCTCGTACCGGGCCGAAGTGGTCCCCTGGTTCTGGTTCCTCTCGCTGTCATCCGACTGCAAGATCTTCCAGCACCTCAGCGTCCCGGAGATCGTGGAGCAGGTATTCAGCGGACTGGGGTACAGCGACTACCAGATGAAGCTGGTCAAGACCTATCCGAAGCGCCTCTTCTGCGTGCAGTATCGCGAATCCCATCTCAGCTTCGTCTCGCGCCTGCTCGAGGAGGAAGGGATCTTCTACTTCTTCGAGCACAGCAGCAAGAAGCACGTGCTGACACTGGCCGACGACAACAGCGCCTTCAAGACGTGTCCTGGGCAGTCCGCGTCACGCATGGCCACGACCGCCGCCTCCTGGCAGGAGGAGGACGTCGTGCTGACGTGTGAGCGCGAGGATGCGGTGCACACCGGCAAGGTGACGCTCCGGGACTACGACTACGACCAGCCGATGCTGTCCCTCGAGAGCGCCGTCACCGGCAAGGAGCCCGAGGAGGCGTACGGCTATCCGGGCGGGTACACCACGCTCGAAGAGGGCGAGCGGTACGCCAGGCTTCAGCTCGAGGCCGAGGAGGCCCAGCGGCAGGTCATCAGGGCGACGAGCACCTGCCGTGCCTTTCAGAGCGGATATCGGTTCGATTTGAAGGAGCACTATTCGAAAGAGACCAATCAGCCCTACGTGCTGCTCGAGCTGCGGCACACAGCCCGCGCCGGCGACTATCGCTCGTGGGAATCGACGCCAATGGACTATCACAACGATTTCCTGGCGATCCCGGCGAGCGTGCCGTACCACCCGTTTCGCCAGACGCACAAGCCGCGGATCTGGGGCTCCCAGCCGGCGCTGGTCGTTGGGAAGAAGGGCGAGGAGATCTGGACCGACAAGCACGGCAGGGTCAAGGTCCAGTTCTACTGGGACCGCCTCGGGAAGAAGGACGAGAACAGCTCCTGCTGGATCCGCGTGTCGCAGCCGTGGGCGGGGAAGGGGTGGGGGTCACTGGCGATTCCCCGCATCGGCCAGGAAGTGATCGTGGAGTTCATGGAGGGCGATCCGGACCAGCCGATCATCACCGGAAAGGTCTACAACGCCGACCAGACGCCGCCGTATGATCCCTCGAAGGGTGGAGTGGTGAGCGGCCTGCGCTCCAATACGCACAAGGGCAAGGGCTACAACGAGATGTCGATGGACGACACGGCGGGGAAGGAAAAGGTCACCATCCATGCGCAGTACGACATGAGCACGACGGTGGAAAACAACGATACGCAGCACATCGTGACGGGCAACCGGAAGATCGACATCGACACGGGCACCCATACGGAAAAAATCAAGGGAGCGACGTCGATCACCATCGTGACCGGGCCCTACAAGCTCGACGTGCAGACCGGCACGCACACGCACCACGTCAAGGCCAACGTCATCGAGAACTACGACGCCGACCAGACTACCACGGTGGCGCACAAGATCAAGATCGACGGCGGCGACGAGATCATGCTCGTGTCCGGCGCCAGCTCGATCACGCTCAAGAAGGACGGAAAGATCTCGATTCACTGCAAGAACCTGAGCGTCATCGGCGATGCGGATATCAAGGCGTCGGCACCCAAAGTGGAGATCAGCGGCGGGGACGAGGCGAAGGTCGGGGTGGACAGTCAGAACGTCGTCTTCAACAAGCAGAAGGTCGCGACGAGCGGCGCGGCCATCAACTCCAGCGCGGTCGGCATGCACGAGATCACCGGCGCGCTGGTCAAGATCAACTGAGGGAGCGCACCTCCCTTGATGCGACTGTTCGAAGGTCTGACCCGCACGCTCACCGAGTTCCTCGAGCAGCGAGACGATCTGGCCCTGATCCTCCGGTGCACCGATGGGGATGGTGTAGCCGTGATCAAGTCGCTCGGGATGCTCGATGAGAGCCGGTCTGAGCTGTTCTGGATTCACGGCGATCCCTTCACGACGGCCCCAATATTCGTCGCGGACATCGTGGCCGCCTTCGCCGCCAAGCATGCCGCGGTATCGGCCGCACTCCCCTCGCGCAGCCTCCCCCCGTGGCCTCCGCTCCCGGCCTCCGCTACGGACGAGACGCAGCCTCCGGCGCAGCGGCTGCGCGAACTGATCGCGTTCTCGGGGACTCTGACGGCGACGCCGGGTGCACCGACCGTCTGGGCGCTCTTCCCAGCCGAAATCGGGAACGGGGAAGCGTGGGCGAAATTCCTTGCCGACGTATTGCGGCACGAGTTTCCCCGACCGTGGTGTCGCGGGATCCGATTCTACCTGCGGGACGACGCAGCCAACCCCGCCGTCGAGCGCGCGCTCAAGGACCGGCCTCGGCTGCGATGGCGGGCCGCCGAGCTGGGGCCTGCCGCCGTCCGGCGCGCACTGGACGAGGACGCGGACGACGGCGGGATGCCGCTCGACCAGCGCCTCCAGTCACTGTTCGCTTCCGCTCAGATCGATGCCGCCCACGGACGCCTTCAGGAGAGCCTGGCCGCCTTCGGGACGATGCTCCCCTACTACATCCACACCCGCAATGGCACGATGACGGCACTCGCGCTCAACGCCGTGGGCGATGTCCAGGCCCGGCTCGGCAACGTGCATGTGGCGGAACAGTGCTGGTCATCCGCCATCGCGCCCGCTGCCGCCGCGCCGGGACCGCCCGTGACCATCCTGCTCAATTCCACGCTCAGTTTGGGGAATCTCTTTCTGCGCCAGGGCCGCTGGTCGGAAGCTGAGGCGTACTACGATGCGGGGCAGCAGCTTTCGACCGTTGCACGGGACGCACGCACCAAGCTCCGGTGCATCGAGAATATGGGACACTGCCAGTGGATGCAGAATAAGGTACCGGCGGCCTTGCAGAGCTGGCACGCAGTAGCCGCGGTGGCGGGAGGCCTCGGGCTTCTCGACGTACGGCAGGACATTCTGCTGCGGCTGCGGAACGCCTACGCGCAGCTCCAGGATGTGATCCGGCAGCAGGAAATCGAACAACAGTTGGTCGTGGCGGCGACGCCCTCCACCTCATAGAGGCAGCATGAGCGGGCTGGGGCCAATCGAGCTCGCCATCCGCCAACATATGGATGGCACGACCGGTGACCAATCCTCGTCACTGGACCGCGCTGCCAACACGCCCGCTTCCATGGGCGGCGTCGCGTCGAACTGGTGGTCGGGCATGAGCGAGTCGGTGCAGAACCTCGTGCACCCCGCGCCGGCGCCTCCGGACCAGACGGCGGGACAGGCCGCCGTGGCCACCGTGCGGCGAGTGCAGGCCGTGGCGTCGAGTGTGATGGGGGCCGTCGGGCTGGCGAAGGACATGCTGGACATGGGCTTCGCGAGCCTCACCGCCCCGCTTGCCGCCGTAATGCCGAGCATGCCCGCCGCCACGATCACGATGCCGTACCTCGGCATGCCGCACGCGCACAATCATCCCCCCAGCCTCATCCCCCCGGCCCCGCCGGTGCCACTGCCAAGCTTCGGCATGATCACGCTCGGCACGTCGGTCCGGGTCCTGATCAACTCGATGCCGGCGGCCCGCTGCGGCGACATCGGACTCGCGCCGACGTGCTGCGGTCTCTTCCCCTTTTTCCAGATCAAGACCGGGTCGTCCAACACTTTTATCGGCGGCAACCGGGCGGCCCGACTTGGGGACATCTGCGAGGTCTGCGGGCAGGCGGATGACCGAAAGATGTCGGTGGCGCAGAAGGCGCTTCACCGGGCGGGGCAGGCAGTGGCCGGGCTGTCTATCGCCGCCAACGCCGCCGAGGCGGCGACGGAGTCCGGGGCGATGGCGGCGGCGAAGGGCCTCGCCGCGGCGATGGAGGCTGCACAGATGGCCGCGGACCTTGCGGCGCAGGCGCTCACCAAGATGATGGGCAAGGACCCGGGGATTCCGCCGAGTGCCAAGGGCGCGCTGATCTTCGGGCATCCAAACGTGCTCATCGGCGGGTTTCCGATGATCAACATCCCCAACCCTGCCGAGATGCTGCTCGACAAGCTCTCGCGGCGCCTGGAGAAGGGAAAGGGCGGCAGCCCCCCCGCCGCCGCCGAGGGCACAGGCAACTGTCCGCCGTGAGCACTCGATGAACGTCTGCTGCTCCGGCAATCCTCGCCTGGTCGGCGATCCGGTGGACGTCGTCACGGGGCGCAACGTCGAGCGCACCCTGGAATTTCGGCTGACCGGCCCGTTGCCGCTGGAGTTCTTCCGGCACTACGACAGCAGCCGGCACACCCGTTTGCTGTCGCTCGGCTGGGGTCATGCACACGACCTGGCCCACACCCTTCGCTTCGACGTGGATGGCTTGCTCTACGAGGGGCCGCTCGGCGACCACGTGGGGTTCCCTCCGCCGCTGCGTGATGGCGAGGAGGTCTTCGCGGCCGGGTGGCGGCTCCGGCGCCGCTCCGCAGCGGCGTATGAGCTGAGCCGCGCCGGTAGCCCGACGATTGAATTCGAGTTCCGCGACGCCTCCACCCTTGCGCGGCCTCTACGGTTTCGCCGCGGCCGACACGCCATCGAGCTACGGTACGATGCGACGGGCCGCCTCGAGATGGTCACCGATTCGCTGGGCCGCGCGATCAAGGTACTGGAAGCGGCCGACGGCCGGCTCTTGCGCCTGACGCTCCTCGATCCCGACGGCAGCCCCGGCCGCACGCTCATGGCGTATGCGTACGACGAATCCGGGTGCCTGACCGGAGGCGTGGACCCCTACGGCTCCAAGTTCGACTTTGTCTACGACGCGGCGCGCCGCCTTGTGCGCCGCACCGATCGGGCAGGGTACACCTTCCAATTCGAATACGACTTGGAGGGTCGCTGCGTGTCCTCGCGCGGGAGTGATGGTCTGCACGCGGTGCGCCTGGAGTACCGGCCGAACGATCTCACCACCATCGTGACCCGCGCCGACGGAGGCGAATGGGTCTACACCTACGGGGCGGAGGGCGAGTTGCTCCAGGTGCTCGATCCGGCCGGCGGCGTGCGTCAGTTCACGACGGACCACGCCGGACGCCTGGCGGCGGAGATCGATCCCCTCGGAAATGCGATCCATACCGTCTACGACGAGGCCGGTGCGCCGCTGTGGCGGGAAGACGATCTGGGGCGCTTCATCTCGAATGATTCGAACAATGCGGGGCCGGCCGCCCATCGTGTCGCCTCGAATGCCGCCGAATGGGAGTGCGGCCGGCGCACGCAACTCGGAACCGTTTCGCTGCCCACATCCGGATCCGCGGCCGCGGTCATGTTGCCGCGTGCCGTCCAGCCGTACGTCACCCGTCGCGACACCGGTGAGCCTCCGATTCCGCCGTCACCGGCCGTGCGTCCGCTGGGCCCCGAATGGTGGCCGGCGCCAGGGCCCGGGCGTGTGTTCGACGACTTCGGGAAGCTGATCTCGCAGCGCGGGACGAGTGGCAGGATCCGGCGCTGGAGCTACGATCGCGGCGGCGCGTTGAGGCAGTACGCGGACTTCGATGGATCGCTCAGGAGATACGAGCGCGAGTCGTGGAACTTGCCGGTCCGCGAGATCGACCCGCTGGGCGCGAGCACGAACTACGGCTGGACGCTCACCGAGCGTCTCGCGTCCGTCACTGACGCGGGCGGCGCGATGAGCGAGTACGATTACGATCGCAAGGGGAGGCTGGCGCGCGTCCGCCGGCATGGCGTCGTGCGCGAGGAGTACCGTTGGGACACGGCCGAAAACCTGATCGCGAAGCTCGACGGGGAGGGCAGGGTCCTCTTCGAACGAAAAGTGGGCAAGGCCGGGCTTCTGCAAGAGAAGGCCTACGCATCGGGCGACACCGACGTGTTCGAGTACGACGCGAACGGCCGGCCCACCGCGATCGCCGGAGCCGCGGGGCTGCTCACATTCGCCTACGATGGGTTCGGGCACCGGACCCTCGATGCCCGCGACGGCATGGGCGTGGCGCACGAGTATACGTCGCGGGGATCGCTGCGACGCACCGTGGTGCTCGATCGGTTCGTCATCAGCTACACGGAAGACTCGGACGGCGTGACCATCACCGACGCCGGCGGTGCACGGCAGCGACTCAAGCGTCTCGGCGACGGGCTGCTTCACCGCGGTTTGCCGAACGGTACTGTGGAGTGGAGCCAGTACGATGCGGCCGGGCGCTGCCTGATGAAGGCGATCGAGTGGAGCTCGGGTGGAGTCTGGGCCAGGCGGTTCCGCTATTCGGGCGAAGGCGATCTGCTCCAGGTGGATGACAGCGCCGAAGGCTCGTCCGAGTACGCCTACGATGCGGCGCACCGGCTGGTGCGCGCCACCTCCGCGTCAGGCGAGCCTCGGACGTTCGAATACGACGCGGCCGGAAACATCGTGCGCATGCCAGGTCTTCGGGACGTGGCCATGCGGGAGGGAAATCGGCTTCAATCGGCGAACGGCGACGCCTTCGAGCACGACGCGCGCAATCACCTCGCGAGCCGCACCGGAGCCTCAGGCACCATCAGGTACCGCTACGATGCGGCGGACCGGCTCGTCGGATGCGAAGGACCGGGGTTGGCGTGGGAAGCTCGCTACGACGGTGCGAGCCGGCAGATCGAAAAGACGGTTCATGGCGTGACCACGCGGTGGTACTGGGATGGCGACCGGGTGGCAGCGGAGCTGGGACCGGGAGGCACCCTGCGGGTCTACGTCTACGCCGACGCGCTCGCCCTCACACCACTCGGGTTCACCGACTACGATTCGCCGGAGGCCGATCCCGCATCGGGACGCAGCTACTTTATCTTCAGCGACCAGATCGCAACCCCGGTTCGAGTCGAAGACGCGGCGGGCCACGAAGTGTGGCGGGCCCGGACCGCGCCCTACGGCGCCACGGACGTGGCGCCGGACTCGGCGGTCGACGTGTCGCTCCGCTACCCCGGGCACCACGCCGATGCGGAGACGGGCCTGCACTACAATCGCTTCCGGTACTACAGCCCCGAGCTGGGCCGCTACCTTCAGTCGGACCCGCTCGGCATAACCGGAGGCCTCAACCTCTACGCCTATCCCGCCAGTCCACTGGGTACCGTGGACGTGCGCGGGCTCGCCTGCCCGGAATGCGAGGCACGCGCGCGGGCCGCGGGACTGCTGGGACCCGAGGAAGAGGGAACGGACTCGCCGCCGTGTCCGCACGAGCTGGACGAGAAGTTTGGGCCGGCGACGAAGCCGTGGATGGTGCGGAAGGGGGAGGGCGAGCTGCCACAGGAAGCACAGCTCGTGCAGCCTGGTCAGCCGCTGGTGCTGGAGCCGGGCACCAAGTACATCTACGTCATCGACGAGGGGGGGAACATGATCGTCGCCCCCGAGAACGGCACGCTCACGGACAGGAGAGGCCGGCCGCGGGATACCAAGCACACCGACCTTTCGCAGAATGGCAAGGCGCGCGTGTCCGGCGAGCTGAATCCCTCCGCCGACGACCCTAACGTCTTCATCATGGACTCCAACTCGGGTCGCTACAGCTATGCGCCGAATGATCCGGATGATCCGCATGGCCCGGCGGGGTTCAGCAAGACACGCACCGACGACCACGTGAAAAACGCCAACGATCACATCGGTCAGGCCGACAAGGGTGACGCCGTCGTGATCAATGAGACCGATCTGCGCTGAGGACAGCATGGACGACCGCCGGAAAGCACTCATCGAACGAATCAGGCGAGCCAATCCGCCACTCGACAGCCTGCCCGAGACGGAGCTCAGGCTGGCTCTGCGGAGCCGGCTGGATCAGGAGCTGGTCGGGCGCGAGGCCAACATGGACCGGTTGATCCCGTTCGGCGTGCAGGCGCGTGATCTTGCGCCGGGTCCGGTCAACGAGACAATTCTCGAGTGGATGTCCGCCGATGATTCGCCCGGCCGCACCGAAGTGGGCGCATGGTTCCTCGCCGGTCTCTGGAACGACAAGACGCCAGCTGTCCCGGAACGGCTCGTGGAGCTCGCGCTCGAGCGCCTGGAGGCTGGCGCAGGGCGGCCGTCACTGTTGGAGCCGCTGCTCATGGCGCTCTCCTACCTGCCCACCGGGTTACTGTCGCCGGATATACGCTCGCGCATTGTCCGCGCCTTTCACGACGTCCGGGCGCGGGGGGACGATAGGAAACTGGCGCGGGTCGCCGTGCAGGCGCTCGAAAGTGTCCTCGGACGGGCATAGGTCCGCCGTGCCCGACCCCACCCTGATCGTCGCCGGGGCGCTGGGCTTCCTGTCCCTCGTGTTCTGGTTTGCCTATGTGCGCCCGGCGCCCACCGAAACCGCGAGCGGCGTCATCATCGCGAAGACCTACCGGCCGGCCACCACCTACATGCAGTCTCACGGCACCCGCGTATCGACGCGGATTCCGATCTCGGAGGCTTACCTCTTTGCCGTCCGGATCGACGGGTTCAGCGAGTCGGCGCAACTGTCGCTGAATACCATCGCGAGTGCCGGCTTCGAGGTGGGGCAGGGGGTTCGCGTCGAGTTCGAGCGGCGCGGGATTCCGCCTCTACCGCGGCGCGTGAGGCTCATGGATATGCAACACGACGAGCGAGGGGCTGTCCGCTAACCGGTCGCCATGAACCGTCGCCCGCTCGACCGCGCCGCCGCCAGCGCCTTGTCCCACCCCTCCTGCGCCTTCGTATCCTGCATGTGCCGGGTCTGCTTGTCATACACGCCGACGGTCGTCGCGGTGCCGGCCAGCCGTGCCGCCTGCGCCCTGGCCTGGCGGATCACCCGGTCCGCCGCGCTCTTGAGGTCGGTCTGCTTCTTGAAGCGCTTCGGCGACTTGCCCGAGTCCCATCCCGTCAACTCGTTGAACAGGTCCCGCGCGACGAGCGCCACGATGTCGTAGTGCCCCTGCTCGTGCTTGAGCAGCTCCGGCGTGCGCGAGGGCTTGTGCGACCACATGCTCGCCCGATCGAGCGTGACCGTAACCTGAACATGATCGACCCGATAGCCCTTGTGGCTCGGGGTGTCGTCCCACTCGTAGTCGTATTGCGCGTCGAACCGGGCATCCGTCAGCGCCGCGTCGCCGGTATAGCCGGCGGGAGCGGCGGCCTGGAAGTCCTGCCAGCCGAGCGTCTCCTCGTGTCCCTCGAGTACCGTGCGTAGAAGACCCATGCGTGCGTACCTGCCTACATGGACAGGAAGCCGAGATTGATGTCCGGCTGGCGGCTGTCGATGCAGCGCTGGAAATAGGACAGGAGCTCCTTGGCGAACGGATCCACCGTCGGGTCGCGCAGGAGCTCCGGAAGCTCGGTGGCGGTGAACACCCTCGACGGGGCAACCCCGACACCGATTTGAAACGACACATCTCCCTCCGCGTTGCTCGCGAAGATCCCCGACAAGGCACGCCAGACGGTGAACCCA
>JBDTTA010000030.1:0-18077 GCA_039930845.1 Gemmatimonadales bacterium
GACGAGCGCGGCAAGACGGTGAAGGAGGCCGGCCCGTCGATTCCGGTCCAGATCCTGGGCTTCGAGGGCGTTCCCGCCGCGGGCGACACCTTCGCAGTGGTCACCGACGCCAACGAGGCGCGCGAGATCGCGCAGAAGCGTCAGCGGCTGGAGCGCGAGGCGCAGAACCGCCGGAGCCAGAAGGGCACGAGCCTCGAGGATTTCAGCCGCGCGCTCAAGGAAGGCGGGGTGGCGGCGCTCCGGATCATCATCAAGGCCGACCAGGGCGGCCCGGCGGAAGCGCTCGCCGACGCGCTGGCGCAGCTCGGCACCAGCGAGGTCCGCGTGGATGTCGTCCACCGTGGGGTTGGCGCCATCAGCGAGAGCGACGTGCTGCTCGCCAAGGCGTCGGGCGCCATCGTCCTCGGCTTCCACGTGCGCCCCGATTCCAACGCCCGCGCGGCCGCCGAGCGGGAGCAGGTGGACGTCCGCACCTATCGTATCATCTATGAAGCGGTGGAGGACGTCCGGAACGCGCTGGAAGGGCTGCTCAAGCCCGAAGAGCGGGAGACGGTGCTCGGCGAGGCCGAAGTGCTGCAGCTCTTCAAGGTCAGCAAGGTGGGCACGATCGCCGGCTGCATGGTACGCAGCGGCGCCATCCAGCGCACCGCAAAGGCCCGCGTCATCCGCGACGGCGTGGCGGTGTATGCCGGCGCGGTGTCGAGCCTCAAGCGATTCAAGGACGATGTGCGCGAGGTTCGCGAAGGTCTCGAGTGCGGCATCGGCATCGAGAACTTCAACGATCTCAAGGTGGGCGATCGCATCGAATCGTTCAGAATGGAAGAGATCAAGCGGACGCTTGCGGGCAGCGCGGCCAGCGGAGCGAATGGGTAGGAGGGCTATTGGCCCATGATCCTCGCCATGCAAACCTGGGACCTCCACCTCCCCGCGTGCCATTCCCTCAAGGAAAAGCGGGGAGTGCTCAAGCCGCTCACCGTCGCACTGCGGCGCTCGCTCAACGTGTCGGTGGCCGAGACCGGCCATCAGGACCTCTGGCAGCGCGCGGAGATCGCCTGCGCGGCGATCGGGACGGCGCGACCGGTGGTGGAGGAGGTCCTTCGCTCCGCCGACCGCATGGTCGACGAAACTGACGGAATCCGGATCGTGGACACCGTGACGGTCTTCAGATGAAGGGCTCTTCGCGCCGCCCGGAGCAGGTGGCGGAAACGGTGCGCCAGGTCGTCGCCGACGCCCTCGCGCGCGATGTCCGCGACCCGCGCGTCGGCTTCGTCACCGTCACTGGGGTCCTGGTGACCAACGAGCTCTCGCATGCCCGCGTGATGGTGAGCGTCCCCGGCGACGAGGCAGCCAAGTCCCGTGGCATCTCCGGTCTCGAGAGCGCCGCGGGTTTTCTCCGCTCCCGCGTCGCCCGCGCCCTCACCACCCGCACCGTGCCCGAACTCCACTTCGAGCTCGACCGCGGACTGGAGCATGCCTCACGCATCAACGAGCTGCTCGAGGGGCTTCGGCGGGAGGCCGGCGACTGATCGGCGCAGTGCTGGTGGACAAGCCGGCGGGGCTCACGTCTCACGATGTGGTGCAGCGGGTCCGGCGTATCGTGAACATCCGCGCGGCGGGACACACGGGCACGCTCGATCCCTTCGCTACCGGATTGCTGGTGGTCCTGGTGGGGCGCGCCACCCGGCTCGCGCGGTTCGTCGAGGCGCAGCCCAAGACCTACCTTGCCACGGCCAGACTGGGCACCGCGACCGACACCGACGATGCCACCGGCGCCGCCGTGGGTGATCCGAGGCCGGTGAGTGGCCACGATCGGACGACGGTTGGCGCGGCCCTCGTGGAGTTCGAGGGGACCCGGGAGCAGCGTCCCCCGGCATACTCTGCCAAGCACATCGGCGGCGAGCGCAGCTATCGGCTCGCTCGCCAGGGCAGGGCGGTGGAGCTCAGTCCCGTAACGGTTACCGTGCACCGGATCGCGCTGGTCGACTACCGTGCGCCCGATGTCGTCTTCCGCGCCACGGTAAGCCCCGGCACCTATCTGCGGGCCATTGCCCGGGATCTCGGCGAGCGGCTGAACACGGGGGCGCACCTGACGTCGCTCCGACGCGAGGCGATCGGCGAGCTCACGCTGGACGACGCAACGGCCCTCGATGCCCTCACTCCCGAGTCGGTCCGGCCGGTGCGCGCCGTGCTCGGCCATCTGCCGGTGTGGGAGCTCGACGAAACGGCGCGGATCGCGGTGAGTCACGGACGGGCGGTGGCGTCCGACGATGCCACCGAGGGTGACGTGGCCCTGATGCGCGGGAACGAGCTGATCGCCGTCGGGCACGCCGCGGATGGCTGGATCAGGCCCTCCGTGGTGCTGGGGACGCCGTGAGTGGGCTGCCGCCGCTGCCCGGCGGCAGCATCATCACCGTCGGGTCGTTCGACGGGATGCACCTTGGGCACCAGGCGGTACTGCGTGAGATCGCCGATCGCGCCCGGACCGCCGGGCGGGCCAGCGTCCTGGTCACCTTCGAACCGCATCCGCTTGAAGTGGTCAACCCGCAGGCGGCGCCGCCGATCCTGATGACCGGTCCGGAGCGGGGCGAATTCCTGGCGCAGACGGCGCTCGACTACGTCGTCCTGCTGCGGTTCGACCGGAGGATGGCGAGTCTCAGCCCGGAGGCCTTCGTCCGTGGCATCCTCCTCGATCGGTGCCAGTTGAAGGAGCTGGTGATCGGGCACGATCACGGGTTCGGGCGCGGCCGCAGCGGCGACGTCGAAACGCTCCAGCGACTCGGCGCCACGCACGGGTTCGAGGTGGACGTGGTGAAGGCGGTGGATTTCGGCGACCAGCATGTGTCGAGCTCGCGCATCCGCCGCGCCGTCGCCGGTGGCGATCTCGCGAGTGCCGCCGGGATGCTTGGCCGACCCTACCGGGTGAGTGGCCGGGTCGTGGAAGGCGCGCGTCGCGGGCGGCAGATCGGCGTGCCGACCATCAATCTCGGCGATATCCCGCCGCAGAAGCTGTTGCCCCCGGACGGAGTCTACGCCGTGCGCGCCGAATGGCGGGGCGGGCGCGCCGGCGGCATGATGAATCAGGGCGCCAGGCCCACCTTTCAGGATGGCCGGCGGACCCTGGAAGCGCACCTGTTCGATTTCGACGGCGATCTGTACGACGAGTGGGTGCGGCTGGAATGGATCGAGCGCCTCCGCGACATCCAGTCGTTCACCTCGGTGGAAGCGTTGAAGCAGCAGTTGGATCGTGATCGCACCCGGGCGCTGTCGGTGCTGGCGGCGGCCGGAACGAACCCTGGTCGCGTGTCTCACGCCTGAGCGGGCTCCTATCGATGTCTATTCGCACTCGCCTCCTCGTCATTGCCGGCCTCATCGCCCTCAGCGTCTACTTTCTGGTGCCGAGGACCATCACCGTCCGGGAGCGCGACCCGCAGAGCGGCGTGATGCTCGACCGCACGGAAAAACGGGTGCCGCTCAAACTGGGTCTCGACCTCCAGGGCGGCATGCACCTCGCCCTCGAGCTCGATCAGTCGAAGCAGGTCTCCGCCGATCCCAAGCGCGATCTCGATCTCGCCCTCACCGTGCTGCGCAAGCGCATCGACGAGTTCGGCGTGACGGAGCCGCTCATCCAGAAGGTGGGCGACAGCCGGATCGTCGTCGAGCTTGCCGGGATCACCGAACCGGCGCGGGCCAAGGCGATCGTCCAGCGGAGCGCCTTCCTCGAGTTTCGCATCACCGACAAGACGGGCGCGCTCGAAAAGGCGCTCCCCGCCATGGACCGCGCACTTCGGAGTCTCGGCATCAAGGGCGATACCGGGACCGCCGGCAAACCGTCCGCCGTCGAGCAGCTCCTCGGCGGAGACACGGCGAAGAAGGCCGCCACACCGGACAGCGCCAAGGCCGATACGGCGGGGGCCACCGGCGGCGCCATTCTCGGCTCGCTCATTCAGTCCTCGGGCGGCGCCTCGGGCAGCAACATGCCGGGCGAGTTCATCGTGCCGGAGACCGCGTTCCCCCGGGTGGACAGCCTGATCAATCTGCCCACCGTGGCTCGGCAGCTCCCGCGCGGCGTGACGTTGCGCTGGGCCTCGGCGCCCACCAGCGTCGGCGTTCAGTCGGTCCGGTTCCTTTACGCGCTCGAGGACAAGCCCATCATCACGGGTAGCAGCCTCGAGGACGCCTCGGCGCAGCTCGACCCGCTCACCAATGGGCCGGTCGTCACCTTCCAGCTCGATCGCGCGGGTGGCCGCAAATTCGGCGACGAGACGGGGAAGCACGTCGGCGATTACATGGCCATCCTGCTCGACGGCCGGGTGCAGGGACGGCCGCCGGTCATCCAGAGCCGCATCAGCCGCAACGGGCAGATCACGCTGGGGAACAAGACGCTTCAGGAGGCGCAGGACCTCGCGCTGACGCTCAAGGCCGGCGCCCTGCCGATCCCGCTCAAGATCGTCGAGGAGCGGCAGGTCGGCGCCAGCCTCGGGAGCGACTCCATCCGCGACGGGCTCACCGCCGGACTGGTAGGCACGCTCCTGGTGATTCTCATCATGGTAGGGTACTACCGGGTGAGCGGAGTGCTCGCCGTAGTCGGCCTCGCGCTCTACATCCTGTTCACCGTGGGTGGGTTGTCGATGGTGGAAGCGACGCTCACGCTACCGGGGCTCGCCGGCATCGTGCTGTCGATCGGCATTGCCGTGGACGCGAATGTGCTGATCTTCGAGCGTATCCGCGAGGAGCTGCAGCACGGGAAGACGGTGCGTCTTTCGGTCGACGAGGGATTCAAGCACGCCATGAACGCGATCATCGACTCCAACGTGAGCACGGTGCTCACGGCGCTCTTTCTCTTCCAATTCGGCACCGGACCGGTCAAGGGATTCGCGGTGACGCTGATCATGGGCATCATCGCCTCCATGATCACCGCGGTGTTCGTCACCCGCACCTTCTTCAATATCTGGCTCGACCGCCGGCCAGCCATGTCCACCCTGAGCATCTGACATGACACGATTCTTCGCCCACGCCAACTACGACTTCATTCGCCTCCGCCACTACGCCTACGCGGTCACGGGTGTCCTGGTCATTCCCGGGCTCCTCTTCCTGTTGGCGGTGGGGCTCAACTACAGCATCGAGTTCACCGGCGGCACGCTGGTGCAGGTGCAGAGCAAGGCGCCGGTGGATGTCGGGGCGCTCCGGGGCAGGCTCGACAAGCAGGGAATCCACGGCGCGGAAATTCAGAACTATGGTGGCGTGAATGAGTTCGTGATCCGGGCGCGCGTGGTCAAGCCGGGTACCGACGCCAACGATACCCAGGCGACGTCGGCCGAAGTGACGCGGGCGCTCGATGCGGTGCTCGGCGCCGGCACGTATAACATCCTGCGGGTTGAGGCTGTGGGTCCAAAGGTCGGCGGCGAGCTCCGGCAAAAGGCCTTCCTCGCGATCGTGCTGTCGTTCTTCGCCGTGCTCGCCTATCTGGCCTACCGCTTCGAGTGGCGCTTCGGACTCGCCGCCGTCATCGCAACCGCCCACGACATTCTGGCGACGATCGCCTTCATTTCCGTGATGCGCCTCGAGGTGAGCCTGACGGTGGTGGCGGCAGTGCTGTCGATGGTGGGATATTCGCTCAACGACACGATCATCATCTTCGATCGGGTGCGGGAGAATCTGCGCAAGCACAAGAAGGAAGGCTTCGCCGACATTCTCAATCGCTCGATCAACGAGACGTTGCCGAGGAGCGTCCTGACGCACGGCACCACGCTGTGCACGCTGCTGGCGCTCACGATCTTCGGTGGCGAGGTGATCCGGCCGTTCGCACTGGTCATGTTCTTCGGCGTGTTCACCGGTACCTTCTCGTCGATCTACATCGCCGCGCCGGTGCTCATGGCCATCGAGCGCCGCTGGCCCGGTCCGGCCGCCCGTGGACATCTCGCCGCGCCCGCGGCAAAGCCGGCGGCGGGAGGGCGCAAGACGGCGGAAGTAGGCTGAGGCGTCCCGCTGATCGACACCCACTGCCACCTCGCTGACCCGGCGTACGACGCCGACCGTGACGAGGTCCTGGCCCGGGCGTGGGCGGCCGGCGTGTCGCACGTGGTGGTGATCGGTGAATCACCCTCCTCGGCCGATCGCGCGCGCTCGCTCGCCTTCACCAATCCCCGCCTTTCGGCCACCGCCGGAGTGCATCCCCACGACGCGGCGACCTGGAACCGCGATGTCGAGCACTGGCTGCGGGAGCGCCTTCGCGATCCGCGCGTGGTGGCCGTTGGCGAAATGGGGCTCGACTACCACTACGACCGGTCTCCGAGAGCGGCCCAGCGGCTGGCATTTGAGGCCCAGCTCGATCTGGCGCGCCAGGCGGGAAAACCGGTCGTCGTGCACGCGAGGGAGGCCGATGACGACGTCGCGGCGATTCTGCGGTCGCACGCTCGCGTGCCGGCCATCCTGCACTCGTTCAGCAGCGGTCCGACCCTCTTGCGGGCGGGGCTCGACCTCTGCCACTATGTCTCCTTCAGCGGCATGGTGACCTTCAGGAACTGGACCCTCGACGAGGCCATCCGGGAGGTCGGCGCCGACCGGCTGCTGGTCGAGACCGACGGGCCGTACCTGGCCCCTGTTCCCCATCGCGGGATGCGGAATGAACCGGCGTTCGTGCGCCACGTCGTCGAGCGAATCGCCCTCGTCCGTGGCGTGCCGGTGGAAGAAATGATCGCCGTCACGGGCGAAAATGCCGGTCGTGTCTTCGGGTTGTTACCCCCATCTGCTGGGAGTATTTCCTCGTGAGTACCGTGCCTTCAGACATCGCGATCGCGCAGGCCGCGAAGATGCGCCCAATCCAGGATGTCGCCGCCGAGCTGGGGCTCGGTCCGGACGACATCCTTCCGTACGGCCGGTACAAGGCCAAGATCAGCGCCGACGTGCTCGCCCGGCCCGCCGGCCGCACGGGTCGGCTCGTGCTGGTTACCGGCATCAACCCCACGCCGGCGGGGGAAGGGAAGAGCACGGTCACGGTGGGGCTGAGCCAGGCCTTCCGGCGGCTCGGCAAGAAGGTCGTCGTCTGCATTCGTGAGCCGAGTCTGGGGCCCGTGTTCGGTGTGAAGGGGGGAGCGGCGGGCGGCGGCTACGCGCAGGTGCTTCCGATGGACGAGATCAATCTGCACTTCACCGGCGACTTTCACGCCATCACCTCCGCGCACAACCTGTTGTCGGCGATGCTCGACAATCATCTGCATCAGGGCAACGCGCTCGCCCTCGATCCCCGCCGAATCATGTGGCCGCGCACAATCGACATGAACGACCGCGCGCTCCGCTCCATCGTCGTCAGTCTCGGCGGCATCAACGCCGGGCCGGTGCGCGAGGACCGGTTCGTCATCGTCGCGGGGAGCGAGATCATGGCGATCCTGGCGCTCGCGAGTGATCTGGCCGACCTCGAAGCGCGCATCAGCCGGATCATCGTCGGCCTCACGCGCGACCGGAAGCCGGTCACCGCGGGCCAGCTCAAGGCCGCCGGCGCCATGACGCTGCTCCTCAAGGACGCCATCCTGCCCAACCTGGTGCAGACTCTCGAAGGTGGGCCCGCGCTCGTGCACGCCGGTCCCTTCGGCAACATCGCCCACGGCTGCAATTCCCTCGTCGCCACCCGGCTCGGTCTCTCCCTCGGCGATATCGTGCTCACGGAGGCGGGCTTCGGCGCAGACCTCGGTGCGGAAAAGTTCTTCGACATCAAGTGCCGCTTCGGGGGACTCAAGCCCGAGGCGGCGGTCGTCGTGGCAACCGTCCGTGCACTCAAGTTTAATGGCGGGGTCAAGAAGGACGCCCTCGGCACGCCGGACGTGGCCGCGCTCAAGCGCGGCATGGTGAATCTCGAGGCGCACGTCCGGAACGTGCAGAAGTTCGGAGTGCCGGTGGTGGTCGCGCTCAACCGGTTTACGTCGGACTCGGACGAGGAGATGCGCACCGTCCTCGGCGCGGCCGCGGCCTGGGGCGCGCGTGCTGCGCTGAGCGATGTGTGGGCCAAAGGTGGAGAAGGTGGGGAAGCCGTGGCCAAGGAAGTGCTCGCCGTGCTCGATGAGGGGAAGGCGGATTTCAAGCCGATCTACGACAGTGCGCTGCCCATCAAGGCCAAAATCGAGACCATCGCACGGGAGATCTACGGTGCGGCAGGGGTCGACTACACCGCCGCGGCTGACAAGAGCATCGCGCAGTGTGAGGCAATGGGCCTGGCTGATACGCCGATCTGCATGGCCAAGACGCAGTACAGTTTCAGCGACGACCCCACCAAGCTCGGCCGGCCCACCGGATTCCGGATCACCATCCGCGACGTGTATCCGTCCGCGGGTGCGGGGTTCGTGGTCGCACTGGCCGGCGAGATCATGACCATGCCCGGCCTGAGCAAGACGCCGGCCGCCGAAGGCATCCGGGTCCATCCTGACGGGACCATCGAGGGCCTCTTCTAATGAGCATTGGATTCGTCGCCACGCCAAACGCGCCTCGCGCCATCGGCCCCTACAGCCAGGCTACCCGCGCCGGCGGTTTCCTGTTTACCGCGGGCCAGGTCGGGTTCAATCCAGCGACCGGGGAGCTGGTGGACGGCGGGATCCAGGAGCAGACGGCGCAGGTCATCGAGAATCTCGGCGCCATCCTCGCGGCCGGGGGCGTCGGGCTGTCCAGCGTGGTGAAGACGACGGTGTACCTCGTCGATATGGGCGCCTTTTCCGCGATGAACGAGGTGTATGCGCGCGCGTTCGGTGACCATCGGCCGGCGCGCAGCACCGTCGCCGTCGCGGCACTTCCTCGCGGGGCCCAGGTCGAGATCGACGCCGTCGCGGTATTACCTTCCTGAGTTGAGGGGAGCGGATCGGGCCTGGTGGTCTGGCCGGTCTTCAAAACCGCGATGGAGGCGCCTTCGGCGGCTCCGGTGGGTTCGATTCCCACACGCTCCCGCCAGCTTCGCTCCCTTCACCCCGTGCCTCCGTCCCTGGGAAACTTCGCCTACGTGAGACTGAGCCGCGGTGCGTTCCTTCCAACTCTGGCGCTTCTGCTCGCCGTGCTCCTCGGACCGGCATTGCTGACTGCGCAGGACAGCGCATCGGCCCCACCGCCCGCCGTGATCGATTCCGTCGCTCGGCGCATGTCAAGCCCCATGAATGCCTTCCTCCGCTCGTTCCTCCTGCCGGGGTGGGGCCAGGCCAAGCTCGATCGCAAGCTCACCGCCGGCATCTTCCTCGCATGGGAAGGAACGACGCTCGGCATGAGCCTCAAGACGAGGCACGAGCTGGCGTATCTCCGTCGCACCAACAGCGGGCGGGCGGAAGACAAGCGCCGCGAGCACGAGGACTGGCTGGTGTTGCTCGGCTTCAACCATCTCTTCGCCGGTCTCGAGGCCTACGTGTCCGCGCACCTGAGTGACTTTCCCGCCGACCTCAAACTGCGTGCGGTCCCGGGTGGGATGGGTGCCTCGTACACTATCCCGTTCCGCATCAGATGAACGACGCACCCATCGGTATCTTTGACTCGGGGATCGGCGGGCTGACCGTGGCGCGCGCCATCTACGAGCGGCTGCCCGGCGAGTCCACTATCTATTTCGGCGACACGGCCCGCGTCCCATACGGTCCCAAGTCTCCCGACACGGTGCGGCGCTACAGCCTGGAGATTCTCCACTGGTTGCTCGACCAGGGTGTGAAGGCGGTGGTGGTGGCCTGCAACACCAGCACCGCCCATGCCCTCCGCGCGCTGCAGGAAGCGACGAAGGTGCCGGTCATCGGCGTGATCAAGCCCGGCGCTCGCGCGGCCATCGCCGCCGGGGGCGGCGGTCCGATCGGTGTCATCGGGACCGCCGGGACCATCGCGAGTGACGCGTACGCCAAGGCGATCGCCGCGCTCTCGCCCGGGCTGCCGGTGGTGCAGCGGCCCTGTCCGCTCTTCGTGCCGTTCGTGGAAGAGGGATGGTTCGATCACCCCGCCACCGAGCTCGTCGCGGCAGAGTATCTCGGCCCGATGAGAGAGCAGGGCGTTCGGGCGCTCGTGCTGGGGTGCACGCACTACCCGCTCCTCCGCCCGATGCTCGGTCGCATCATGGGGCCCGGGGTGGCGCTGATCGACAGCGGGGAGGCGACGGCCGAATCGCTCGAGACGGTGCTGCGGGACAAGTCGCTGGCGGCCTCGGGGGGGGCCACGCCGACCCATCGCTTCGTGGTGAGCGACGACGAGGCACGCTTCCGGACCGTCGGGTCACGCTTTATCGGAGAGAGGCTGGCGGCGGCGGAAGTGGTACCGCTGGGGTGAACTGGCGCAGCTCGCATCCGTTGTCGGTGACGACGGCGTAGCGCCCGTTGTCGAGCCAGGCGCCCGGATTGACATGGCGGCGCCCGGGATACGGCTCGCCCATCTGCGCCTGATGCGTGTGTCCCATGATCAGCAGGCCCAGGTCAGGTTCCGCTGCCATGAGCCCCGCGGCCCATGCGCGTTGGCGAATGCTCGCGTCTCGCCGCAGCACCTCGTTCGCGGTATGATCGCCAAGATGCGGAGCCAGCCGGTCCACGAGCCAGAGCCCGATCTCGGGGTGGATCGCGCGGTAGACTCCGGCGGTCACCGGATGGTTGATCAGCCGGTGGAAGAGGGACGCCCCGAGACTCGGCTCCGTGAGGCCATCGCCGTGAATCGCCGCTACGCGGCGCTCGCCAATCGCGAAATCGAGTCGGTGAGGGTGGAACTGTACACCCGCATCGCGCTGCCAGAAGTCGCCGCCCCAACGGTCGTGATTCCCGCCGACCATGAGGACCGGTAGCCGTTTCGCGAGCGCGGCCAGCGCGGCCGCGACGCGAAAGCCCCGGCGCGGGATGACCCGCGAGTACGAAAACCAGAAGTCGAAGAGATCGCCGTTGACGAGGAGAGAGTCCCCCAGGACGGGGACCTCATCGAGGAATGCGAGGAAGGACTCCTCGACCGAAGGCGGGGTCGCTCCGAGGTGGGCGTCGGAGACGACGACGAGAGCGTGGCCCAGCACGGCGCCAAAGATGGGCCGCTCCACCCACGGCCGCAACCGGTGTGGCGCGGCCGGATGACCGAACGTCTACCACCCCGAGAGGCCGCCATGCCGGTTCCCGAGGTCTCGGAGACCCACGTCCGGGTCAACTACTCCGAGACCGACCAGATGGGAGTCGTCTACCACGCCCGTTACCTCGTCTGGTTCGACGTCGCCCGCACCGAACACCTCCGGCTGAGCGGCGCCAGCTATCGCGACCTCGAATCGGAGGGCCTTCGGCTGGTGGTATCCGATGTGGCCGTACGCTATCGGCAACCGGCCCGGTTCGACGATCCCCTCCGCATTCGCTGCTGGGTGCGCGATGTGGGCACGCGCCGCGTCGCGTTCGGATACGCCGTGGATCATGAGGGTGACGGCCGGCTGCTCGCCACTGCCTCGACGACGCTGATGTCACTCGGCGTCGACATGCGGCTCACGACGATGCCGGATCGCGTGCGCTCCGGATTGTGCATTGTCCCCGATCCCGTCAGGCTCGGCCTGACTCCAGAGACCTAGAGATGAAACGTTTTCCCCCCTCTTGTTCTGCTGCTCGCTGATCCTTGCTGGCGCGGCCCTGACCGCGCCGGCCCGCGTCGTCGCACAGGAGGAGTCGGTCGTCGAGCAGATCGCGCCCCTCCTCGCGGCCGAGGATGCGCGGGACTTCAAGCGCGATCTCCTGCGCCGCGGGCTCGTGGCACCCGACTCGCTCGTGCGACAGACCGCGGCGCTGGCGGCGGGCCGGATCGGCGACCTCCGGGCCACGCCGCTTCTCGTTCCGCTCCTTGTCGATCCCGACACGACCGTGCGGGTGCGCGCCGCGTTCGCGCTCGGCCTCCTCCGCGACACCGCCGCCGTCAAGCCGCTCATCGACCGGCTGACCGGCCTCCCTGCGCTCGACGCGCCAACGGCGGTCGAGTCGATCGTCGCGCTGGCCAAGATCGGCGGCCCTGCCGCCGGAGAGTTCTTCGCGGGGGTGCTGGGCGGCAAGGTCGCGCTGTCGCAGGACAATCGCGAGCCCGCCCGGCTCGAGATCGTGCTGCAGTCGTGGCGGCTCGACCGCGACGCTCCGGTCGCCAACCTCCTGCCGTTCATGGACGATACCAATCCGGGCGTGCGCTGGCGGGCGGTGTATGCGTTGGGCCGGTTGCGTGCGCCGGCGGCGGCGGAACGCATGCTCATCGCGTTGCGCGATCCCGAGAGCTATACCCGGTCCCTCGCGGCCAGGGCGCTGACCCGCACGTACGCGGAGGCGGCCAGGCTCGCCCCGGCGACCATCGGCGATCTCCTCGCGCGTCTCGCCTCCGATGCCAATCTCCAGGTGCGCGTCAACGCGCTCACGGCGCTCGGCTCCTACGACGACTCGACGCTCGCCGGACGCATCCTGCCGCAGCTCGACGATCCGGCGCCGAATGTCCAGGTGGCCGCCGCGGAAGCGATGGGTAATCTCGGCGGCAGCGAAGCGAGCAAAGGTCTCGCCCGGCTCGCGACAGGGAAGGGGACCTTCGCGGTGCGGCGCGCGGCGCTTGTGGCGCTGGGCCACGCCGACAGCGCCGGTTTTGAGGCGGTCTCGGCGCCCTGGCTGAAGAGCACCGATTGGCGTGCGCGCGCCGCGGCGGCAGAGGGCGCGTCGTGGCATGTCGCCGGATCGAACCCATGGTTCCTCTCTGATCGCGATGGCCGGGTCGTTGCCGCCGGGCTCCAGGCGTGGGCGGCGACGGTGCCGGGCCCCGATCCCGCCCTGCTCGCCGCCGGCCGTCGACTGCTTGGCCACGTGGATGCCGGTGTGCGGAGTGTGGCCGCCGAGGTCGTCTCCCGTGCAGCCGATCCAGCAGACCTCCCGGCACTCGCGGGGATGTACGCGCGCACCTCGCGCGACTCGTTTCCCGACGCGGCCCTGTCGGCGCTGAATGCGATCGTGGCAATCCGGAAGACGGGGCCCCCGGCACAGTTGCGCGTCGACCGGGAGTTTCTGCAGCCGACCCCGCGACCGGCCGACTACCTGGTCCGTCGGTGGGCGGAAGAAAACTGGCCGCAGGCGGCGGCAAAGTGGGGGCCGGCGTATCCGCTCGCGACGGGGCGGACGATGCAGGAGTATCGGGATCTGGTGCGCAGCTTCATCACCCGCACCGATTCGCTCGCCCGGCCCCGGATCACCATTGAAACGGAACAGCGCGGGCCGATCCTGGTCGAGCTCCTTGGCCCCGACGCACCGCTCACGGTGTCGAACTTTCTGAAGTTGGTGGACCGGCATTTCTTCGATGGCCATCGGTGGCATCGGGTGGTGCCCAACTTCGTCGCGCAGGACGGCGATCCCCGCGGGGACGGGTTCGGAGGACCGGGGGGCGCCATCCGCGATGAGGTCAACCTGAACCGGTACGATGGTCCCATGCTCGGCATGGCGCTCTCGGGTCCGGACACCGGCGGCAGTCAGTGGTTCATCAATCTGAGCGCGCAGCCCCATCTCGACGGCATCTACACGGTGTTTGGTCGCGTCGTCGGCGGGACGAGCAGCCTCATACGCATCACCCAGGGCGACGTGATCCGCACCATTCACCGATGACCTCCACCGCATTCCGCCGTTTCACCGGCGCCGCGCTCGTCGCGGGCCTGTTGCTGGGCGTGGCCCCCGCGGCCGCGGCGCAGTTCTACGCCTTCGGCCAGAACAAGATCCAGTATCGCAAGCTCGACTGGCGGGTGGTGCGCGGCGCGCACATCGACCTCTACTACTATCCAGCCGAGGCGGAGCTCGCACCCGCGGCGCTGGCGTACGCCGAGGCGAGTTACGATACGCTGGCGATCCAGTTCGGTCACGAGGTGGCCAGCCGGGTACCACTCATCGTGTACGCGTCGCACTCCGACTACGAACAGACCAACATCCTTCCGTACACGCCCCCCGAAGGGCTCCTCGGCGCCACCGACTTCCTCAAGCGACGCGTGTCGCTGCCGTTCCAGGGCAACTTCGCGGAGTTCCGCCACACCATTCGGCACGAGCTGGTGCACGTTTTTCAACTCGATCTCGACGCCGAGAGCTACCATCAGGCGCCGCGCTCGAGTCGTATCAACTTCCCGCTCTGGTGGACCGAGGGCCTCGCCGAGCTCTGGTCCGGCGGCCAGGACGCGCGGGATGAGATGGTGATGCGTGACCTCACCTTGAGCGGCAGACTCCCGGCCTTTCGGCAGCTCGCGTATACCATGAGCGGGATCGTCTATCCGCTCGGCGGACAGATCCATCGGTGGCTCGCCGACACCTATGGCGATTGGCGCGTGGGGCTGATGTACCGCGAGCTCAACCGCCATGACACCTTCGAGGATGCGGTCAAGGCGGTCTATGGACGGACGCTGGACCAGCTGAGCGATGAATTTCAGCTCGCCATGCGCCGTGCGTACTACCCGTCGGCCGACAGTCTCGCTCCTCTCAGCGTACTCGGTACGGAGATCGCCAAGCTCGCCGTCAAGCCCGCATATCTGGCCGATACGTCGGCGGAAGGGCTTGGCAGTGTCGTGTACCATTCTCCGGCCACCGGCTATCTGTCCATCTATCGCAAGTCGCTGGGCGGCGGCAAGGCACGAGCGATCCTCACCGGGGGACGCTCGGCGCAGCTCGAGTCATTCCATCCGTTCGAATCACGGATGGATGCCTCCCGCGCCGGGTACCTGCTGTTCACGGCTCGCTATGGCGATCGCGACGCCGTCATCGTCTGGGATCTCGAGCGGAATCGGATGGCGGGCCGGTATCAGTTCGTGGCGCTCGTGTCGATGTTGTCTCCACGCTGGCTGCCGGGTAGCGGGGACATCGTGGTGAGCGGACTCTCCGAGAGCGGCATCTCCGATCTCTACCGGATCCGCCTCCCTGATGGCGCGCTCGAGCCGCTCACCTCCGATCGCTTTCAGGATCTCGATCCGAGCCCCAGCCCCGACGGCCGCAAAATCGTCTTCGCCTCCGACCGTACCGCCGGCGGCATGGAGGGCGCGGCCAATCTCTTCGTGCTCGATCTCGACACGTCGAAAATCACACAGCTCACGTCGGGCCGGTGGAGAGACGAGTCTCCCGTCTGGGCCGACAGCGGACGCATCGTCTTTTCCTCCGACCGCGATGGCGTGCTCAACGTCTTCTCGGTAGACACCCTCGGCGCCGGCCGCCGGGAGACGTCCGCATGGACGGGGGCGTTCGATGCCATCCCGCTGCCGGGCGATGGCGGACTCGTGGTTGGCGGTTTCCACGATCTCAGCTGGAATCTGTATCGCTATCCGCCCGACTCCGCGGCGAGGGCCGACACCTTCATGCTCGCGACCGTGTCGGAGCCGCCGTCGCCGGCGGGGCAGTGGAGCTGGGAGGTGCCGGCGGACAGCGTCGTCGATCTCGCCGCGGTGCACGAACCATATCGCAAGCGGCTGACCGTGGACTTTGCCGCCGGCGATGCCGTGATCGTCCCCGGGTACGGTGGGGCACAGGGCATCTTTTTCCTGATGAGCGATCTGCTGGGCGACAATCTGCTCTTCGGATCGGTCTCATCGTTTCAGGGGCGCCGGTTGGGGAGCATCCTCTCCAATCTGAGCGGCACCGCGGTGTACATGAATCGTGCGAGACGCGTCAACTGGGGATTCGGCGCGTTCAGAACCAAGGGACGAAACTTCGAGGGCGACCGTGTCGTCGCCTTCGACGAGACCGCTTACGGTGCCCTCGGTATCCTGCGATATCCGTTGACGAGGTTCACCCGGATCGAGGCCACGATGGTCGTCGAGCACTCGGATCGGGTCGACTTCACGCTGCCGGTGGACGAGCCCCGGCGCGTCGGGTGGCTTGCATCACACTATCTGAGCTACGTCCGCGACAATTCGTTGTGGATTCCAAGCGGGCCGATCGATGGCGGACGGTTCAGCATCACCGCAGGCGTCTCCAGCGACTTCAGCAACAGCCGTTTCGACAGCTATCTCGTCAGTGCCGACTGGCGAAAGTATTTCCGGCTCTCCCGCAGAAGCGCCTGGGCCCTCCGCGCCTTCGGCTACTACAGCGGCGGCGACCGCCCGCGTCGTGTCAACATCGGCGGCACCGTCGCGCTCCGCGGCTATCCGCAGTTCGGATACATCGTCGGCGCACAGGCGTTCATGTTCAACCAGGAGGTACGCTTTCCGATTCTCTCCCACCTTACGCTCGGCACTCCGTTCGGCGACCTCGATCTGCCGGAAATCCAGGCCGGCCTCTTCACCGACGTGGGTAAAGCCACCTTCTCTACTTCTCCGAACCGCGCGCTCCTCGGCAGTTACGGGATTAGCTTCAGGCTGGCGCTTGGCCCATTGAGCGTGCTCCGGCTCGACGTGGGGCGCCGGTTCACCAGCGACCAGTACCAGGGTTACAGTCTCAGCGGCGACCAGAAAAAGCCCGGCTTCGTCAGCTTCTTCTTCGGCTATAACTACTGATGCCACAACATCCTGGGTTTGACCGACGGTGGCCCTTGGCCTATCTTGCCTTCGGGCTGATCGGGTGCAGCAGCGGTCCGGGGCTGGTGGTTCCGGTTGACGCGGCGCCGGTGGAGCGCGGGACGGTGGTCGAATGGGTCTCCGCGACGGTCCCCTTGGAACAACGACTGCATCGCTTCAAGTGGCTCTTCCAGGACGAGCGTTCGAGTGCCGGGGGTAGAGGGAGCGCGCGCATCGCACCGCCCGATTCTCTTCGATTCGACGTTGCGGGTCCCTTCGGCTCGGGTGCGGCGTCGGCGGCCATCGTCGGTGACAGTCTGTTGTGGGCCGACCCGCCCGACGCGGTGACGAAGCTCGTGCCGAACTATCCGTTGCTCTGGGCAATGTTCGGTGTGGCTCGGCTTCCCGAGGACACCGACTCGCTGATCGGTGTCTCCCGGGATGGACTGACCGCGTGGCGCTACGTGAGTGGTGCGGACACCGTGAGCTACGTGCGCACCACGGGCACCACGCGCAAGCTGGTCACCGAGGTCCGTCATGCCGGCCAGCTCGTGGGCCGGGCCGAGACCACGCTCGGCGGCAACGGCGCGCCGTTGACAGCACGGCTCCTCGTCCCCAGCGTGCCGGCCAAGCTCGCGCTCACCTTTCTCTCGACCGCCCGAGCCGAATTTGCGCCTGATATCTGGACTGCTCGCCGGCACTAGCGCACTCGCCCTCTCGGGATGCCTCTATGGTTTCGCCGGCGGCGGCCTCCCGCCGTCCATCAAGACGGTCGCCGTGCTGCCGTTCGACAATCAGACCTCCGAGCCGACGCTCACGCAGGAAGTGTCCGTCGCCGTGCGTGAGGCGGTGGAGAGCCGGCTCGGTTTGCGGCAGGCCTCGGAGCAACAGGCCGACGCGGTGGTCAAGGGCACCATCTCCCGGTACGAGCCCGATCTCCCCGTTCAGTATACCGGGGACGAGTCCCAGCGGCAGGTCACCGTCACGCGGCGGCTCGTGCAGGTTACGGTGTCAGTGGAAATTCTCGATCAGAAACAGGGAAAGTCGCTATGGGAGCGCAACGGCCTGATCCTCGAAGGCGACTATCCGCCGGGGCAGGAAGCGACCGGCCGAAAGACCGCCCTCGACAAGCTGGTGACGAACATCGTGGAGGGAGCCCAGTCGCAATGGTGATCCTCGGACCGCAGGGCCGGCGCGGGACCAGCAGCTTCGGATGTCTGATCTCGCTCATTCTCCTAGTGGCGGCCGGCTTCTACGGATATCACGTCGGCCAGGTGTACTTCCGCTTCTACCAGCTTCAGGATGAAATGGAGTCCGCGGCCCGAATGGCGCCAAGCCTCACCGATGCGGTCATCTACCGCCGGCTCGCGGCCACTTCCGACACGCTCCTCGGCCGCATCCTGACGTTCGACATCAAGCGGGCCCGGAACATCACGATTCACACCGAGTACAGCGACAGTGTGGATCTCCCTCTGTTCAAACACATCTTTCATTTCAAGCCGAAGGCCGAGGAGCCGCTCTAGTTGACCGCGGCTGAGGGCGGCGTGGACATCGCTCACCTCTTCCTCGTTCTCGCCGCGATGCTGCTGGGCGCCAAGCTGCTCGGCGAGCTCGCCGAGCGCATCGGGCAGCCGGCCGTGCTCGGAGAGCT
>JBDTTA010000031.1:0-18003 GCA_039930845.1 Gemmatimonadales bacterium
TTCCGTGTCTTCCGTGTCTTCCGTGTCTCCGTGGTGAGCCACCCATCAATGTCGAGCAAGCCCGAAGTCGCCGAGTTCCTCACCCACCTCGAGAAGGAGCGAGACCAGTCGCCCCACACCGTCAAGGCGTACGGCCGTGATCTCGAGGCGTTCTGCGGCTTCTGCGATCGGCACTACGGCGCAGGCTGGTCGTGGGCCACGGTGGACCGGCTCGGCTTTCGCGGCTTTCTCGGTGAGCTCCAGCGCCGGGGGCTGGCCAAGCGGTCGGCGGCGCGGGCCCTCTCGGCCGTGCGGAGCTTTTATCGCTTCATGCAGGAGCACCATGGCCTGATGAGCACCGCCGCGCGTGCGGCCAGGGTGCCCAGGCTCGACAAGCGTTTGCCCACCTATCTGGACCGGTCCCAGACGGACCGTCTCTTCGAGTGGGCCGAGTCACGTGCGGGGGGAGGCGAGTTCGGTCCGGTTCGCGACCTCGCCATCCTGGAGTTGTTCTACTCCACCGGCATCCGGCTTTCCGAGCTGAGCGGCATGAACCTCGTAGACCTCGATCTGCTCTCCGACCAGGTCAAGGTGCGAGGGAAAGGGCGGAAGGAGCGGATCGTTCCGGTCGGCTCGCGGGCGGTGTCAGCGCTCCGCCGCTATCTTCACCTCCGGGAGGCCATGCCGGTGCGTCCGGGCGCCGACCGCCGGTCGGTTTTCGTGAGCCGGAGCGGCAGGCGGCTGGCTGCGCGCGGGGTGCAGCGGATCGTCCACGTCATGTTCGACGCCATCGGGGGCGATGGGCTCCGGGTGCACTCCCTCCGGCACACCTTCGCGACGCACATGCTGGATGCGGGGGCCGATCTGAGGGCGGTGCAGGAACTGCTCGGCCACGCCTCGCTCAGCACTACGCAGGTGTATACGCATACCAGCGTCGAGCGGCTGAAGAAGGTGTACAATCAGGCCCACCCGCGGGCGTGACAGGGGACCAATGACTTTCCACGGCACCACCATCCTCGCTGTTCGCAAAGACGGCAGGGTAGCGCTCGGCGGCGACGGGCAGGTGACCATCGGCGACACGGTGGTCAAGGCGCACTCCACCAAGGTGCGCGCGCTCAAGGGTGGCAAGGTCCTGGCGGGCTTCGCGGGCTCGGTCGCCGATGCGCTCACGCTCTACGAGAAGTTCGAGGAGAAGCTCGATCGCTATCCCGGCAACCTGCCGCGCGCCGCGGTGGAGCTCGCCAAGGACTGGCGGAGCGACCGCGTGCTGCGCCGTCTCGAGGCGCTGCTCATCGTGGCGGCGCTGGATCACTGTTTTCTTCTGAGTGGCGCCGGCGAGCTGATCGAGCCTGACGATGGAGTCATCGCGGTCGGATCGGGGGGCAACTTCGCGCTGGCCGCGGCCAGGGCGCTGCTCCCCATCGAAGGCCAGAGTGCGCGCGACATCGTGCAGCACTCGCTCGAGATCGCCGCCGACATCTGCGTCTTCACCAACCGGCACATCACCGTGCTCGAGCTCCCATCCGAGAAATGACCGAAGCCGTCACGCAAGTCCCCGAGCAGCCTGAAGCTCCCGCGCCGATCCCCTGGCTCGAGGAGATGCCTCCGCGCCAGATCGTCGCCGAGCTCGACCGGTATATCGTCGGCCAGGAAGCGGCCAAAAAGGCGGTCGCCATCGCCGTGCGCAACCGCTGGCGCCGCGCGCAGGCGCCCGACGATATCCGCGACGAGATCACCCCGTACAACATCATCATGATCGGCCCCACCGGCGTCGGCAAAACCGAGGTCGCCCGCCGCCTGGCCAGGCTCAGCGGCGCGCCGTTCATCAAGGTCGAGGCGTCGAAGTTCACCGAGGTCGGATACGTCGGCCGCGATGCGGAGTCGATGGTCCGCGATCTGGTGGATGCGGCCATCAACATGGTCCGGACCGAGCGTGAGGATGAGGTCTATCCACAGGCGGAGCAGCGCGCCGATGAGCGGCTCCTCGATCTCCTCCTTCCCGCGCCGCCGCCCGCGCCGGCCGAGCGACAGGACAGGGGCGACCGGCCGAACGTCTTCGTTGTGTCCGCGAGCGGCCAGGCCAAATCCGAGCAGCCCGCGGGCGAGGATGACCGGCGCCAGCGCTCGCGCGAGAAGCTGCGCGAGATGCTCGCCGATGGCCGCCTCGACGATCGCGAGGTGGAAATCGAGGTCATCCCCCAGAACTTCCCGATGATGGAGTTCATGCAGCCCCCGCAGGGCATGGAGGGGGCGGACATCAACTTCACCGAGATGCTTCAGGAGATGATGCCCAAGCGGAAGAAGCGGCGCACCGTCAAGGTCCCCGAGGCTCGGCGGGTGCTGGTGGACGAAGAGCTCAAGAAGCTCGTGGACGTGGACGACGTCGTGAACGAGTCGCTCGACCGGGTCGAGAATCACGGGATCATCTTCATCGACGAGATCGACAAGATCGCCGGCGAGCGCAATCAGGCCGGCGGGCCCGACGTGTCGCGCGAGGGCGTCCAGCGCGACCTGTTGCCGATCGTCGAAGGCTCGACGGTGCAGACCAGGTACGGCTACGTCCGCAGCGACCACATTCTCTTCATTGCCGCCGGGGCGTTCCACGTCTCCAAGCCGTCCGACCTGATCCCCGAGCTGCAGGGCCGGTTCCCCATTCGCGTCGAGCTCCAGCCGCTCACCGAGCAGGACTTCATCCGGATCATGACCGAGCCGGAGAACGCGCTCACCAAGCAGTACCGCGCGCTGGTGGCGGCGGAAGGCGCGGAGCTCGAGTTCACTCCCGAGGGTATCGCCGAGATCGCCCGGGTGGCGTTCATGGCCAACGACCGGATGGAGAACATCGGCGCCCGCCGGCTGCATACGGTGATGTCGGCATTGCTCGAGGAGGTGCTGTTCGAGCTGCCCGACTTCACCACCAAACGCATCGTGTTCGATGCCGGAGACGTGCGCGAGCGACTGTCGAAGATCGTGGGAGACGACGATCTGAGGCGGTATATCCTCTAGCGACGACCGGTCCCGCGCCGAATAGTGGGAAACTCCTGGACGAATCAATTTCAGCGACAAGGGGAAGCCCAATTGACGGCTTCCCACCGAGGCCTCAAGTGGGTGCCACGGTCATGGACCAGGTTGATCGCCTGCGGGCCGCGCTCGGCACCGAGCGCTTCCTCCGCGAAATCCGCATCGAGGCCCGCCTCGAGCACCCCAACATCCTGCCGCTGTTCGAGTCAGGCGCCGCGGACGGCGACCTCTATTACGTCATGCCCTACATCGAAGGCGAGACGCTCAAGGAACGAATCCGGAACGAGAAGGCCCGCGCGCAGCGGCAGTTCTTCCTGGGGCAGGCCTGCTGCATGAATGCCGATGACATCTCCTGGGTACACCTGTCCAAGGGTGGGGTGTCGTCGGGCGGGCTTCAGGCGCGGAACTGTCACCCGAGTGGACCCTTGAACAGGACGCCGTGCCCGGCGCTCGCATTTGATGTTCCCCACGGAAAGGACCAGTGACGGTGCGCGCGCACCCGACTGGTCTCCTCGTGATTGTGCTCGCGCTCTCAGGGTGCGAGTCTCCCAAACATCCACCGCTGAGGCTGGCGGAGGGGCGTTCCGGTCTGACGGTAGCTGAACGGCGGCAGATCCTGTCGTGGCTGCAATGCGAAGAATGCGTGGATGGCGAGTTGGAGCGTGTCCCGCTGCTGGCTGGGAAGGAGGCGACCACGGTCGACAGTCTGAGGCAGGACCTGCTCGGTGGGCCGTCCGCAACCCGTCGGTCAAATGTGCGCGCGCAGTTCGAGTCGTCCTACCAGGAAGACTCCCTCTACTCGGTGTCGGAGGACTCGCGGCCCCCGCTTACGAGGACGGAGTATGCCGATCACTATCTCGACAACTTCGTCAATCTGTACCGGATCCGTGCGGCCAAAGCGCTCGCGGAGATCGGCGGCCCCAGGGCGGCGGGGATTCTTGATTCGGCAGCACACCGCCCTGTCCGCGATTCTGCTCGGTAAGGGAGGTAACCCGACAGGCTGGCCGCCCCGACTCCGGCGTCGTAAGTTATCGCCTCAGAGACTCGAGGTCTGCTGTGACCGGGTTGGCGATCGAGCGGATTCGTGCGGTGCTCGCCGCACATTACACCATCGAGCGCGAGGTGGGCCGTGGCGGGATGGCCACCGTCTATCTCGCCCGCGACCTCAAACATGCCCGCCAGGTTGCGGTCAAGGTGCTCCGGCCCGACGTGACCGATGTGCGTGGTGCCGCCCGCTTCCTTCGCGAAATCCGCATCGCCGCCCGACTCACCCACCCGAACATCCTGCCGGTGCACGACTCGGGCAATTCCGGAGATCTGCTCTACTACGTCATGCCCTATGTCACCGGTGACACGCTCCGCGAGCGACTCCGGCGGACGGGGCAGTTCCCGCTGGACGACGCGCTCCGCATCGCCGCCGAGGTCGCGGATGCACTGGCCTACGCGCACTCCGAAGGCGTGATCCATCGCGACATCAAGCCGGAGAACATCCTCTTCGGGGGGTATTCCTTGCAGGATCCGGCGGCGATGGGCGGGTGGCATGCCATGGTGGCCGACTTCGGCATCGCGAGAGCCGTGAGCGCCGCCGCGCCCGTGGATACCGGCGCACACCCCCTCGTGCTCGGCACCCCCGCCTACATGAGCCCGGAGCAGATCTCCGGCAGCGAGACGCTCGATGGGCGGAGCGACGTGTACAGCCTCGGCTGCGTGCTGTACGAAATGCTGTCTGGCGTGCCCCCCTTCGCGGGAACATCGCCGCGGGAGATCGCGACGAAGCATCTCGAGCAGTCGCCGCCGGCACTCCGCACACTGAGGCCGGACCTGCAGCCCTGGGTGCAGATTCTGGTCGATCGCGCGCTCGCCAAGAATCCCGCCGACCGCTTCCAGACCGCGGCGGCGTTCGGCACCGCGCTCGGGACGCCGGCCGCGACGCAATCGCTCGAGCGTGTGGATCAGGCATCCGGCCGCTGGATGGCGGCGATACTTGTCGGCATCGCGGCGCTCGCCGCCGCGTTCGTCCTTCGCCACCGCGCGGAAATCACTTCCACATCGACCCCGGCATGGCACGACCCTGCCGGTGCCGCTCCCGGAGATCCGACGCACCTCGCGGTGCTCTACTTCGACGCGGAGGGACCGGACAGCAACCTGCGCTCGGTGGCGAACGGGCTCACCGAGGACCTCATCGACCAGCTTGGTGAGGTGCAGGCGCTCAGTGTCATCAGCGCCAACGGCGTGCGGCCCTACCGCGGGCGCCCGGTCCGGCTCGACAGCCTCGGCGCCGTGCTCGGCGTGGGCACGCTCGTGACCGGGACAGTCGGCGGCACCGTGGCGCATCCGAGCATCACCGTCCGGCTCATCGATCCGGAGACCGGCCGGCAGCGCGACAGCAGGACGATCGAGCCATCGCACGACGTCCTCTCGCTGCGGGGAGAGGTTGCACGGCAGGTTTCGTTCTTCCTTCGCAGCCGCCTCGGCGAGGAGATTCAGCTTCGCGACTTTCGCTCCGGCACGCGGGACGCAGGCGCGTGGGTACTCGTCTGGAGGGCGCAGCAACTGCGGGATGATGCGAAGGCGCTCTTTCACACCGGAGATCCCCCGGCCGCCCATCGCACGCTCGACACCGCCGACTCACTGCTCGTGCTGGCCGAGGAGCGGGATGGCGAGTGGGTGGTCCCTACCCTGTTGCGCGGATGGCTCGCCGCCGATCGCATCGAGCCCGACGACTCCACCGGCGGGCGGGCCCTCTCACCGTGGGTCAATACGGGGTTGACCCACGTCGCGAACGCCCTCGCGCGGAGACCCGGATATGCGCCGGCGCTCGGCCTTCGGGGATGGTTTCATTTCATCGACTGGCAATACAACGGCAGGGGGGACCAGCACGAGATCGACGACGCCGAGCGCGATCTGCGGGTGGCGGCGGTGCCTGAGAATCCTTCGCAGGCATTCGCGTGGAGCGTGCTGAGCACGCTTCTGGTGGAGCGGGGGGGCTTCGAGGAGGCGAATGTCGCGGCCCGGCGGGCGTATGAGGCCGATGCATTCCTCTCCAACGCGCCGAGCATCGTCTTCCGGCTGTACCTCACCTCCCTGCTCATGCGACGGTGGGAAGACGCCGCTCATTGGTGTAGGGAAGGGTTCTCCCGATTTCCCGAGCAGTGGCTGTTCACCTTCTGCCAGCTCACACAACTGTACATGCCTGGCCCGGAAGCGCCGGACGTGAACCAGGGATGGCGGCTCGTGACGCAGCTCGACACCCTGGTGCATCCGGCCGAGAAGGCGAGGTACAGTCCACGGTGGCGGATGATGATGGCCGCGGTGCTGGCGCGAGCGGGGGCGGCGGACAGCGCACGGCATGTAATGCGCGCCGCCCGGCAGGCGGGCGCGTCCGATCCCCAGCTCGATTTTTACGAGGCCGGGGCGCGTGTCCGTCTCGGCGAAAAGAGCGAAGCCATCCGTCTCCTCGCGAGATATCTCACGACCTCGCCCGAGGCGAAGGCCTTCCTCCGCCGGGATCCGGAATTCGAGGAGCTTCGGACCGATCTCCGCTTCCAGGCACTGGTCGGCGGTGAGACTTCACGAGGCACGGCGCGTTAGATGGAGGACGGTGGATCGTTCCGGCTCAGGTCTGCCACCAGAAGTGTGCAGAGCCTCTTGTGCGCTGCTATGATATAGCCGCTGGCGAGCATCTGCTCATCCACCTGGCGCTGTACTGCCAACGCCTGCTCCCGGCTCCGGGTTGCGAAATAGAAAGGAAGCGCCAGCTTGTCCACCGCTTCCCCGCTCCAGAAGAGCGCATCGTTCTCGTCGGGATCGATCGTGATCTGTCTCGCGGCGCCGTCCCTGGTTCTGAGCTTCACGGTGATCGATTCTATCTTTCCCAGATTCCGCTCTTCCGTTGCCATGTCCGTATCCTCCGTTGATCGAGTCCCGGTTTCCGTGCCACCTGCTTATCCCCATATGCGCAGGGGCGCCATCCCCGTCAAGCACGTCGTTCCGTAGTGGCGACCCGCGCTCCGCTGCCGGTACGCTGGAGAGTCTTCGGCGTGACGCTCTCCGGCCTGCTCGCCGCGACGCTCTGGCTCCGCTTGACCGGCGTGGCCCCGCTGCCGCCACCCCCCACTCCGCCGCCGCACTCCGTCGCCGTAGTGCCGTTCCTCAATGACAGTCCCGATTCGTCGTACGACTATCTGAGCGAAGGAATCGGTGGGGACATCGCGAGCACCCTGGGGCGGATCCCCGGGCTGCGCGTCGCCGCGGGCGGTTCGACCACCGTGACCGATGCCGCCGATCCGCCGGCCGCGGGCAGGCGGCTGGGTGTCGGGTCGGTGTTGCTCGGCAGCATTCGCCCGGCGGGCGACCGCCTGCGTCTCAGCGTCCGCCTGGTGAGCGTCAAGGGTGGTTTCGACATCTGGTCGGAGGCGTACGAGCGGCCCGCGGACGACCTGATCGCGGTCGAGAACGAGATCGTCATGGCCATCGTCGCCGCCCTCAGGCTCCGCGGCACCGGGGGCGACCCGGCCGATTTCGCGGCGGTGCCGCAGACCTCGCCTGCCGCGCACAGGGCGTACCTCCAGGGGCGCTCCGCGCTCCGCGATGAGTCGCCCGGCCGCGCGGCGCTCGCCGCTTCGCAGTTCAGCGAGGCCATCCGGCTCGACTCCACTTACGCACCGGCCTGGGCCGGTCTGGCCGAGTCGTACGTCATGCGCTTTGTCGTGGAGTCGGTGGCACCGCTCGAAGTGGCGCCGCTGGCGCGAAGCGCCGCCGACCGCGCACTCGCCCTCGACAGCACGCTCGTCGGGGCGTGGATCGCTCGCGCGGTCATTCGACTGCTCTACGAACGGCGCCTGGACGAGGCGGGCGAGGACCTCGCGCGGGCGATCGCCCTCGACCCCAATCGCGCGGAGGGTTTTCACTGGCAATCGCATCGGCTCCTCGCGATGGGCGAGATGGACAGCTCGCTGGCGGCGAGCCGGCGCGCCATCGAGTCGAGCCCCTTCGATGCCTCACTCCGCGCCCATCTCGGATGGCACTACCTCCTGGCGCGCCAGGACTCCCTCGCCGTCCGAGCATTCGGCGAGGCGGTGGCGATCGATCCGGCCGCCGCCGGCACCGACGAGCACTTCAGTTGGCGGCCGGTCCGCGTGGACGATCCTGCCGCCGCCTACGATTCGGTCACCATGGCTTCGAAGACGCGGTACATCTCGCCGTATACGCTGGCGGTTGCCGCGGCCGCCGCGGGCCGGACGGCGATCGCCGTCTCGGCGGTGGAGCGCGCGATCGACGAGCGCACACCCACCGCGCTGTATGCTGGTCTCGACCCGCGTCTCGACACCTTGCGGAGCGACCGCCGGTTTTGGACGTTGCTCACCCGCCGAGGCCTGACTACAATCCCCACGCGAAAGGAGTTTCCCGTCCCCTGACTCGCGCCCTATGACTTCCGTTCGTCACTTCCTCGCGATTCCCGATTTCAGCGCCGCCGAGCTGGACACCCTCTTCGATCTCGCGGCCAGAATGAAAGCCGGGAAATATTCGGAGAAGCCGCTCGCCGGGAAGACGCTTGGAATGGTCTTCGCCAAGAGCTCGACGCGGACGCGAGTGTCGTTCGAGGTCGGTGCCTTCCAGCTCGGCGGTCACGCGCTCTTCCTCTCCTCGCGCGACATCCAGCTCGGGCGCGGGGAGCCGATCCGCGACACCGCCCGGGTCCTCTCGCGGTATCTCGATGGAATCATGATCCGCACCTTCGATCATGCCGATGTCGAGGAGCTGGCCCGCTACGCTTCCATTCCCGTGATCAACGGTCTCACCGATCTGCTCCATCCATGTCAGGTGCTCGCGGACCTCCTCACGGTCAAAGCGAGCATCGGGGGATGGCAGGGGAAAAGCATCGCGTGGGTGGGCGATGGCAACAACATGGCCAACAGCTGGATCAACGCTGCCGGCACCCTCGGCTTCGAGCTGCGCCTTGCCTGTCCTTCGGGCTACGAGCCGAACGCGGCAGTGCTGGAGCGCAATCGAGCCCTGACCCGCATCGTCCTCACCACCGATCCGAAAGAGGCGGTGCGCGGCGCCCATGTGGTGACCACCGATGTCTGGGCGTCGATGGGGCAGGAGGAGGAGCACGACGTCCGCGCACGCGCCTTTGCCGGCTACATCGTGGATCAGGCGCTCATGCGGCGTGCCGATCCAGGCGCCATCTTTCTCCACTGCCTCCCTGCCCACCGAGGCGAAGAAGTATCGGACGATGTGATCGAAGGGCCGCAATCGCGTGTGTGGGACGAGGCCGAGAACCGGCTTCACGTCCAGAAGGCACTGATGGTATTCCTCATGGGGTCGTGACCGTGCAACGCACTCCGCTCTACGACATCCACCGGCAGCTCGGCGCCAAAATGGTGCCCTTTGCCGGCTGGGAGATGCCCGTGCAGTATCCCGCCGGCATCCTGGCGGAGCACCGGGCGGTGCGCACCGACGCCGGGCTGTTCGACGTCTCCCACATGGGTGAGTTCGAGGTCACCGGGCCCGACCGCAACGCATTCGTCAATCGCATCACCTGCAACGACGTCGCGGCACTCGACTCGGGCGGCGTTCAGTACTCGGCGATTCTCACGTCGGAAGGCACCTTCATCGACGACTGCACGGTCTATCGTTTCGATGACAAGGTCATGATTGTCGTGAACGCGGCCAACGTCGCGCGCGCGTGGGAGCATGTGGTCGAGCGCAAGGGAGGCGCCAACGTCCGCCTCAAGGACATCTCTCCCGAGGTGGGACTGCTCGCGCTGCAGGGCCCGAAGGCGCAGGCGCTGCTCCAGCCGCTGACGCCGGTACCGCTCTCCGAGATCGCGTACTATCGCTTTGCCACCGGACAGATCGCCGGCGCCGGCTGCTTCATCTCGCGCACCGGCTACACCGGCGAGGACGGCTTCGAGCTCTACTGCCGCGACCGCGACGCCGTGCGGCTCTGGGAGGCGATCACCGGAGTGGGAGCGACACCCGTCGGGCTTGGGGCGCGCGACTCGCTCCGACTCGAGATGGGCTACGCCCTCTATGGCAACGACATCGACGATACCATCACGCCGCTCGAAGCGGGGCTCGGATGGATCGTCAAGCTCGACAAGGGTGCGCCCTTTGTGGGCGACACCGCACTTCGCTCCCAGAAACAGCGAGGCGTCACCCGCAAGCTCGTCGGCTTCGAGCTCGAGGGCCGCGGCTTTCCCCGCCACGGCTATCCGGTCTACCACGAGGGTCGTGAGGTGGACGTGGTCAGAAGCGGGACGTTGGGCCCGTCGGTCGGCCGTGGCATCGGCACGACCTACCTCCCTGCAGCGGCCGCCAGAGCCGGCACCCGGTTCGAGGTGGACTGCCGTGGCGAGCGGCTCCCGGCGGTGGTGGTGTCCCGGCCGTTCTACAAGCAGGGATCGGTCCGCAAGTAGGTCCCGATGCCCATCCGTCTCGCCATCCTCACGATTTCAGATGCCGGCCACCGCGGCGAGCGCACTGACACGTCGGGCGACGCGATTGCGAGCTGGGCGATGGCCCACGCGCACACGGTGGCGGCACGCGATCTGGTGCCCGACGAAACGGCACGAATCGCCGCGATGCTCGTCGCGTGGGCCGACACCGACCGGGCCGATCTCATTCTCACCACCGGCGGCACCGGGCTCACCGCACGCGATGTCACCCCCGAAGCCACGAAGGCGCTGCTGGACAAGGAGGCGCCCGGCATTTCCGAGATGATCCGGATGAGCGCCTACCCGGGCTTCCACCGCGCGGCGCTCTCGAGAGGAGTGTCGGGCGTGCGGGGGCGGACGCTGATCGTGAATCTCCCCGGCAGCACCGGGGGCGTGCGCGATGGTCTGGCGGCGCTCGAGGATATCGTGGAGCACGCGGTGGAGCTGGTCAGGGGGGGCAGGACGGGGCATTGAGTGGGGAATAGCCGTATTTTCCGGCATGCCCTCCCAGATCCTCATCACGATGGATGACCTCGAGGCCGCCGTCCGCCTCAACGCGGCATTCGAGGCCGCCGGCTATTCCACCGCGATGTTCTCCTCGCTCGATGACGCGAGAGGGACCGTCCGCCGGGAGAGCCCGGAGCTGGTGATCCTCACCGGCGCGGTGCACGAGCCGCACGCCGAGCAGCTCGCGAGGCTCGCGCGCGACGCGGAGATCTCGACCCTCGCCCTGCTGGAGCACACCGATTCGGAGCGGGCGGAACGGGTCGGCCGGCTCGGGGTGACCGAGACGATGATGAAGCCGGTGGCGCCCGATGAGGCGGTGGCCACGTCGCGCCGGCTGATCGAACGGCGCGGACTGCAGCAGCGCACCGGCATCATCGGCGAAAGCGCCGCCATCCAGGAAGTGCTCGTCAAGATCGAGCAGATGGCGCCGGTCTCGAGCACCGTCCTCATCCAGGGCGAGAGCGGCACCGGCAAGGAGCTCGTCGCCAGGGCGATGCACGATCTCTCTCCCCGGCGCGGCAAGCCCTTCATCGCCGTCAACTGCGCCGCGCTTCCCGACACGCTGCTCGAGTCGGAGCTCTTCGGCCACGAGAAGGGCGCGTTCACCGGCGCGGCGGAGCGGCGGCTCGGCCGGTTCGAGCTGGCCGACACGGGCACGATCTTCCTCGACGAGATCGGCGAGATCCCGGCGGCGACGCAGGTCAAGCTCCTTCACGTCCTCGAGAGCCGGACGTTCTTCCGGGTGGGTGGCGTCCAGCCCATCAAGGTGGACGTTCGGGTGCTCGCCGCCACCAATCGCGCCCTGCGCGATGCCGTTGCCCTCGGCGAGTTCCGGGACGATCTCTACTACCGCCTCAACGTCCTCAACATCTACCTCCCTCCGCTGAGGGAGCGCCGGGAAGATATCCCGCTGCTCGTGCGGCGATTCATCCGGGCGCTGGCGAAGGAGCATGACCGGACCTTCAGGGGCATTACCCCGGAGGCTCTGGAGCGATTGGTAAATGCGCCGTGGCCGGGCAACGTGCGTCAGCTCCGAAACCTCATCGAATCGATGGTCGTCCTGGCGCCCGGAGCGGAGATCAGGGCGTCCGACATCCCCGCCGACATCCTGGATGGGCCGGGGTCCCTGCTGCCGGTGCGTCTCCAACCGTCCGGCCGGGATCTTCCCGGCCGCGAGATGGAGTTCATCCTGCGAAGCCTCGTCGATCTCAAGCTCCAGGTGGAGGAGCTGCGCCGACGGCTGGACCTTCGTGCACAGCGGGTCCAAGTCATTGATATATCTGACCATGCGACCGTCGCCGACGTTCTCCCCGAGGGAGAGGGCGATGGCAACGGGGCAGTGCTGTACCGGTCGGGGATGACCATGGCGGACGTGGAGAAGGCAGCGATAGAGGCGGCGCTGAAGGAGTACCGCGGCAACAGGCGGCGCGCTGCCGAGGTATTGGGCATCGGGGAGCGGACGCTCTACCGAAAAATCAAAGCCTATCATCTGGAATGATTTAGCCCAGTCGGTCATTTTGGGAGGGAACGGGCTAAGTTATACTGTATCATAACTTTGCACCACATTCCCTATTGACAGTTCCCAGCCCGGCCGTCAAATTGCAGACTAGCCCTTCCATCATGGTGGCCCGGCCACATTGAATTTCGTCATCGACGCTGAGCTCTGTGTCGCATGCTTGGCATGCGTACGGATCTGCCCCACCGACGCTATCGCGGTGGCGGGCGATGAGCCGTTGCTCCTCCAGGTGGTCGATGAGGCGTGTATCAGGTGCGGCCAGTGCGTGCCGGCCTGTCCCCACGGGGCGGTCAAGGTAAATGGCGAGATCGGGCGGGCCCTCGCGATTGTCTCGCAGGGCGATGGCGTCCTGATTCTGAGTCCTGAATCGGTCGCCCATTTTTACCCGGCCACTCCCGAACAACTCATCAATGCCTGCTACGCCGCAGGGTTCCGGGCCGTGACCCGCGGCGTAATCGGCGACGAACTCGTTGCAGCCGAATATCTTAAGCTCTGGGAAGACGAGCCATGGGGCACCCTGATCCGCTCGACCGATCCGGTCGTGGTGGAGACGGTGCGGTCGCAGTACCCCGAGCTCGTGCCGTACCTCGCGCCGGTGACGGTCCCGGCGGTGGCGGAGGCCCGATATCTGCGAGCGCAGCATGGTCCCGGACTCAAGATCGCGTTCGCCGGCATCTGCCCTCCGGTCAACAGTCCCGATCTCGATGCGGCCATCACGTTCGGCGATCTGGAGCAGCTCTTCCAGATCCGCGGCGTTTCGGCGCTCTCGCAGCCGACCTTTTTCCAGCGGGTGCCTGAGGAGCGGCGGCGGCACCTGAGCGCGGCCGGTGGCCTGCCGTTGGCGCTGCTCGAAGAGGCGCGCCAGTCGAGCCGCCGCTTCCGGAAAATCCGCGGGCTCGATGCGCTCAAGGCGGTGGCGCGGGCGGTGGCGATCGACCGGATCGACCTGGGGTTCGTGGACATCCTGTCGAACGAAGGTGCCCTCGACCACCCGCTCTCGGGCCCACAGGATCAGCTCTACTGGCGGCGCGAGCTCCTGCGCAGCGTCGAGGTGCCGCGCAGCCGGAACTCGGTCCTCGATGGGGCGGTGGTGGCGAGTGTGGGGGCCACGTTCGAGATCAAGCCGAGGCGGGTGCAGGCGGACCCCGACGTAGTGGCGGGCATTCTGGACGCGATCGGCCTGGGGCCAAACGGGCGCCCGTGGGATTGCCGGGCCTGCGGTTTCGAAACGTGTCAGCGCTTCGCCGAAGCGGCGGCACTCGGCCGCGCCTCCATGCGGCAGTGCAGTCCGTACCAGGAGCGGCGCGCTGACGAGGCGCAGCGCTCGGCGGCGGTCGATACGATGACGGGGCTCTCCACGTACCGGGTTCTGCGCGACCGACTGGCCTTCGAAGTGGAGCGGGGCAAGCGCAGCAACGAGGGTTTCGCCGTGCTCTTCCTCGACCTCGACCGGTTCAAGGAAGTGAACGATCAGTTCGGACATGAATCGGGCAATGACATTCTGCGGGCGGTCGCCGGCGAGATTCGGAATGCGGTGCGTGCATCGGACGTCGCGGCGCGTTACGGGGGGGACGAGTTTGTGGTGATCCTCACCCGCACCGATCTCCAGGGTGGCGCCCGCGTCGCGGAGGCGCTCCGCGCCGGTATCGAGGGAGTGGGACGACGGATGGGGTATCCACCGGGGCTCGTTACGGTGAGCATCGGGCTGGCGGAGTTCGATCCGCTGGAGCCGTCGGATGGAGATCTGCTCGTGGCCGCCGACCGGGCGCTGTACCGCGCAAAGGCCGCTGGCAGGAACGCCGTCGCTTGAGCACACACATCGCGGTTCGTGAAGGATACACATCGTGACCGGATTCGGCTCCCGACAGCCTAACAATGTCCCCGCTGGCCCCGCTGGCCCCGCTGGCCCCGCTGGCCCCACCGGCCGTCCCACGCCCCCGGAGGGCATCCCGGACCCCTGGGGAGTCAGGCGCGCGGAGAACCTGCTCACCAGCCTCGAGGGCATTCTCTCGGCGCGGGTGGTCACCACGCCGCTTGGCGAGGTCAGCGAGGTCCACATTCTCGCGCAGGCGGGGCTGGCACCCAAACAGCTCGTGCGGAACATCGAGAGCGCGCTGCTGGCGCAACTCGGTCTCAAGGTGGATCATAGAAAGATCAGCATTGCCCAGACGGCCGAGGTGCGGCCGATCGAGGCGCTGGAGCGCGACGCAGTCCGCGACCGCATGCTTCAGCGGACGCTGCTTTTCGAGAACCTCTCGGTCGCTCCCGGACGCCGCCCGCACCGCATCTTGATCACCGTCACGCTCAGCTATCGGGGACAGACCGAGACGGCGGAGGAAGAGGCGTCGGATACGCCGCGGAGCCGGGTCGAGGGCGCGGCCAAGGCCTCGATTTCGGTGCTCGACCGTCTGCTCACCGAGTCCTCGGTGGCGCTGGAGGGTGCAAAGATCGTGGATGCCTTCGACCGCGAGTTTGCCTTTGTGGCGGTGCAGGGCCTCGGCGGACGGGAGACGATCCTCATGACGGGGACGTCCGAGATCAAGGAGAGCGCGGAGCGTGCGGCGGTGTTTGCGGTGCTCGACGCCACCAACCGGTGGACTGAGGCGCGGAGGCCAAGCTGAACGTTGGCGTGCAGTGAGCCGATAATGTTTTTGAGGGCGCGCCCCCGTGGTGCGCCCGTCGAGTCAGGAGGGATGTAAGGGTCAGCTGGAGTCGGACTGAACCCACTCACGAAAGGACACAAGGTAAGGGGATCCCGGTCTCTGTAGGGTAGGACCAGCGGAGACTAGCGGACAACTGATTGAGCGGAGCGTCTGGTGGGCCATAGCGAGGCTTGCCACTTCCCGAGGTTAGTCAGGAACTCGAAGGGGGGTGACGCTCATGTTGAAGATCAGCTTGATCGCACATATTGCCTACGCGATTGCCGGCCTGTTCGGACGGTCGGAAAGTCAGACTTGGAGCTAATCGGCGTAGCGTAGGTTGACCGGGATCTACCTCCTTATCCAGAAGATGACTCGTCAAGCCCGAACGCACTGGTTCGTCGGCTCGATCACTGTACTTGCGCTGGCGCTGGCGGCCGGAGCATCTACTAGCTCATTACCATTTCCTGGGTGGTGGGCGTTCGCCTCATTCGTTGGCGTGGCATTCGTTCTCGAAACCCTCAATACAAATCTCCGAGTAGAAGCGAAGGGCTCAACCGCATTCATTATGCACCTTTCAGCTGGGTTGCTGTTCGGTGCTTTTTGGAGCGGTCTAATCACCGGCTTGTCTACGCTTCTCGGAGAAATCGCTCGCGGAAATAGGCCTATCAAGCTGATATTCAACGTCTCTCAGCGGATAATAGCAGTCGTTGCGGCAGCCTTGTTGTATTCGATCCTCGGTGGACATCTACCCCCGCTATACCTGCTTCCAGGCGCAAGTCTCTCCTCAGAAGCCCTGCAATCGGATCTGGGACTGTTCCTGGTGTTCGCGGCGTCGTATTTCCTGCTGAATTCAATTCTAGTTGGCATGGTAGTAGCCACTAGCTCAGAGCGTTCCTTCAAGGAAGTTTGGAACCTGAATACGCGCGGCGTCCTCGGGTACGATATCGGGGCGAGTTTGATCGCTCTCCTCGTCGCGTGGTGGTATACGTCGGTACAGCGATGGGTCGGCTTTGGTCCGTTGGGATTGGTAGGCGTGGTTGTACCCGTAATCGCCGCTCGCCACGTCTACGGGTTGTATCATCAGTTGCAGGAAAGTGGTGAGGAGCTTCTTCAACTGATGGTCAAGGCAATCGAGGCTCGTGACCCGTACACCTCGGGCCACTCGCTTCGCGTCCGAGCGCTCTCGCGTGCTATTGCGACCGAACTCGGTCTATCGATGAAGGAAATTGAACAAGTCGAAACGGCGGCGCTATTACATGACGTCGGTAAAATTCATGAGGAGTTCGCGCCGTTGTTGCGAAAGGACAGCCGTCTAACGCCGGAAGAGACTGTGTTGATGCAAACGCACTCCACAAAGAGTGCCGAGCTAGTTGGAGTTATCTCAAAGTTCAGAGGGTTTATCGAGGATTGCGTCCGTCACCATCACGAACGCTGGGATGGTCAGGGATATCCCCTTGGTATTTCAGGAAAGCACATTCCACTGGGCGCGCGGATCATCCTGATATCTGATACCATTGATGCAATGACAACGGACCGACCATACCGGAAACGACTGGGGCTCGATATCGTCATCGCTGAGTTACAGAAGTACCGAGGCCAGCAGTTTGATCCGGAGATTGTTGATGTGGCTGTCTCTTCTGTGGCAGTCCGGAGGATCATTGTTGGTCCCCAGGCTACCCTCGACATGTCGATTGCAGCGCCGAATTCCAAAAAGGTGACTTGGCCAGCGGGAGCACTATGGAAGGCCCGCCGCGCCTAGGGCACATACGACGGGTCTTCGAGGATTAGTAGCTGATTCCCTACCGCTCTTGGTAATAGCTGCATCTTTGCCCTAATTTTTTCAGTCAGCCCCGCAGTTCCCCCATGTCTCGCTTTCTCCAGTATTCTCAGCGCGACTAGCACGCCTGCTTGATCGATTGCGTCGAAATCCTGGAGACGGTCAGCCAGCGATTGGACCAATGCAAGCGCTGGCTGACTATCGGGCGACGTTTTGTTAGTGAGCGCAATCCAACGAGCGAATGGCCCCGCGAATGAATTGGACAGCAGTCTATTCGAGAATCCTGTCGTGGCTGCATGTCCAGAGGCGTTCGCATCGCCAGTTTTTCTCGCCAACAGTAGGACGTCGGCCCCCCAGAGCCTCCATGCTTGGATCATCCAGGGAGGGATCTCTCCAAGGAGCCTAGAATCCAGCCCTCTTAGCACTTCACATGCCTTATCGGACCTTCCGAGCGCGATGTGGCTGATCGCCGTTGAGTATGCGTATTGCATTTCGACAAACCCAAGAAAATCCGGTCCGGTCGGGAGCGGTATCTTACTTACTAGTTGCAATTGGTCCTGATGTCGGCCCAATCGACTGTAGCAAAGTCCCAGATTGCCGGCGATCGACGCCGCCTGCGAGTTATTGCCCAATCGCAGTGCCATCTGGAGAGCCGTTTCGTGCGAGACCACCGCGTCCGCGTACTTCCCTTGGGCAGAGGTGATCGATCCCAGGCCAAGATGCAATTGGACCATAACGAGATCAGCTGCACCTCGCCGTCGCAACTCGTCGATGCCCTCGTTCACTTGAGTCCAACTCTCGGAAGTACGGCGGAGATGGTAGAGTAGAATCGAACGCGCGAGTACTAGGTGACCTACCGAATCGAGGTCTAAATCTGACTTGGGGATACTATCGACCACAACCAAGAGTTCCTCCATCGCCTCTTTGTGACGAGTGATCCCGAGTAGAAAGACAGCGGCCCTTCCTGCTTTGGCACGCATCCTCGCGTCTGCTCCATTGCGTGTCAACTCGATCAGCTCGGGCAGCCGTTCGTACATTTGTCCTGCTGTCGAGGTACCGAGGTTGGTCTTCGCCAGCGCAGTCAACACCAGCACCTCCTGCTGCCGGCTTTCGATCTTCTCT
>JBDTTA010000032.1:0-17815 GCA_039930845.1 Gemmatimonadales bacterium
TTGGCGCTCCGTGCGACGCTCGGCCGTGCCGTCCCAGAACACGCCGACCCCGGCGATCACCTCTCCCTCGGCATTTCGAACCGGGGCCGACTTCATCATGATCTCCATCCGATGGCCCGTGGCGTGCTCGATCCAGATGCCCTCGCTCTCCACCGGCTCGCCCCGCGTGATGGCCTGAGCGAGTGGCCATTCGTCGACCGGGAGTTGGCGTCCGTTTCGGTCGAAGCCGCCCCATTCCGCGACGTATTCGTGGAGGTCCCGGGACGGACGACTCCGCCCGTAGATCTCGCCGGCTCTCGAGTTGGCGAACAACAGCCGGCCCGTCGGCGCCTCGACGATCGTGATGCCGAGCGGAGACTGGTCGAGCACCGCCAGGAGGCGCCGCCGCTCCGTGTCCCGCTCGGCCGCGGCACGCTTCACCTCCTCCCGCGAGGCCACCAGCTCCGTCACGTCGTTGGCCACGACGGCGATGCTCTCAGTGGCGCCGTCCTGGTCGAGGAGGGGCTGATAGACGAGGTTGAAGAACCGCTCCTCGTCCGCGCGCGCGCCGCGGGGCAGTCGGACGGGGCGCTCGAACAACTCGAGCGGCTGCCCGGTGGCGAAAACGGTGTCCAGAACCTGGAGCACCTCCTGGCCGTCCAGCTCGGGAAGCGCTTCCCGGACCGGGCGGCCGAGGAGGCGCCGGTGCCCGACCATCTCCACGCAGCGTCGATTCGCGAACTCGAACACGTGCCTGGGGCCGCTCACCAGCGCCATCGCGATCGGCGCCTGCTGGTAGACACGGTGCAGCCGGGTGTCCGGCGCCTCCGCCCGGCTGATCGCCTTCGCTTCGACCGTCGCCAGGCGCTCGCGTTCAGACAGGGTGCGGCCACGTTCGGCGGCGAGCAGATGGGGGGCGGTGACGTCCTCCACCCAGTGGCTGATGTGCGTGAGATCGCCGTGCGCACCGCAAATCGGCGCACTCACCAGCTTCCAGTACCGCGCTTCGAAGGTGCCGTCGGGCCTGGGAAGATCGTATCGCTGCGCGGCAATCACGTGCGGCTGCGTCGTGCGGATCACCGTGTCGAGCGAATGTCGGATATTCACGATCCCGTTGGCGGCGGGGTCATCGGGATTGGGGGGAAAGGCGTCGAACAGCGGCCGCCCGATCAGCTCCTCCCGCCGTTTGCCGGTGGCGTGGAGGTAGGCGTCGTTCACCGCTGCGATCCGATACTCGGGGGCGTCAGGGAAAACCACTACGCAGGCGGCGGGGACCGACCGGAATATCTGCTCGAAGTCCGGCCGTGCCTTGTCGGTGAGCCCAGGCATTCGTGAATGTAGCCAGAGCACGCGTATGCTGCGCAACAGCAGTGTGAGCTACATCACATTGGCGGCCCGCTGGAAAAGTCGATTCCGCTGGTATTATCTTCCCGCCTCCGAGTGTCAGGACAGGTGTCCGAGTGGCTGAAGGAGCCGGTCTCGAAAACCGGTGTACCCGCAAGGGTATCGTGGGTTCGAATCCCACCCTGTCCGTGCTTTCTTTCGTGTGTCGCCCTCCAGGACATCATCTGCACGGAATTTCGCTGGCACGCCTCTCCGTTCCTATCGCCTCCGGCCACCGCTGATGAAGGACTCCGCCGTCTCGCCTGGCGATCCCGAATTCTTCGACCACCTGCTCCGGGCGGTGCGGGACAGCATCATCTATGCGGACCTCGAGGGCCGGATCCGGTACTGGAATCAGGGGGCCGCCGCCACGTTCGGCTACGCCTCCGAGGACGTGCTCGGCCGCACCGCGGCCGTCCTCTATCCCGATGAGGATCCCGACCGTCTCGCGGATGATCTACGCCGGATTCTGGATGGCGAGGAGTACTCGGGAGAGTGGCAGGGCCGCCGCAAGGATGGCGAAACGGTCTGGGTGGACATCAAGACCACGGTGGTACGCGGACGCGGCGGCGAGCCGATCGGCTTCATCGGCGTGGCCAAGGACATTACCCGGCGGAGAGCGACGGAACAGGCCCTTCGTGCGAGCGAGGAGGGGTACCGCGCGTTCATCGAGCAGACGGCCGAAGGGGTCTGGCGCGTCGAGCTCGAGGAGCCGATGCCCCTCGGTTTGCCGGAAGACGATCAGATCGACCACTTCTACAGCTACGCCGTCATGGGCGAGTGCAACGACGCGATGGCTCGCATGTACGGGCTCGCGGAGGCGTCCGACCTCGCCGGCGCGCGGCTCGGCGATCTGCTTCCACGATCCGATCCGCACAACGTCGAATACCTGCGCAGCTGGGTGCGCAACCGGTACCGGCTCATCGAAGCCGAATCGCACGAGCGTGACGTGCATGGTCGCGAGCGGTCCTTCCTCAACAACTTTATCGGGATCATCGAGGCGGGGAAGCTCATGCGCGCCTGGGGCTCACAGCGGGACAATACCGAGCGGCGGCGCGCCGAAGAGCAGCTTCGCCAGGTCGATCGGCTGGAGGCGGTCGGGCAGCTTGCCGGCGGCGTCGCCCACGAATCGAACAATCAGATGTCCGTGATTCTGGGCTGCGCCGAGTTCGTGCTCAAGCGAAACGATCTTCCCGACATCGTCATGCAGGATGTCGAGCACATCCGGCGCGCGGCCGAGCGCACGGCGGGCATCACCCAGCAGCTCCTCGCCTTCAGCAGCCGGCAGCTCCTGCGCCTTCAGGTGCTGGAGGTGAATGCCACCGTTCGCCAGCTCGAGCCGATTCTGCGCCGCACGTTGCTGCCCGACCAGCGCCTCCTGGTGCTGACCAATGCGGTGCCCGATCTCGTCTGGGCCGACGGCGGCCAGCTCGACCAGGTGCTTCTCAACCTCACGCTCAATGCCCGGGATGCCATGGACGGCGGCGGGCTGGTGACCGTCGAGACCAGCACGGTAGAGCTTTCCGCCGGCTATGCGGCGGGGAAGGAAGGTACCGAAGTCACACCCGGCCCGTATCTCATGATCGCCGTGAGCGACACCGGTCACGGCATGGACCGGGAGACGATGTCCCGGGTGTTCGAGCCCTTCTTCACCACCAAGGCGGTGGGACGAGGCACCGGGCTCGGACTCTCCACGGTCTACGGCATCGTCAAGCAATGTGGCGGATTCGTCTGGGCGTACAGCGAGCCGGGCGCCGGAACGACGTTCAAGACCTATCTGCCCCTCGCCGATCGGCAATCCCCCGCGGGGCATGACGACACGAGCGACCTTCGTGCAAAGCATGGCGAGATGATCCTCCTCGTCGAGGATGAGCCGATGGTCCGCCGGGTGGTCGGGCGCGTGCTCATCGATTTCGGCTACCGCGTCGCCGAAGCGGGCAATGGGCGCGAAGCGCTGGCGTGGCTCGCCGGGACGGACTCCGCTCCGGCGCTCGTGGTGACGGACCTGATCATGCCGGAGATGGGGGGCCGCGAGCTGGCGGCTCAGGTGGCCGAGCGATTTCCCTCCGTGCCAGTGCTCTTCACCTCGGGCTATACGGACAACGAGGTCGTCAGGCGGGAGCTTGTCGAGGAGAGCCGGCCCTTCCTGCAGAAACCGCTGATTCCCGAGACCCTCCTCCGCACCGTGCGCGACTTGCTGGACAGCACCCCCGTTTGAGGCGTCGCCCTTGACGAAGTGTTATTCTTGCCGGGTCCCGCCCCTCACACTTTCACCCGAGGCACACGCACCCGTGACCACACTGCCGGAGCGCATCGATCAGATTTTCGGCAAGGACATTTTCTCGCCGGCCATCATGCGTCAGCGCCTGCCGAAGGAGGTCTACCGCAGCCTCCTGCGGACGATCGACCAGGGCGAGCCGCTGGACCCAGCCGTCGCCGACGTCGTTGCCGCGAGCATGAAGGACTGGGCGATCGAGAACGGCGCGTCGCACTACACGCACTGGTTTCAGCCACTCACGGGCCTCACCGCCGAGAAGCACGATTCGCTGGCCGCACCGGATGGGGCGGGAGGCGTCGTCTTCAACTTCTCGGGCTCGGAGCTGGTGCAGGGCGAGCCCGATGCGTCGAGTTTTCCCTCGGGCGGGATCAGGGCCACCTTCGAGGCCCGGGGATACACGGCCTGGGATGCCACCAGCCCGGCCTTCCTCATGCGGGGCGAGAACAACGTGACGCTCTGCATTCCCACCGCGTTCGTCTCGTGGACGGGCGAGGCGCTCGATACCAAGATCCCGCTGCTCCGATCGGTCGATGCGCTGTCCAGGCAGGCGCTCAGGATCCTGAAGATCTTCGGGACCGACGAGGACGTGACCCGGGTGTTCACGACCGTCGGTCCCGAGCAGGAGTACTTCCTCGTCGATCGGGACCTCTACTACAGGCGCCCCGACCTCCTCACCTGCGAGCGCACGCTCTTCGGCGCCAGGCCCCCCAAGGGCCAACAGCTCGAGGACCACTACTTCGGCACCATCCCGCCGCGGGTGCTCGCGTTCATGGCCGAGTCGGAGCGCGAGCTCTACCGCCTCGGCGTCCCGGTAAAAACCCGGCACAACGAAGTGGCCCCCGGTCAGTACGAGCTCGCGCCGCTCTTCGAGCCGAGCCAGATCGCCGGCGACCACCAGATGCTCATCATGGAAACGCTGAAGCGCGTCGCCCCGCGGTACGGGCTCCAGGCGCTGCTGCATGAAAAGCCGTTCGCCGGCGTCAACGGCTCGGGCAAGCACAACAACTGGTCGATGTCCACCAGCACGGGCGTCAACCTCCTCGATCCGCAGGACGAGACCCACACGAACATGCAGTTCCTGGTCTTCCTCGTGGCGACCGTTCGCGCGGTGGATCTCCACGCCGACCTTCTCCGCGCCTCGATTGCCTCGGCCGCCAACGACCACCGGCTCGGCGCCAACGAGGCCCCGCCGGCGATCATGTCCATTTTCCTCGGGAAGATGCTCACCGACATCCTGGAGCAGGTGGAGCGCGGCCTCCCCAAGCGGACCATCCGCGGCGGGACGCTTGATCTCGGCGCCAAGACCCTCCCGCAGCTCCCGCGTCACTCGGGCGACCGCAACCGGACCTCGCCATTCGCATTTACCGGAAACAAGTTCGAATTTCGCGCGGTGGGCTCGAGCGCGAGCATTGCATGGCCCAACACCGTGCTGAATACGATCGTGGCGGAGTCGCTCGATTACATGGCGACAGAGCTGGAGCGTTCGGCGGGAGCCCGGCCGTCGCCCGCCCGGCTCCAGTCGGCGGTGCTCTCGGTGCTCAAGAAGGTGATCAAGCAGCACAAGCGCGTTCTCTTCGATGGCGACAATTATTCCCAGGAGTGGCATGACGAGGCCGAACGGAGGGGCCTGCCCAACCTTCGCGATTCGGTGGCGGCTTTTCAGGTACTCAAGGCCCGGAAGAACGTTGACATCTTCAGGAAGTACGGCGTGCTGACCCGCTCGGAATATGACTCACGGATTCATATCCAGCTCGAGAAGTACGTGAAGCAGCTCGCGATCGAGGCGGAAACGATGGCGTCCATGGCCAGGAGCCAGATTCTCCCGGCCGCGCTCGAGCATCAGCGGCGGGTGGCGGAAACCGTGGCCGCCACCAAGGCGGCGGGGGTGGACGCGAGCGATGCCGAGGTGATGCTTCGCGAGATCGTGTCGCTGGCCTCGGAATTCCGGAAGAGAACGAACGAGGTGGAGCGGCTCGCCGGCCACCACGATGCGGACCCGGGCAAGCACGCCGCGCAGATCAATCGCGAGCTCAAGCCGGCGATGGAACGTCTCCGCGAAACGGGCGATGCGCTCGAGGCCCGCGTGGCCGCGGATCTCTGGCCGATGCCGAACTACCGGGAGTTGTTGTTCCTGAAGTGAGTCGCTAGCAGGGCCACCCAGGCGGCTTGCGGCGGGTCAGCACGAACAGCTCGGAAGGGCACTTTGCGGGAGTCAGCACCCCGGCCATCGCTTGAAACGCCATCACTTCTTCAGGCGATGTGTCGGGATCGAAGTATACGGAGAGGGCTTCGACGAGCGGTGGACGATCGGGGCGAGCCAGGGCCTCGAGCCAGGGGTGGGGCTCGGTCAGGCGGCGACACTCGAGCCGGACGCGCACCGCACCGTCCAGCCAGCAGGGCTGAGTACTCAGGTCGGAGAGCAGCGCCTCGCTGAGCAGCAGGCTTTCGCCGTCAGGGGTGATGGCGCCGAACCGCATCTTCCCGCGCTCGTTGCGGCGGTGAAGGACGATCCCCCAATGGAAGCCCGCGGGTCCGTGTCGATACCAATCCAGGACCCGGAGGAGCTGCTCTCTCAGCGCGTCAACTACAAGAGGTGATTGCATATCGGCCGCAGGGGTCTAGGGCTGTTACTGAAACCCGCATCGGGTGCCACGCCCTCCATATTCTGCAGAATGCGGGCCACGCACGCCGGATCCACCCCTGGCGCCGCTCCCACGACCCCGACACATTCGCTCCGCTCCCATGACTGCTTACGGCGATCCCACCTCCCACGTCTTCTACCGGAAATTGACGCGCGACTACCCGCGCATCGTCCGTGGCGAAGGCTGCTACCTGTACGATGCCGGCGGCCGCCGGTACCTCGATGGCAGTGGGGGCGCATTCGTCGCGAATCTGGGCCACGGCGTCGACGAGGTCGCGAATGCCGTCGGCGCGCAGGCCCGGCGGCTGGGGTATGTCAGCGGCATGACCTTCACGCACGACCCGGTCGAGGAGCTGGCCGCGGAGATTGCCGCCCTTTCTCCCGGGGACCTCGATCTGGTGTACCCGCTCGCGAGCGGCTCGGAGGCCGTCGAGGCCGCACTCAAGCTGGCGCGGCAGTACTGGGTGGAGATGGGGCAGCCGGCCAGGCAGACGATTATCGCACTCAAGCCCGGATATCACGGGAACACTCTCCTCGCGCTGTCTGCGTCGGCGCGCGAGCACTACAAGACGTTTTTCCACCCCTGGCTGGTGAAAGTCGTTCAAGTGCCGGCGCCGTACGCGTACCGTTGCGAATGCCGGGGCGGATTGCCGCTCTGCCCGGCCTGCAGCGGGGAGGCGATCGAGGCGGCCATCGTGCGGGAAGGGCCGGAGACCGTGGCCGCGGTCATCGCGGAACCCGTGGGGGGCTCGTCCACCGGCGCGTCGGTACCGCTGCCGCAGTACTGGCGCCGGGTGCGCGAGGCCTGCGACCGGCACGGCGTCCTGCTGATCGCCGACGAAGTGCTCACGGGCGCCGGCCGCACCGGGACCTGGTCGGCGCTCGAGCCGTATGGCGTGGTGCCGGATCTCATGACGCTCGGCAAGGGAATCAGCGGCGGCTATCTTCCGCTCTCCGCACTCGTGGCACCCCGCCGGCTGGTCGACGTCATCGCCAGGGGGTCTGGCGCTCTGATGCACGCGCAGACATTCTCCCATCATCCCACGCTGTGCGCGGGAGGGGTTGCGGCGATCCGATATCTCCGCGACCATGGTCTCATTCAACGCTGCGCGGCAATTGGAACGGCGTTTCACCAACGGCTCGCCGCACTCCGCGACCTGCCGATGGTTGGCGACGTGCGGGGCCGGGGACTGCTGGCCGGGGTCGAGCTCGTCGCGGACAAGTCCACCCGTGCGCCGTTTCCGCGGTCGGCGCGCGTCGCGGAGACGTTCGCGGCGGCGGCGCTCGACGCGGGCCTGGTGGTGTGGCCCAATGTGGGACAGGCGGACGGCATCAACGGCGACGTGGTCATGCTGGCGCCGCCATTCGTCATCACCGAGGACCAGCTGGACGAACTGGTCCATCTATTCGTGCTCGCGCTCCGCGTCATCGGAGGGCGGGCGGAGGGGCAGGCATGAGCGCACCGGCGAAAATCACCTACACCTCGACAAGCGGGGATCTCGGCGACTTTCACCGCCGGTTCGACCAGGCGCTGGAGGATGTGCGTGCCGCGGCGGGCGGCCGGCACCCGTTTCACATCGGCGGGGAGGCGGTGGACACCCGCCTCGAGCCGCTGGTCGATCGGTCTCCGATCGATACGAGCCTCGTGCTCGGCACCTTCGCGTGCGCCGGGCCCGCCGAAGTCGATCGCGCCGTCAGGGCGGCCCGGGCCGCGCAGCGGGGCTGGGCGCGGCTCCCATGGCGCGACCGGCTCGCGATGCTCCGGCGGGCGGCGGCGCTCATCCGCGAGCGGAAGTACGAGCTCGCGGCCATCATGGCGCTCGAGGTGGGGAAGAGCCGCCTCGAGTCGATGGGCGATGCGGAGGAGAGCGCCGACCTGATCGAGTATTACTCCCGGCAGATCGAGGAAGCGGACGGATTCGTCCAGCCCATGGGGCAGGTCACCCCGATCGAGCGCAACACCGACGTGCTCCGCCCCTACGGGGTCTTTGCCTGTATCGCTCCGTTCAACTTTCCGCTGGCGCTGTCGGCGGGGATGTCGTCGGCGGCGCTGGCCGCCGGCAATGCCGTCGTCTACAAGCCGGCGGAGGACACGCCCTGGACCGGCCTCAAGATGTACGAGATCTATCGTGACGCGGGACTGCCCGCGGGTGTGTTCAATCTCCTCATCGGGCGTCGCGAGGAGATCGGCGACGCGCTCTGGCAGCATCCCGGGGTGGATGGAGTGGTGTTCACGGGCTCGAAGGCCGTGGGCATGCGAATCCATGCCGGTGTGAGCTCGCGATGGATCAAGCCCTGTCTTCTCGAGCTGGGCGGGAAGAACGCGGCAATCGTGATGCAGAGCGCCGATCTCGATGCCGCGGCGGAAGGCGTCATGCGGTCGGCGTTCAGCCTCCAGAACCAGAAGTGCAGCGCCACATCGCGTGTGTACGTACACCGGGCGGTCGCCCAGCCATTCATCGACCGGCTGCTCGCGCGCACACGAGACATTCGCATCGGCGATCCCTCGGAGCGCGATGTCTACTTCGGTCCGGTGATCAACGAGCGGGCGGTCGAGCGCTTCGAGCGCGGCGTGGCACAGGCGCGCGCGGAGGGCGAGGTCCTCCTGGGCGGGAGCCGGATGACCGGCGGTGGCCTCGAGCTGGGATATTTCGTCGCGCCCACGGTGGCCCGCCTGCCATTGACCAGCTCGCTCTTCCGGGACGAGCTCTTCGTTCCCCTCCTGGCGATTGGTGAGGTCGAGAGTCTCGACGAGGCCCTCGCCGAGGCCAACGCGGCGGAGTACGGGCTGACCGCGGGGATCTTCTCGGCCGATCAGCGCGAGGTCGAGCGCTTTTTCGAGGAGATCGAGGCGGGCGTCTGCTACGCCAACAAGCGCACCGGCGCCACCACCGGGGCATGGCCCGGCGCGCAGGGATTCTGCGGCTGGAAGGGGTCCGGCTCCACGGGCAAGGGAGGATGTGGCCCGTACTACGTCGCCCAGTTCATGCGCGAGCAGAGCCGTACCGTCATCGAGACCGCCGCGCCGGCCCACTGAGTCACCGCGAACACCTTTTCAGAACAGAGGAATCAGTGCGCGATTACCCCCAGATCGTGGTGCCACCGCCGGGGCCCCGGGCGCAGGAGATCGTTCGCCGGGACGAGGAGTGGACCGCCAGCTGCTATATCAAGGAATATCCGCTGGTCGTCGCCCGTGGACTGGGGCCCGTCGTCGAAGACGTGGACGGCAATCGGTTCCTCGATTTCATGGCGGGCATCGCCGTCTGCTCCACCGGCTACGGGCATCCCAAGGTCGTCGCCGCGGTCAAGGACGCCGCCGATCGCTTCCTGCACATCTGCGGGTCTGACTTCTACTACGAGGGCATGGCGGCGCTCTGCGAGCGGCTGGCTCGGCTGGCGCCGGGGTCGTCCAAGAAGCGCGTCTTCCTCACCAACTCCGGCACCGAGGCCGTCGAGGGGGCGATCAAGCTCGTCCGCTACGCGACGCGGCGCACCGCGATCATCGCCTTTCGCGGCGCGTTTCACGGCCGCACCACAGGGGCGGTGACGCTGACGTCGAGCAAGGCGCGGCAGCACGCCGGGTTCGGCCCGCTGCTGCCGGACGTCCACCACGTCCCCTTCGCCTACCGGTATCGGTGCCAGTGGTGCGCGAACGAGCCGGAGTGTACGCGTGGCTGCCTCGACGTTATCGAGAAGGAGCTCTTCGTCCGGCAACTCGACCCGCGCGATGTCGCCGCCATCTTCGTCGAGCCCATCCAGGGCGAGGGCGGCTATATCGTCCCTCCACCCGGCTACCTCCGCGGACTCCGCGAGATCTGCGACCGCCACGGTATCCTGCTCGTCGCCGACGAGGTCCAGTGCGGGGTGGGACGCACGGGAAAGATGTTCGCCTGCGAGCACGAGGGCGTCGAGCCGGACATCCTGCTCACCGCCAAGGGACTCGGCTCGGGCATGCCGATCGGCGCCATCGTGGCCAAGGAATCCGTCAGCACATGGGAAAGCGGCTCGCACGGCTCGACCTTCGGCGGCAACCCGGTGTGCTGCGCGGCCGCGCTCGCCACGCTCGACCTCGTGGAGGGCGGGCTGATGGCCAACGCCGTGACGATGGGAGACCGGCTGATTCGCGGCGTCCGGCAGCTCGCCGAGCGGCACGGATCCATCGGCGACGTACGCGGGCGGGGATTGATGGTCGGCATCGAGTTCGTGAAGGACCGTGCGACGCGGGAGCCCGCGCCCGAGGTGGTCGAGCAGCTGGTGCAGGGCGCGTTCCGCCGGGGACTGCTTCTGCTCGGTGCCGGCAAGAGCACGCTGCGCCTCGCCCCTCCACTGGTGATCGACGAATACGACGTGGACACGGCGCTGCGGATGATCGATGAGGAGCTCCAGGCCGCACGTCGCACGTCACGAGTCGCATGATCTGCGGCTTGCGACGTGCGACCTGAGACCCCCGGTCCATGTCGAAGATCACGAGCATGCGCCAGGCGATCGCCTCTCACGTCCGTGATGGCGACACCCTCGTCATCGAAGGCTTTACCCACCTCATCTCCTTCGCTGCAGGGCACGAGATCATCCGGCAGCGCCGGCGCGAGCTGACGCTCTGCCGGCTCACCCCCGATCTGATCTACGATCAGATGATCGCCGCGGGCTGCGCCAGGAAGCTGGTCTTCTCCTGGGCCGGCAATCCCGGTGCGGGCTCGCTGCACGCCTTTCGCCGGGCCGTCGAGGGGAAGGGTCCCCCCCTCGAGATCGAGGAGTACTCCCACTTCGGCATGGTGGGGCGGCTGTGCGCCGGGGCGGCGCAGCTCCCGTTCTGGACGATGCGCAACTACATGGGCTCCGATCTGCCGTCGGTGAATCCACGCATTCGCTCGGTCACATGCCCGTATACCGGTGAGTCGCTGGCGACGGTGCCGGCGCTCAATCCGGACGTGACGATCGTCCACGCGCAGCGCGCCGACGCCCAGGGGAACGCGCAGATCTGGGGACTGCTCGGCGTTCAGAAGGAGGCGGCGTTCGCGTCGGCGCGGGTGATCGTCGTGGTCGAGGAGCTGGTGGACGAATCGGTCATCCGTGCCGATCCGAACCGGACGGTCATTCCCGGGATGATCGTGAATGCGGTCGTGGTCGAGCCGTGGGGCGCGCATCCCTCGTTCGCCCAGGGGTACTACGACCGGGACAATGCCTTCTACGTGGGATGGGAAGCGATCTCCCGCGATCCGGCGGCGCTCGAACGGTATCTCGACGAGTTCGTCTACGGCGTCGAGGACCGCGCGGCCTACGTGCGAAAGTGTGGCGGCCTGGAACGGCTCCGCGCATCGCGACAGATGTGCGAGGGCGTGAACTATGGGTACTAGCGCCTGCTCGCCCGCCGAGATGATGGCGTGCGTCGCCGCGCGCGAACTGCGGGACGGCGAAGTCGTGTTCGTCGGCATCGGGTTGCCCAATCTCGCCTGCAATCTCGCCCGCGCGATGCACGCGCCCGGCCTGGTGCTCATCTACGAGTCGGGCGCCGTCGGCGCGGTCCCCGAGCGACTCCCGGTGTCGATCGGAGACCCTTCGCTCGTCACGGGGTCGCTCATGGTGTGCGGCATGGCCGACATCTTCCAGTCCTTTCTCCAGAATGGACGGATCGAGGTCGGCTTTCTCGGCGGCGCGCAGGTAGATCGCTGGGGCAACATCAATACGACGGTCGTGGGCTCGTACGATCATCCGGCCGTCCGCCTGCCAGGCAGTGGAGGTGCGGCGGAGATCGCCGTGCACGCGCGTCGTACCCTGGTGGTGAGCCGGCTCAGCCGCCGAGGATTTCCCGAGGCGGTGGATTTCATCACGAGCCCCGGCCACCGGATGCGGGGGCACTCACGGCGCGAGCTCGGCATGCCGGGCGCGGGGCCGGTCAAGGTCGTGACCGACAAAGCCATTCTCGAGCCCGACGAGAGCGGAGAGCTCGTCCTTTCGGCACTCTATCCGGGCGTCGAAGCCGGCGAGGTGGAGGCTGGCGTCGGTTGGCCGCTCCGGCGCCGCGCGGAGATCCCGGTGATCGAGCCACCGTCCGACACCGCGCTGCACCTGCTGCGCGATGTGCTCGATCCCCAGCGACTCTTCCTCAAGGGTTGACCCGACCATGACCGCGACCACTGCCGCCGAGCCGACGCCCGCCTCGCTTCCGCGCGAGCTCACGCTCCGCGACATGGTCCTCTTCAACATCGTGGCGGTGGTCAGCCTCCGGTGGTTCGCCACCGCGGCCGCGGCCGGGCCGAGCTCAATCACGCTCTGGATTCTCGCCGCGCTCCTCTTCTTCATCCCGCAGGGGCTGGCCGTCAGCGACCTCTCGGCTCGATATCCGGAGGAGGGCGGCATCTACGCGTGGACCAAGCGTTCCTTCGGCGAGGGACACGGGTTCATGTGCGGCTGGTGTTACTGGGTCAACAACATCCTCTACTATCCCAATCTGCTGATGTCCACCGCGGTCGTGGGCACCTACGCGATCGGGCGCGGTGAGACGGGGCTGGCCGACAGCTGGGCGTACGTCCTTCCGGCCACGCTCGCGGCGCTCTGGCTGGCGGTGGGCGTCAACATCGTAGGGCTCAAGACCGGGCGCTGGCTGCAGAACATCGGCGCCGTCGGCACGTATCTGCCAGGCATTCTCCTCATCGGGCTGGGCGTCCATGCCGCGCTGACGCGTCCCGCCGCCACGCCGATGAACGCCGCCACGCTGATTCCGAACCTGGCCGACCTCTCCGAGCTCAATCTCTGGGCGTCGATCGCCTTCGCCTTTGCCGGTCTCGAGCTCTGTGCGGTAATGGGCGCGGAGGTGCGCGATCCGCGGCGCACCCTTCCGCGCTCCATTTACATCTCGGCCCCGCTCATCGCTTTTCTCTATATCGTGGGCACCGCGGCCGTGCTCTGGCTGATCCCCTCCGGGAAGGTGAACATCGTCTCCGGCTTTCTTCAGGCGACCGCGGTGGGTGCGCGGGAGATCAGCCCGGGGCTCCTATGGCTCGCGCCGCTCGCCGCCGGGCTGTATGTGCTGGGGAACATCGGCGGGGTCGGGGCGTGGCTCACGGGGCCCGCCCGCGTCGCGTTTGTCATCGGACTGGACCGCTATTTCCCGCCGGCGTTCGGCAAGGTTCATCCGCGCTGGAAGACGCCCTACGTGGCGATCCTCACCCAGGCGGTGCTCGCCTCGGTGTTTCTCTTCCTCTCGGTGCTCGGCCGGGGCACGACGGTCGAGAAGGCGTATCTGGTCATTCTCGACACGATGCTGCTCGTCTACTTCATCCCGTACATCTATCTCTTCACCTGTTATCTCGTCGTCAGGCTCAAGTCGCCGGCCATCGGCACGCGAGCGGAGGGACGGCTATCAGCGCTGCTCATCGGCTGCAGCGGGCTGGCCCTCACGCTCTTCGCGATGCTGATCGCCACGGTGCCGCCCTCCGGCACCGCGGAGCCATGGCTCTTCAGGCTCAAGGTGATCGGGGGCGCCGGCTTCTTCGTCGTGCTCGGGGGACTCATCTACTGGAGGGGCCGGAGGTGAATCGCGTCCGCCTGCTCGCCGCGTGCTGTCTCGCTGCGCTCCCGGCGGGATTGGCGGCCCAGCGCGCGCCGGTGCTTCAGCAGGTCAAGGTCCGCCACCCGTACTACTATCGCGAAATGTTCATTCCGCAGGCCACCTCCGGCCCCGGCAGCGTCGCGTGGTCGCCGGATGGCACCGAGCTGGTGTACTCGATGCAAGGCTCTCTCTGGCGGCAGCGGGTTGGCACCACGAAGGCCCGTCAGATCACCGACGGACCAGGCTACGACTACGAGCCCGACTGGTCGCCCGATGGCAAACGAATCGTCTACGCGTCCTACCGGGACGATGCGATCGACCTCCGGCTGCTCGACGCGGCCGGCGGCGCCTCGACGACGCTTCTCTCGAATGGCGCCGTCAATCTGGGGCCGCGATGGTCGCCGGACGGGCGTCGCATCGCGTTTACCTCCTCGGCGTACGAGGGCCGGTGGCACGTCTTCGTCGCCGACGTCGGCGTCGATGGGAATGCCGCAAACGTTCGCCGCATCACCGAAGACCGGGAGAGCGGCCTCCCGCGCTACTACTACAACACCATCGACCAGTTCCTGTCGCCGACCTGGTCACCGGACGGCAATGAGCTCATCGTCATCTCCAACCGCGGCCATATCTGGGGTTCGGGCGGCTTCTGGCGGATCGAGGCGAGGCCAGGTGCGGTACCGCGGGAGATTCACTACGAGGAGACGAACTGGAAGGCGCGACCCGACTGGAGCCGGGACGGGCGGCGCGTCGTCTACAGCTCGTATCTTGGCCGGCAGTGGAACCAGCTCTGGCTGATGACGCCCGACGGAGGCGACCAGTTCCAGCTGACCTACGGCGAGTTCGATGTGACCTCGCCCCGCTGGTCGCCCGACGGGTCGCGGATCGCCTACATCTCCAACGAGAGCGGGAACACCTCGCTCTGGACGGTCGAGGTGCCCGGGGGCAAGCGGGAGCGGGTGAGGGTCGACCATCGCGGGTATCTCACGCCGCGAGGCGCGCTCCGGATCGAAGTGACCGACGCGGCCACCGGACGCGCGAGTGCGGCGCGACTCTCCATCACCGGGCCGGACGGCCGCAGTTACGTTCCGGACGATGCGTGGCGGCATGCCGATGATGGTTTCGATCGGGGAGAGCGCAAGCTCGAGTACGGCTATTTCCACTCGGCCGGCACCGCGACGACTTCGCTGCCCGCGGGGACGTTCTCCGTCGAGATCTCGCGGGGACCCGAGTATCGGGTGGAACGCCGCTCGGAGGTCGTCGCCCCGGAGAAGACGACGTTGCTTCGGATGGCGCTCCGACGACTCGACGACCTCCCGGCCCGCGGCTGGTACAGCGGCGATCTCCATGTCCACATGAACTACGGCGGCGCCTATCGGAACGATCCCGCGCACCTCGCCTTCCAGGCGCACGCCGAGGACCTGCACGTTGTGGAGAACCTGATCGTCAACAAGGAGGGTCGCTTCCCCGACGTCGGATACTTTCGCGGATCGCTCGACCCCGCTTCAACTCCTTCCGTGATCATCAAGAACGATCAGGAATTTCACACCAGCTACTGGGGGCATCTGGGCCTGCTCGGCCTCCGGGAGCACCTGATCCTTCCGGGTTACGCGGCCTACGCCAACACCGCAGCTGCGAGCCTCGTCCCCACCAACGCCGACGTGGCCGACCAGGGACATGCGCAGAGTGGCCTCGCCGGTTATGTCCATCCCTTCGATTCGGATCCGGATCCATCGGATACCGCGCACGCGCTCACGGCGGAGTTTCCGGTGGACGTGGCGCTCGGCAAGGTGGACTACTACGAGGCGCTCGGGTTCGTGGACGACCCGATGGCCACCGCACGAGCGTGGTACCGGATCCTCAACTGCGGGTTCCGGCTTCCGGCGGGTGCCGGCACGGACGCGATGGCGAACTACGCCTCACTTCACGGGCCGGTGGGCATGAATCGGGTATACGTACGGGCGGGAGCGAAGCTCGACTATCGCCGTTTTCTCGATTCGCTCAAGGCCGGGCGGAGCTTTGCGACCAACGGACCCCTCCTGGAATTCACCGTGGACGGCAGGGGCGCAGGGCAGGAGCTTTCGCTTCCGGCGGGCGCGCACGAAGTCAACGCTCGCGTGTCGCTCCGATCGAACGTCGCCATCGATCATCTGGAGATCATCGAAAATGGAGCGGTGGTCCGGGACGTTCCGCTGACCGGTGACCGCACGTTCGCCGCGGTAACCGTCAAGCTCCCCCTGCGGCGGAGCGGCTGGTACCTGCTTCGCGCTCGCAGCGACCGTGCGCGGTATCCGGTGCTGGACTTCTATCCCTACGCCACGACGAGCCCGGTATACGTGATCGTGGACGGGCAACCGATCCGGTCGGCGGCGGATGCCGGGTATTTTGTCCGGTGGATCGATCGCCTGGCCGACGGCGTACGGACGAGCCGGGAGTTCAACACCGAAAGGGAGCGGGAGCACACGCTGGGGCTGCTGAGGGACGCGCGAGCGGAGTTCGTGCGGCGCGGGGCGGTCGCGAACCCCGATGCGCAGGGCGAGCGCCGGGCACACCCGCCCGATACCGTGCCTTAGACCCGCTCCACCACCATCGCAATGCCCTGACCGACACCGATACACATGGTCGCGAGTCCGTAGCGGCCGCCGGTGCGGCGGAGCGCGTGCACGAGCGTCGTCAGGATCCGCGCGCCGGTCGCGCCGAGTGGATGGCCGAGCGCGATGGCACCCCCATAGAGATTGACGCGCGCCGGGTCGAGCTCCAGCTCCCTGATACAGGCCAGCGCCTGCGCGGCGAACGCCTCGTTGAGCTCGATCAGGTCGAGGTCCTCCACGGCGAGGTTCGCTCGTGCGAGCGCCTTGCGTGTCGCCGGCACCGGCCCCAGCCCCATCACGCTCGGATCGACTCCCGCCACCGCACCCGCGACGATGCGCGCGATCGGCGTCAGTCCGAGCTCATCCACCGTGCGCCGGCCGGCGATCGAAAGCGCGGCGGCCCCATCGTTGATCCCGCTCGACGTGCCGGCGGTGACCGTGCCATCGCGGACGAATGCCGGCTTCAGCGCGCCCAGCGAATCCATCGTGACACCCGGACGCGGCGGCTCATCGCGCGAGAGCAGTACCGTCCCGCCGCCGGCCGTCACCTCCACGCCCACGATTTCCTCGACGTACACGCCGTTCGCGATCGCGCCCTGGGCCCGCCGCTGGCTTTCGACTGCAAACGCATCCTGCTCAGCGCGGCCGATACCGTACTGTCGGGCGACCCGCTCGGCCGTCTCACCGAGCGAAATGGTCCAGTCCGACGGCATGCGTGGATTGATGAATCGCCAGCCGACGGTCGTGTCGGCGGTGGACGGGGTCGCCCGGTCCCACGCCTTTCCCGATTTGAGCGTGACATATGGCGCGCGCGTCATGCTCTCGACGCCGCCGGCCACGAAGAGATCGCCCTCGTCGGAGCGCACCGCCTGCGCGGCGCTCATTACCGCCTGAAGCCCCGATCCACAGAGGCGATTGACGGTCTGACCCGCCACCTCGATCGGCAGGCCCGCGAGGAGTGCAGCCATGCGGGCCACGTTGCGATTGTCCTCCCCCGCCTGATTCGCGCAGCCGAGGATCACATCCTCGATGCGATCGGGAGGAAGACGCCCACGCTCCACGACGCCGCGAATCGCCGTGGCCGCGAGGTCGTCGGGCCTGAGGCTCGCCAGCACGCCGCCCGCCCGGCCGATGGGCGTCCGGACGGCGGCAGTGATGAAGACGTCGGTGTGAGGATCGCGAGGGTTCGAAGGGATACCTGGCTCCGAGGTGAGATGAGCGTGAAGATAATTCCGCGAGATGGCGCATGCAGGGCTCGTTGACGCCCCCATCGCGCTCGGATAAGTTGCCCGCTCGCAACAGACTGGGACAGGTGGCCGAGCGGTTGAAGGCACCACCCTGGAAAGGTGGCATACGGGTAACCGTATCGAGGGTTCGAATCCCTCCCTGTCCGCTGC
>JBDTTA010000033.1:0-17691 GCA_039930845.1 Gemmatimonadales bacterium
TCCACGTCCTTGTAGTGACCGGAGAGCAGCGTCAGGCGCGAGCCGAGCGACAACCGCACGGCATCGTCGTGCGTAAACGGCTTGCCGCGCGCCGACAGCAGCACCACGGCGCCCAGCGGCCCCAGACTCTCGACGGCCTCGAAGAACGGCTCGGGCCGAAGCACCATTCCCGCACCGCCGCCGTAGGCGTAGTCATCCACGGTGTGATGCCGGTCGTGGGTGAAGTCGCGCAGCTGAACCAGATTGAACTTCACCAGCCCGGCTGCCGCCGCCCGCCCCGGAATGCTCGCCGCCACGAAGGGCGCGATGACCTCGGGGAAGAGCGTGACGACGTCGATGGTCAACGGCGGAACGCCGGTACGGCGGTAGGGCGGTACCCTCTCGTCTCGTGCGCCCATCGCTGACTCCCTCGACCCTTACCGCCATACCGCCATCCCGCCTTACCCCTCCACCAGCCCCTCCGGCAGTGCGACCACCAGCCGCCGCTCCCCGCGATCGACGTCTCGCACGAATTCCTTCTTGTACGGCAGCAGGAATTCCCGTTTGGGGCCCTGCACCTCGATCATCAGCCCGGAGGGCAGCTCGTACACCGCGCTCACGAGACCGAGTGGGGTACCGTCTTCCGAGCGGACGGCAAAACCGGCCAGCTCGTGCAGGTAGACCTCGTCGCCCTCGGGCGGCGTGAGCTCGACTTCGGGCACCGCCACGAACAGCCCGCGCCAGGGATCGAGCGCATCGCGGTGATCCGCCCCCGCGAACTTGATGAGCCACTCGCGGTGATATTCGCGACTGCGCTCGATGGTGATCGGCCCGGCGACGACCGTTCCTTCGAGCCCCACCAGCCACACCGACCTGCCCGGCGTGAACACCGCCCGGGGATCATCGGTAATCGGGAAGAGGGTGCAATCGCCCTTCAGCCCGTGCGGCTTTCGGAGCCGGCCCACCACCAGGTGGCGGGCGGCGTCCATCAGACCGCGGTCGGCTTGAACACCCCGACCTGCTTGAGCAGTGAGTTCACCGTCTCCGACGGCGTGGCGCCCTTGGCGATCCATTGCCGGGCCTTCTCTGCGTCGACCTGCACCTTGTCGGCCGCCGTCTCGCCCTTGGGATTGTAGGTGCCGATGATCTCGATGAACCGCCCGTCGCGGGGCGATTCCTGGTCGGCGACCACGATGCGATACAGGGGGAGCTTCTTGCGTCCGACGCGGCGGAGGCGAATGCGTGTTGCCATGTGTGTTCCTGGGTGCTGCGGGTTAACCGGGGAATCCGCCACGTCCGAACGGCAGCTTCAGACCGGCGCCTCCGGTCTTCCCCGCGATCTTCATGAACTTCTGCATCTGCTTGAACTGCGACAGCAACGCGTTCACTTCCTGCACGGTGCGGCCGGAGCCCTTCGCGATCCGGAGCCGCCGCTGCCCGGTGAGCACGTCGGGGTTCGAGCGTTCCTTTGGCGTCATCGAGAGCACGATGGCTTCCACGTGCTTGAGCTTCTTGTCGTCGATCTTTGCCGCCTGCAGCATGGCGGGATTCATTCCCGGAAGCATGCCGAGCACGTTCTTGAGCGGCCCCATCTTCTGCATTTGCCGCATGGCGCCGAGGAAGTCCTGGAGATCGAGGCCCTTCTTCGACGTGACCTTCTTCGCGAGCCGCTCGGCCTCTTTTTCATCGACCGCGCCCTGGGCCTTTTCCACCAGCGAGAGGATGTCTCCCTGCTGGAGAATCCGGCCGGCGAGGCGGTCGGGGTAGAACGGCTCGAGCGCCTCGAGCTTTTCGCCGACGCCGATGTACTTGATCGGCGCGTGGGTGACGCCGTAGATCGAGAGCGCCGCGCCGCCGCGGGCATCGCCGTCCATCTTGGTCAGGATGACGCCGGTGATGCCGATGGCGTCGTGAAAACCCTTGGCGATCCTGACCGCATCCTGGCCCGTCATGCCGTCGGCCACCAGCAGGATTTCGTGCGGCGAGACGGCGGCCTTGAGCTGTTTCAGCTCGTTCATCATCTCGTCGTCGATCTGCAGACGGCCGGCGGTGTCGACGATGACCGTGCGACCCCGGGCCTTGCCCGCCGCGACGATCCCCTCGCGGACGATCTTGACGACGTCAGTGGAGCCCGCCTCACCATACACGCCGACGTCCACCTGGCGACCGAGCGTCTGGAGCTGCTCGACGGCGGCGGGACGGTAGACGTCGGCCGCGACGAGGAATGGCGCCTTCTGCTCCAGCTTGAGCCGCCTGGCCAGCTTGCCGGCGGTGGTGGTCTTGCCCGATCCCTGCAACCCGACCAGCATCACGATGGTTGGCGGGACCGTGGCGTGCACCAGCGGCGCCTGCTTTTCGCCGAGCAATACCACGAGCTCGTCGTAGACGATCTTGACGAGCTGGTGTCCGGGTCGGACTTCCTTAAGCGAGGTAACGCCAACCGCTTTGGCCTGCACCCGCTCGAGAAACTCGCGCGTCAGATCGAAGCTGACGTCGGCCTCGAGCAGGATCCGGCGGATCTCCCGGAGTCCTTCTCGGACCGCTTCCTCCGTCAGAACGCCGCGCCCGGTGAGCTTCTGAAGGGTGGCGTTGAGTTTGGCGGAAAGCTCGTCGAACATAAGCCCGTAAGGTTAGCCGGGAGTGAGGGTTTGGGCAAGGACGGGGAGGACGGGGAGGACGGGGAGGACGGGGAGGACGGGGAGGACGGGGAGGCTAGCAGTGGAGGGATCGATACAGAAGCCACACCAGGCCCCGGGCATTCTCATGCAACTCGTTCAGCTCCGTCCACTTCTCGGGCGTGAGTAAGGAGAGGTCACGCGCGAGGCGCAGCGTATACGACAATTCCGCCAGCGATCCCAGCGAGATGTCGAGATAGCGTCGAAATTCCCGGGGACCTCGCTTTGCAAATCCTTCGGCGATATTCGCGGCGGCAGAATGTGCCGCTCTCCTGGCCTGAGAAGTCAGGCCGAAGAGCTCGTGACGTGGCCAGCGATCGGTGGCGCCATAGACCGAAAGGGCAAGCTCGTGACAATGCTGCCAAGCCTTGAGCTGCTCATACCGGGCCATGCCCGTAATTCTCGCGACGTCCGCGGAAATGTGCGTATCCCATTCATGCGCGCAACATCCCCGTCCTCCCCGTCCTCCCCGTCCTCCCCTACTTTCCCCCCATGACCTCCATCGAGCCCGCTGCCCCGCTCCCGCCGATCCCAGACGAGGCGCTCAAGCGGTCCCGCCTCGAGCAGATGAAGCGGCGCGCCACGGGGCTGCTGGTCCTGATGACGATCATCTTCGTCGTCGCGCGGCTGCTCGAGCCCGCACATCCATGGATCGCCTACGTCCGCGCCACCGCCGAGGCGGCGATGGTGGGCGGCGTGGCCGACTGGTTCGCCATCACCGCACTCTTCCGCCACCCGCTCGGCATCAGGATTCCGCACACCGCGATCATCCCCCAGCGGAAAGACCGGATCGGCCGGAGCCTCGGCAATTTCGTCCAGAACAATTTCCTCTCGAACGAAATCCTCGGCGCCAAGCTCCGCGCCGCCCAACTGAGCCGCCGCGCGGCGGAATGGCTGAGCCGGCCGGAGAACGGGCAGGCGGTGGCACGCCACGCCGCCACCGCGCTCCAGAATGCGAGCGCGATGATGCGCGACGAGGACGTGCACGCCTTTCTCGACCGGACGATCATCGACCCGGTGCGTCGCCGGCCGATCGCGCCGGTGCTGGCACGAGGGCTCGAGATCCTCACCATCGACGACCGGCACCAGCAGCTTCTCGACCGCCTGGTGCGAGGGGTCTCCGGTCTGGTGACGACCAACGAGCAACTGATCCGGGAGCGCATCCGCGAAGAGAGCCCCTGGTGGATTCCGGAATTCGTGGACGACAAGGTCCACGATAAGGTGGTGACGGCGATCGAGCGGACGCTGCGCGAAGTCGTGAACGATCCCTCCCACCCGCTGCGGCGCCAGTTCGACGACCTCGTGCTCGACTGGATCGTGCGCCTGCAGGAATCGCCCGAGGTGATCGAGAAAGCCGAGACGGTCAAGCAACAGCTCCTCGACAGTCCCGCGAGCCGCGAGCTGAGCGCGTCGCTCTGGGAATCGGTCAAGCGCGCGCTCGACCGCCAGGCGGTTGCGGCGTCGGACGGCGCGCCAGGCGGTGTGGCCAAGGGGTTGAGCGCTGTCGCCAACGCCGCGCTCGACGACGAGGGGCTGCTGGAGAAGATCGACGGATGGATCGTGAATGCGGTGCTCAACGTCGTCGAGCAGCACCGGGGCGAGGTGGGACAGCTCATCGCGGGAACGGTGGCCCGGTGGGACCCCGACGAGACCTCGCGGCGCATCGAGCTTCAGGTGGGACGCGATCTGCAGTTCGTGCGGATCAACGGCACGCTCGTGGGCGGTCTGGTGGGCCTGCTGCTCTTCACGCTCAGCCGCCTGATGGAACGGGGCGGGCTCTAGTCGCCGCGTCCGAGCTCGATGACGGGCAGTGAGCTCCACCGATTCCACACCGTGGGGGCCAGGACATAGCGCGTAGCCGGCGCCGCGCCCACACGCAGCGTATCGAGTGCCGCACGGTAGCCGGCCCGCGCGGTCCGGCTGAGCGCGCCGGCCGAGCCGCGGAGGAACCGGTCACGCGAGCGGTCGTCGTCCCAGACCGCGTACCACACGAGGCCCGGCCCGGCGCCGGTATCGTACACCCGGAAGCGGTCTCCGCCCCATCCGATCGGCATCACGGTCTGCACCTCGTCCGACCCGGCAAGTGTCGCGATGAGGACCCGAATCTCATTCTCCCCGAGCACGTCCTCGAAGATGCCTCCCGGCTCCGGGAACACGAGCGTGACGGGCGTGTCTTTCCGTTCGTAGCGCTCCGGATGGAGAATCTGCTCGGTGGACCGCGGCATGCGTGGGCCGTACGGCAGCGTATCGGCATGGGGTGACGACGCCCACCAATGCATGAACTCCGCGCCGTCGAGATACGGAAAGATCATCGACTGGCGGACGACGAGCGGCGCCTTCGCGAAGATGGGCATCGTTCCCTGCTGCTCTTCCACCTGGTCGCGATACATGTCCCAGAACTGCTGCGTCTTCGAGACTCCCTGCCCCGGCGCGAGCACGTCGATGGAGGCCAGCGTCGCCTGGCCTTCGAGAATCGCCTGCGCGGCGGTGAGCCGGTCGTTGTTCGAGGTCGTCTTGAGGATGGAGTCGAGCGGGAGATACTGCCCCTGGAGCGCGTGCACCATTTCGTGGGCGAGCACCAGCCGGAGTTGCGACCGATCGGCGCCCCGCACGCCGAACAGCATGGCGGAATCGGGGTCATAGTAGCCCGCGACCTGCTCGGTGTAGATGTCGAGGAGGAGCGCCCGCAGCGAGAGGGTGTCGGGGAGAAGCCCGAGGAGCCGGTACGCCGCTTCGAGGCCCCGAAGCCTCGGCGGGGTGAGCTCCTCGTCCAGCTTGGCGAGCAGGTAGGCCCTGACCTGCTCGCGGGTTCGCATCGCCGAGCGCGGCGCGGTCTTGAAGCGCATGCCCGCGGCCTTCTCGACCGGAATGCGCAGGCTGTCCACGAGGCGCGCGAGACCGCCGCCGTCCGCCTGTTTCGGCGCACCGCGGCACGCGGCAAGGAGCAGCAGGACCGGAACAATCACTCGGCGGACGCTCATGCGGGAGACTACAGTCCCACGAGCCGGGCGTATGATGCCACCCACTCGAGGATCGGCCCGCGCGCATCCGTCACCAGGAGAATGCCGGCCGCGATGGCGAGCGACACGCCGAACGGAATGTACCCCTCGGCGGCGAGCTGTTCCTTCGTCTTGAACTCGGCGTCATCCGAAGTCGCGAGGGGAACGGACTCCGCAGGCGGCTCCGCTGCCGGCTCGGCGTGCGCTTTCGTTCGCCTTCTGAGTGCGAGCGCGAACAGGTGGAGGAGGACCCCGATGCACGCACCCATGAAAATCGTCACGCACACCGATTCCCACCCCAGAAACGCGCCGACCATCGCCATCATCGCCACGTCGCCGCCACCCATCGCGTCCCGGCCGGCGACGAAGGTGCCGATGGAGCCGACGAGATAGAGTATCCCCGCGCCAAAAATCATCCCCTGCAGCGATGCGACGAGGCCGGCAGGCCCATCGGGGAGGCTGAAGAGGAGTCCGAGGAACATTCCGCCGTAGGTGAACTCGTTCGGGATGATGTATTCGCGCGCGTCGGTCATCGCGATGCCGAGCAGAAGCGTCGCGAAGACGGCCGAGCCGAGCGCGGCCCAGGCGGGACCCAGCCGCCAGGCGAACCAGGCCCAGATGATCGCGGTCGCCAGCTCGACCAGAGGATACTGGATCGAGATGGGCAGTCCGCAGCCGCGGCAGCGCCCGCGGAGCACGATCCACGAAACGACGGGGATATTCTCATACCATGAGAGCCCGCGATTGCACCGCGGGCAGCGCGATGGTGGACGCACCACCGACTGCTTGGGCTCGGCGCCCCATCTGAGGATGCAGACGTTGAGGAAACTGCCGAACGCCGCACCGAAGACGGCGGCGAAGATCACGACGAACAGCGCTCCGGAACGGAGGAAGTCAATCGTCACGCAGTACCTCGTACAGGAGAATCCCGGCGGCCACGGCGACGTTGAGCGACTCGACGCCTCCGGCGAGCGGCAACGCGACGCTGCGCCGGGCCGCGGACTCGATCGGCGCACTGATGCCGGCCCCTTCGTTGCCGACAGCGAGCGCGATGGGCGGCCGGCCGGCGCGCTTGCCCAGTTGGCGCCGCTTGAGCGGCGTGCCGCCGGCCGCCGCCGTCCAGATTTCGGCGCCGCAACCGGCGGCCCACGAGAGAAATTCGTCGGCGCCGGCCTCGACCGACGGCAGCCTGAAGAGTGACCCCATGCTTCCCCGCACCACTTTCGGGTTTGTCAGCTCGACGGTGCCGGTCAGCGCGACGAGCCCGCCGGCGCCGAACGCGAGAGCGGTGCGGAGCATCGTGCCGACGTTTCCCGGATCCTGCACCGCGTCGAGCACGAGCGTCACCGCGCCGGCGCCGGCGGGTAGATCGGCGAGCGTCCACGCGGGCGGCTCGACGACGGCGACGACGCCCTGCGGCTGCTCGGTATCGGCCAGCTCATCGAGCTCGGCGTGGGTCACTTCGATGAGCGACACGCCGGCCGACAGGAGCGCGGACTTGAGCGCTTTCCCGCGCGGGGTACCTTCGAGTGCCGGGGAGAACGCGGCGCCGCGCATCGGAACGCGGGCAGCAAGCGCTTCCTCCACCAATCTGATCCCTTCGGCGAGCGCGAGCCCGCGCCGCTCCCGGCCGCGGCGGCGGTGCAGGTCCCGGATCGTTGTCAGCAGCGAAGACGCCACGGAGGCGCTCACGGAATGAGGATCGCACTCACCATTGCCGGATCGGACTCCGGCGGCGGGGCCGGCATCCAGGCCGACCTCAAGACATTTCAGCAGTTCGGGGTCTTCGGCACGTCGGTGATCGTCGCACTCACCGCGCAGAACACGCGCGGCGTGCGCGCGGTCGAGTCGGTGCCCGAGGCGATGGTGTCCGCCCAGCTCACCGCGCTCGCCGAGGACCTCCCTCCGGCCGCGCTCAAGACGGGCATGCTGGCGGAGGCCCCTCTCGTCCGGCTCGTGGCCAAGGCGATCCGCGAAAACGGATGGGGCCCGCTGGTGGTGGACCCCGTCATGGTCTCGACCTCGGGCCAGCGCCTGCTCAGCACCGAGGCTGAATCGGTCCTCCGCGAGCTGCTGGTCCCGCTCGCCGCGCTCGTGACTCCCAACCTCGATGAGGCGGAGATCCTGACCGGCCGCGCGGCGCGTGACCCCGCCGGGATGGAGCGCGCGGGTCAGGCGCTCCTCGATGAGGGCGCCGCCGCGGTGCTCGTGAAGGGCGGGCATCTCGAAGGCGGCGACATCATCGACATCCTGGTCACGCCCGAAGGCAGGATTCCGTTCCGGCACGCCCGCATCGAGACGACGTCCACCCACGGCACCGGCTGCACCCTCTCCGCGGCCATCACCGCGGGGCTCGCGCTCGGCCGCGATCTGGAGATCGCGGTGGCCGACGCACTCGACTATGTCCACCGTGCCATCCTCGAAGCCCCCGGACTCGGCGCGGGCCACGGACCGCTCGATCACCGCGTCAAAGCGCCGCCACCACCCCCGATATGATCGTCCCGAGATCGCCCGCCACCCGGCGCGCGGTCTCCATTACCTCGACGTGATTCAGCTTGACGGGCAGGACGCCGGCGGCGGCGTTGGTGACCGCCGAGAAGCCGAGGCAGCGCATGCCGCGGGCCCGCGCCGCCACGACTTCGATTACAGTGGACATGCCCACCGCGTCGGCCCCGAGACGTTCCAGCATCCGGATCTCGGCCGGTGTTTCGTAGCTCGGCCCGAGCAGCTGCACGTACACCCCTTCGGCGAGCGCCACTCGCTCCCGAATCGCCACGTCACGCGCCAGCCGCCGCAGCGCAGGATCGTACGGCTCCGACATGTCGGGAAAGCGTTCCTCGCCCGGCAACACCGGCCCAGTGAGGGGATTGTGGAAGGAGAGATTCAGATGATCGGTGATCATCATGACGCTTCCCGCCGCCAGGCCTCGCCTGATCCCGCCGGCCGCATTGGTCAGGATGAGCGTACCGATACCGAGTGACGCGAAGACCCGCACGGCAAAGGCCGCCGTTTGCGCCGGATGCCCTTCGTACAAATGAAAGCGCCCGCTCTGGAGCAGCACCATCTTTCCGGAGAGTGTTCCCGCCACGAGCTCGCCGGCATGTCCCTCCACCGTCGGTACCGGGAAGCCGGGAATTTCCCGGTAGGGAATCGTGATCGCGTTCGCGACTCTGTCGGAAAATGAGCCGAGCCCGGAGCCGAGGACCACGGCGGCGAGGGGGCGCCGGCTGCCCAGCCGTTTCCTGACGGCCTCGGCGGCCTCCTCCACCTCGGGTAGCCGAGCGATTGCCGAGGTCACTGCAGCAGGATCCCGGCGATGGATGCCGAGAGAAAATTGGCGAGCGTGCCGGCCAGCATGGCGCGAAGGCCGAGGCGTGCGAGGTCGCCTTTGCGCTCCGGGACGAGGGCGCCGATGCCGCCGAGCTGGATGCCGATCGAGCTGAAGTTGGCGAACCCCGCGAGAGCGAAGGACGCGATGGTGAACGAGCGCGGATCGAGGGCGTCCTTCATGGGCCCGAGCTGCGCAAAGGCGATGAACTCGTTGAGCACCATCCGCGTGCCCAGCAGTCCGCCGATCACGCCGCTGTCGTGCCACGGCACGCCCATCGCCCAGGCAAAGGGGCGGAAGATCCAGCCGAGCGGTGTCTGCAGATCGGCCGGGAACCAGTCGATATAGCGGTGTACCGCGCCGAACGCGCCGTTCACGAAGGCGATGAGGGCCACGAACGCGACGAGCATGGCGATCACGTTGAGCATCAGCGCGAGCCCCTCGCCGGTGCCGCGGGCCGCGGCGTCGAGGAGGTTCACGTCGGTCTTGGGCAGATCGAGCTTCACCTTGCCGTAGGTCTCCGGCACTTCGGTTTCCGGCTCGAAGAGCTTGGCCATCATGACGGTGCCCGGGGCCGTCATGATCACCGCGGTGAGGAGATGCCTGGCCTCGATGCCGAACGCGATGTAGGCCACCATGATCGAGCCGGAGATGTGCGCCATCCCCGAGGTCATCACCGTCATCAGCTCGGAGCGCGTCATTCGTGGCAGGAAGGGGCGAATGGTGAGGGGCGCCTCGGTCTGTCCCATGAAGATCGACGCCGCGACGTTGAGGCTCTCCGCGCCGCTCGCGCCCAGCACCCGGCTCATCACGAAGGCAAAGGCCCGGACGACGATCTGCATGACGCCGATGTAATAGAGAATCGCGAAGAGCGCGGAAACAAAGATGATGGCCGGCAGGAGCTGGAAAGCGAAGATGACGCCGAGACTGGAGTGCTGCTTGCCGAGCTCGCCGAAGACGAAGGAGGAGCCGACGTAGGAGTAGCTCAGGATGCTGGTGATCAGTGCGCCCAGCCAGCGGAAGAGTGCCTGCCCCGCCGGGATGCGCAGCACGAAGATCGCGAAGAGCACCTGGAGTCCCAGGCCCCATCCGATGACCCGCCATCTGATCCGTGAGCGATTGTGCGAAAAGAGAATGCCGATTCCGACGAACAGCGCGATGCCGATGATTCCCGTCAGGCGGCTCACCGCAGATCCGCCAGCTCGGCGCGCACATTTTCCACGAGCGCCTTCCGCTCCGGCCACGGCAGGTACGCGCCGGCGAATCCATTGAGGATCATCGCGTCGATCTCCTCCCGGGTGAACCCGAGCTCGGTGTGGGCCAGCCAGTACTCGTCGGTCAGCGACACACCGCACATGAGCCAGCCGTCGGTACAGAGGGTGACGGCGACGCCGGCATCGTAGTACCCGCGCACCGGATGCTCCGCGGCCCGCAGGACCGCGCGGGTCTGCACGTTGCTCGTAATGTTGATCTCGATGAGGACCCGGCGGTCGCGAACGTAGTCCTGCAGCCGGCCGTCCTCGTGCAGCCGTGTGCCGTGGCCGATGCGATCGGCGTGGCAAAGGTCCAGCGCCTCGGCGATCGACCCCGCTCCCGCCGCCTCGCCCGCGTGGACGGTAATGCCCAGCAGCCCTTCGTGGGCCAGGTCGAACGCCGCCTTGTGCGCCCCGGGCGGCCGCCCCGCCTCGCCGCCCGCCAGGTCGAACGCCACCACCCCGCGGTCGCGGAACGCCACCGACGCGCGCGCGATTTCCAGCGAGACGGCGGGATCGTAGTGGCGCAGCGAGCAGTTGATGACCCTGGCGATCGTCCCGAAATCGTGCTCGCCACGCCGGAGCCCGGCGAGCTCCGCTTCGAGCGCTTCGTCGATCGAGAGCCCCTTTCGGGTGCTCAGCCGGGGACAGTACCGCACCTCCAGGTAGCGCACGTTGTCGCGCGCGGCGTCCTCGACCATCTCGTACGAAACCCGCTCGATCGCCTCCGGCGTCTGCAGCAGCGGTATGGTATAGTCGAAACGACGAAGATAATCCTCGAGGCTCGCGGCGTCGTCCACCACCATGAGCTTGCTGAGGCTGTCGGCGTCGGAAGCAGGCAACTCGAATCTGCTCTGCCGTGCCAGCTCGATCATCGTCTCGGGCCTGAGCGCGGCATCGAGGTGCGTGTGCAGCTCGGCCTTGGGCAGTCGTGCGAGCAGCTCACGCGTCAGCATCGCTGCCTCCTTCGCCGCGCGACGAGCGCGTCACCACCCGGAGAATCGATCCGGCCGATAGCTGCTGCTCGCCGGCGACCTCGATGCCCCGGGCATCGGTCACCCGCGCGCGGCCCGCCTCGTAGGCGGCGGCGAGCGCTTCATCGTGCGACCGGAGCGCACCGCGCACGTCGGTGCCCGGCTCCACGTCGACCGGCGCTCCATTGATATAGATGCGGCTGAGTGTCGTCATTTGCGGGTGGAGACGAAACCGGCCGTCCCCCCTACTTCCACCGGCTGGGGAAGCCGGCGGAGGAAGGCCGCATCGACTTCGACGTCGGTCATCCCGCGGCGCTCCTTCGGCAAGCCCGCAAGCATCACGTAGCCGCCCGCACCTTCGGCAGTCGACTCATCGAGCGCCAGGGTGTATCGGTCGGCCGGCCGCACGTTTCGATTCCCCTGCAGGACGATGCGGCTGATTCGCCGGCCGTCGGGCTTTCCGGGGTCGTAGCGCACCTGCGCCCCCGCGATGTGTGCCGATGGTGACCCGCCGTCCAGCGCGTGCTCCAGTGCCGCGCTGAGCTGCACGCCGGTTACCGTGACCCGCACCATGTCCTGGCGGCCGGGCTCCACCGCCGTCAGTGTCGCGTACGTTACCGCTCCCGACGGAAGATCGGAGGCGATGCTCTCGTTGCGCACGAGCCCCACATCGGCCCGCAGCACGTTGCGCCGCGCCTCGGCGAGCATGCCGCCGAGGGCGAACTGGAGACCTTCGCGGGGAAGCGGACGCTTGAGCTGCGCGATCGGCCGTGCATCGACCGAGTCGCTGCGGCGGCGGTAGAACTCCAGCGCCGCGAGCAGCGCAGCGTTTGTGCTGCGCGCGAGCGTGTCCACCGGTACGATGCGGGTCCGCACTTCGAGACCGCCGGCCGGAGTCTTGACCAGGTCGGCCACCGCGACGGACGTGCCGCGTTCCCCCGCCTGCATGATCGGGATGCCCCCCACTCGTGTGGTCGCGGACTCGCCCAGATGCCCGGAGACGATGAGGTCCACCCCGCTTCTCCCGAGCTGCTCGGCGAGCCGGACCACCTCGCCCTTGCACACCACGGAGTCGCACTGCAGGCCGGCATGCGCGAGCAGGATGGTGAATGCCGGCTTGCGCGCGGCGATCTCGCCGAGGACGTCGTGAATGGCCAGCTCTCCCTCGCCGAAGCGAAGCGCACGGGTCCGATCGTCGGGAAGGAGGTCCTTCACGTCCGGGGAGATATAGCCGAACACCGCCACCGGCGTGCCGGGCGCCGGCACCATCGTGTACGGCGTCATCCACCCCGGACGATGTCCCGTGACGGAGTCGAAGACGTTCGCCGCGAGCCAGGGATAGCTCGCGTCCGTCATGCGGCGGCGCAACGTGTCGGTGGCCCAATCGAAATCGCGATCGCCCAGCACCGCGGCCCCGTACCTCATCTGATTGAGCACCTCGACCACGGCTCGACCCTCGGTTTCTCCGGCGAGCGGGGAGCCCTCCATCGCGTCTCCCGCATCGAGCCGGAGTGTCGGGCAACCGCAGTCGGTGCCGAGACTGTCCATCGTGGCTTCGGCCGACGCCGCGCCGCGGAGCATATCGGCGTGCAGGTCCGCGGTCGCAAGAATGCGAAGCATGATCGTGTCGCGCGCGCCCTCGGGCAGCGGTGTCGCCGGGATGTTGAAGATATTGCGCACAGCATCGGAATAGACCTCCGGCACCACCTGCCAATCCTCGCTCGCGTAGTCCGCCGGATCGATGGGGCCACGCGTCCGGACCTCCTCCATCAACAATTCGGGAATGTTCTCGCCCTGGTCGTACACCACCGGGGCGCCCTGGAGCATGTCGTAGCCGCCGGTGCCACTCTGCCGGTAGCCGTTCACCGCCATCGTCAGGCTGTCGTCCGGCTCAACCGGCTCCCCGCGAAGGGAAAGCCCCAGGATGCGGTCACCGACGGGCCGGCGGAGGTCGATGTCGTAGCGGGCCCCGCCCACGATGTCGTAATCGTACCCCGGGACCGAATCGTTGAGGGTCACGCGGCCCCCGGGGTCCACGGAGAAGTACCGCGCGCTCCACTCGAGATAGGCCTTGAGCTGCGACCCCGTGATGCGCACCGCCCGAAGCCTGTTGTCGCGGGGATAGAGCGCGAGGATGGTGCCGATGCGAATCGTGTCGGCGTCGAAGCCGGCGCCGAGATCGAAGGCCGGGGTAGCGGAGACGTCGGCGTGGGCCCGGCGGCGCTGCACTTCGTTGATGAAGTTGATGATCGCGGTGGGCCGGACTCTGGCGGCGGTGGCACGCATCGGTCCCGTGGCCACACCGAGCGGTGTGCGGACCCAACGGGCGACGGAGTCGCTCGAGGCGGCCAGACGCTGGGCGAGCAGGTCCGAGGGCGGAACGTCCTTCGTCGAGACCAGATCGGCCTTGACCTGCCGGACTTTCCACGGCCCGCCTGCATCGCGGGCGAGGACGAGGTGGACCACCGACACGCTTCCGCCGAATGGTTTCGGTTGTACGAAATGCACGCCGTCGATGACCGAGTCCCGCATCTCACCGTGCGAGTGTCCCACGACGACCACGTCGGGCTGGGGCTGGATGGTCGCGAATGTCGCGGCGACGTTTTCCGCGCCGACCTCCGCATCGGCGTAGGAGGACCGGTGGTCCATCCCGCTGTGGATGATCACGATCGAGACGTCGGCATCGCGCCGCACCGCCTCGAGCGTCGTCACCGCCGCGGGCCCGATCGGGCCGACCCTGATTTTGCCGCGCACCTGCTCGCGGTCCCACACCATCACGCCCGGCGTGGTAAAGCCGGAGATCCCGATGCGCACGCCCTGGCGCTGGACGACGCGATAGGCGGGCAACAGGAGGTTATCGCCCGGGAGCGCGAAGACGTTGGCGCTGACGTAGGCAAAGCGCGCGTCGCTGATGGCGCGGCGGAAGAACGGCACGCCCCAGTCGAAGTCGCGGTTGCCCGGCGTGGCCGCGTCATACCCCGCGAGGTTCATCGCTTCGATGATGGGGTGCGGCTCCCGCGGAGCGACGCGTGCGAAATACGTCGCGAACGGATCGCCCTGCAGCAAGTCCCCGGCATCGACGAGCACCACCTGACCGGGGTACTTCGCGCGGAGGGAATCCACCACCCGGGCGACGCGGGCGACTCCGTTCGGCGCGGGGCGGTCCGTGAGGTAGTCACGGCCCGTCATGTGCCCATGCAGGTCGGTGGTGGCGACGAGCACGACGTGGGCAGTATCCTGGACCGGAGCGACGGCGAGATGCGCGGCGATGAGCAGGGCAAGCATCGCCGTGCAATATACTCGCGGCTCCCCGGGGCGATCTTGCGTATATTCGCCTGCGTGTATATTCGTTACAGCGCATATGAACCCGCCCACGTCGGCCACCAGCCTCCTGCTCACCGTCGCCGAGCCCACCCGGCTCCGGATCCTCAATTGCCTGGCGGCGGCGCCGCTCTTCGTTTCCGATCTCCAGTCCGTCCTCGACCTCCCGCAGCCCACCGTCAGCCGGCACCTGAAAGTGCTGCGACGGGCCGAGCTGGTCCGGGACACACCGATCGCCCAGTTCGTCCTCTACCGGCTTCGGCGGGACCCCGGCGCGCTCGGCCGCCTGCTCTCGACCATCCTTGATGCGGTGGTGCACGACAATGCCGCGATGCGGGCGGAGCGCGACCGCGCGACGGAGCGCAGCCGCTCACACACGAGAAGCCGCGTGCAGGACCCTGCCACCGACCGGCCGCCCCGATCGAAGAGGCCGTCATGACCTATCGTATTCTCGTCGTCGACGATGAGCCGGACATCACCGCGCTCGTCGCTTATCACCTGGCCAAGGCGGGATTCCGGGTCTCCACCGCGGGCAACGGCCCGGACGCCCTCAAGGCGGCTCGCGAGGAGCGGCCGGACATGGTCATCCTCGATCTCATGCTGCCCGGCGTGTCCGGCTATGACGTGCTGGCCGAATTGCGCAAGCGGGATGAGACGAAGGACGTCGGGGTCATTCTCCTCACGGCGCGGCGCGAAGAGACCGACCGGATCCGCGGGCTCTCGCTCGGCGCCGACGACTACCTGACCAAGCCGTTCTCTCCGCAGGAGCTCTCTCTCAGGGTGGCGGGACTGCTGCGGCGGCTGGCCTCCCCTCCCGTCACGGCGGGGTCCACCCTCACGGCCGGCCCGATCTCCATCGACCGCTCCGCCCATCGGGCGACCGTCGGCGGCCACGAGCTGAGTCTCACCGCCACCGAGTACAAGCTGTTGCTCACGCTGGTCGAGCGGCGTGGCCGGGTGCAGACCCGTCCCCAGCTCCTCGAGACGGTCTGGGAGGCGCAGCCCGACATCCAGACGCGCACGGTGGATATGCACGTGCAGCGGCTGCGCACCAAGCTGGGGGATGCCGGGAAGCTGATCGAGACGGTGCGCGGCTTCGGCTACCGGTTCAGGGGAAGCGAGCGAGGGGTGCGCGCTCGGTGACCTTCGCCAGGCGGCTGGTCGTCGGCTCGCTGGCCGTGCTCGTGCTTTCCATGACGGTGCTCGTCTGGTCGGCCGAACGCTCGCTGCGGCGTGACATGGAGGGGGACATCGCACGCAGCCTCGAGAGCGAAGCGGGGCTGATCCGCGAGGCGCTGCCGTCCGACTCGCTCGAGTGGGGCGCCGCGGTTCACCGGCTCGCGCAGCAGAACAATCATCGCATCACGCTGATCGACTCCACCGGTCGGGTCCGGGCCGACAGCGACTTTCCTCCCGGCCCTCTCCCGGCCATCGAAAACCACGCCGGCAGGCCCGAGGTCCGGGCGGCACTCCACGGTCGCCGGGGGACGGCATCGCGGCGGAGCGAGACGGTGGGGCGGCAGATGCTCTACGTTGCCGTTCCCGGCGGGCCGGGTGCGGTGCGCGTGGCCGCGAGCCTGAGCCAGGTGGATGTGGTCGTCGAGCGCGCCCAGCGCGCGGTGGGCGGCGCGGCGCTGCTGGCACTTCTCGTCGGCGCCATCTTCGCCCTGCTGGCCGGCCGCTCGATCGCCCAGCCCCTCACCGCGATCACGACGGCGGCACGCGCCATCGCGGCGGGCTCGCCGCCCCGCTTCCCCCGCTCGGGGGTCCCCGACATCGACGCGCTCGTCCAGGCGCTCCGCCAGATGCACCGGCAGCTCGGCGACCGCTTCGACGAATTGCGCCGCGAGCAGGCGGAGTCCGCCGCTCTCGTCGAATCAATGATCGAGGGCGTGGTGGCGGCGGACGCGCGCGGACACATCGTCACCGCCAACCCTGCCGCGCGAAGGATCCTGGGATATGCGCCGGCGGAGCCGCTGCCGGACCTTCCCGAGCTCTTCCGGGTCAAGGCGGCGCGCGAGGTGGTGGAAGCCGTGATCGAAGGGCGGCCGGTGCAGGACCGGGAGCTCGAGATGGACGGCGGCGCCTTTCTCGTGAACGCCCGCCCCCTGCCGGCGGGCGGCGCGGTGCTCGTCATCCACGATCTGAGCGAGATGCGCCGGCTCGAGACGGTGCGCCGCGATTTCGTCGCCAACGTGTCCCACGAGCTCAAGACGCCGTTGACCTCGATCTCGGGCTATGCCGAGACCCTCCTCACCGACCGCCCCGACCGCGACACCGCCGAGCGGTTCCTCGGCACCATCCTGAGCAATGCACGGCGCATGCAGGCGCTGGTGGACGACCTCCTCGACCTCTCGCGCATCGAATCGGGACGCTGGCAGCCGGCGCGTACGGCGCTCGACCTCGAAGCGGTCGCCCGCGAGACGTGGTCCGCGCTGGCCGATCGCGCGGCGAAGGATGGCATGCAGTTCGACATCGAGCTCGCGCCCGATGCGCGCACCGTCTGCGCCGACCTGAACGCGTTCCGCCAGGTGCTCACCAACCTCCTGGAGAATTCGCTTCGATACACCCCGCCCGGGGGGCGCATTGCCTGCCTCAGCCGCCGCGATGGCGAGGGGGTCGCGGTGATGGTGCGCGACAACGGCATCGGCATCACCCGCGAGCATCTCCCGCGCATTTTCGAACGGTTCTACCGCGCCGACCCGGCCCGCTCACGCGAGGGAGGCGGGACCGGCCTGGGCCTCGCCATCGTCAAGCATGTCGTGGAAGCTCACGGCGGCAGGGTATCGGCCGAGAGCGAGCGCGGCGTCGGCACCACGGTCACCTGCTGGTTTCCCGACGCGGCGGTCTGAGTCCACCGCGCCTCCGTTCTCCATTTACATCCCTGTTACAAACCCACCGGCCACCCGTGACGGGCGCCGGGATCTTTCTCCCCTGAAAATGGAGGTGTGGCACCGACCCTTCTTCTCACCATGAGGTACAGATGCGTTCCGCTGTCATGCTGGCCGGACTCCTCGGGATTTTCGGCACGGTCGCCGGTACGGACACCGCACTCGCGCAGGGCACACCTCCGCCGACCCCTTCCGTCACTGTCGGCGGCGTGGTCTACGCCCAGTACCTCTACCAGCTCAAGGACACCGCCGGTCACGCGAACAACTTCGA
>JBDTTA010000034.1:0-17585 GCA_039930845.1 Gemmatimonadales bacterium
CCCTGCCAGCCATCCGCCGTGCGAATGATTGCTTCCACGTCCCCCCAGCGGCCGCTCGCGAGCACCGCATGGCCGCGCGCGCGCAGGCTGTCCAGCGTGGCCTCGGGGAAACCATCCCGTTCCACCTGCAGCGTGTCGGGAAGTCCCTGGTGATGCATTCGAGGCGCATCGACCGCGTCGGCGAGCGACATGTGATGGTCAATGACGTTGGAGATGACGTGATACACCATCGTGATGATGCGCGGGCCACCCGGCGTTCCCACCACCATGTAGAGCCTGCCCGAGGGATCGAGCACGACACTCGGCGTCATCGCCGAGAGCATCCGTTTGCCCGGTGCGATGGCGTTCACTTCGCCCTGGACCAGACCGTACATGTTCGGCTTCCCGGGGGCGGTCGCGAAATCGTCCATCTCGTCGTTCAACAGAAAGCCTGCGCCCGTCACCGTCACCGCGCTGCCGTAGCTGTTATTGAGCGTTGTCGTACAGCTCACGGCATTCCCTTCGGCATCCACCACCGAGTAGTGCGTCGTCGAGCTGCCACCGCGCGCGGCGGGATCGAATGCCGGTGTCGGGGTCGCCCGCGCGCCGATTCCGCTCCGGAGCTCCGCGGCGTAGGGCTTCGAGAGCAGCCGGTCCAGCGGGTTCTTCACGAATTCCGGATCACCCAGGTACATGTTGCGGTCGGTGAAGGCGCGCCGCATCGCCTCCGCTTCGCGATGGAGCAGCGCGGGAGAGCCGAAGGGTGGCAGCGGCGAATAGCCCTCCATGACGTTGAGGATCTCGCCCATCGTCACGCCGCCCGAGGAGGCGGGAGGCATCGAGTAGATCGTGTACCCGCGGTAGGTGATGGCGACAGGGTCCCGCCAGATGGCCCGGTACGCGATCAGATCGCCACGGGTAATCAGCCCGCCCCCTCGGGTCATTTCGGCGACGATCAGATCCGCGATTCGCCCGCCGTAGAACCCCGAGGCGCCGCTGTCCCGAATGGCCTCGAGAGTTGATGCGAGGTCGGGCTGGCTCAGCAGCGTGCCCGGCTTCGGAGGAGCGCCACCGGGGAGAAACGAGGCGCGGGAGGCAGGGAAGAGGACCAGCCTCGCGCTGTCCTCCCCGATGGAGCTCCTGCGATATTCGTCCACCAGGAAGCCTTCGCGCGCCAGGCGCAGGGCCGGCTCGACGAGCGCCGCCAGCGGAAGGTGTCCGAGCTTCCGGTGCGCCTCGACCATTCCCGCGACCGATCCGGGGACTCCCACGGAGAGGTGGCCCGTGACGCTCTTCTCGGTGGGCTGGCCATCGGCGTCGAGATACATGTCCCGGGTCGCTGCCGCCGGCGCCGTCTCACGATAGTCGAGGGAGAGCGCGGTTCCGTCGTGCAGGCGGATCACCATGAATCCGCCGCCACCGAGATTGCCCGCCTCCGGGTGGACCACCGCCAACGCGAACCCCACCGCCACGGCTGCGTCGACGGCGTTGCCGCCCTGCTTGAGGATCTCGCGCCCCACCTCGCTCGCGATGGGGCTTCCCGAGACCACCATCGCCCTTGTCCCCAGCGCGACAGTGGCGGTGTCCACGCGCGTCCAGGCCCCGGCGGGGGCGGGAGTTTCCGGCGTTCCCGCCGGCGCGGCGCAGGCGAAGGTGGTGAACAACGCGAGGGTGAGCGGCGGTCGGCGGAGGCGCACGGGATCCTCGAGAATCGGTCGGGAGAGGAGCAGGAGGTTGCCCCGGGAGTTCGACGGGCTCTAATTTAGCCGCAGGCTGGCGCCGGCAAACACTTTCCCTCACAACTGCGTGGCTGACGACTTCCTCGACGCGCGCCTGACCGAACGGCGCAATCCCCGAAGCGCTACCATCGACACCGCTTCAGCGCTCGACATCGTCGATCTCATCGGCGCCGAGGACGCCACCGTCCCGGCTGCCGTGGCGCGCGCCCGCCTGGCGATCGCGAGAACGATCGACCTCATCGAGGCCGCGTTCCGCGCGGGCGGGCGCCTCTTGTACGTCGGCGCGGGGACCAGTGGACGGCTGGGCGTGCTGGACGCCGCGGAGTGTCCGCCGACCTTCGGCACCCCGGCGGAAATGGTCGTGGGGGTCATCGCGGGCGGACTTCCCGCGCTCATTCGCTCGATCGAAGGCGCCGAAGACGACGTCAACGCCGGCATCGGGGAGATGGATGCGCGCAGGGTCGGGCCGGACGACGTCGTCGTGGGCATCGCCGCCAGTGGGACGACGCCCTTTGTCCGCGCCGCGCTGTCGCAGGCACAGACGCTCGGTGCGCGCACGGCGCTCGTGTCCTGCTCCGAGCCGCCGGCACTGCTGCGGGAAACGTGCGACGAGTGCATCACCGTTCTGGTGGGGCCCGAAGTGGTCACCGGGTCCACCCGAATGAAGTCGGGCACCGCCACGAAGCTCGTCCTCAACACCCTCACCACCGGCGCGATGATTCGCCTGGGCAAGGTCTACGGCAATCTGATGGTGGACGTGCGCGCCTGGAACGACAAACTGGTCGACCGGAGTCACCGCATCGTGATGGAGACCACCGGACTCGGCCGGGAGCAGGCGCGTGATGTGCTCAGCGCCGCCGACGGGAGCGTCAAGACGGCCATCGTCATGGCCCGCAGGAGTGTGGGTCGCGAGGAGGCCGAGCAGCTGCTGGCGGAGCACGCCGGCCACCTTCGCCGCATCGTGGGTGACCCTCCCGCGGTCCGCGGCGCGTGACCGAGCGTCCGGTTCTGGCGGTGGGCCTCATGTCCGGCACCTCGCTGGACGGGATGGACGCCGCGCTCGTCCGGTTCGACGGCCCGACGCATGCCTCACTCGTGCACTTCATCACCCGCCCGTACAACGACGAGGAGCGTCTCCAGCTTCGCTCGGCCTTGCACGTCCCGGGCGATGGCGCGAACCCCGCCGCGCAATTCGGCCGGCTGCACGCACAGATCGGCGAATGGGCAGCCGATGCCGTGGAGACCTTGCTCGCGGAGGCCCACGTTCCGGCCTCGGACATCACGGTTATCGCCTTTCCGGGGCAGACGATCTGGCATGAGCCCCCGGCCGTGAGCTGGCAGCTCGGCGAGCCGGCCGTGCTCGCCGAACGATTCGGCGTGCGCGTGGTGAGTGGGTTTCGCGCGCGGGATGTTGCCGCTGGAGGGCAGGGAGCGCCGCTCGTGCCGATGGCCGACGTGCTGCTCTTCGCGGCTACGGCCGTTCCTCGGGTGCTGCTCAATCTCGGCGGGATGGCCAATCTCACCTTCGTTCCGCGGCGGGCCCAGGAGGACGGAGTGCTCGCGTTCGACACCGGGCCGGGTGTCGCCATCATCGACGCCGTGGCTCGCATGGTGGACGGTGCGGACGCCTTTGATCGTGACGGCCGCATCGCGGCGAGGGGGAAGCCCGATGAAGGAGTGCTGGCGGAGCTGCTTGCCGACGAGTTCTTCGCCGCGGCGCCGCCCAAGAGTACCGGCCGCGAGCGGTTCGGAGATGACTTTGCCGCTCGGCTGCATGCCCGCGTCCCCGGCGCGGACGGCGTGGCGACGGCGGTCGAGCTCACGGCGCGCACCGTCGCGGGCGCGATCGAGCGGTGGATTCCGGTGGACGCCGAGGTCATCGCCTCGGGCGGAGGATGTCATCATCCCGGTCTCATGGCGGCGCTGCAGCGACACCTCACGCAGCACCGGAGCGCCCACCCGCTGCGCCGGTTCGACGAGCTGTTCTTTCCCGGCGATGCCAAGGAGGCGGTCGCCTTTGCGCTGCTCGGGTACCTCACGCTCCACGGGCAACCGGGGAACGTTCCGGCGGCCACTGGCGCCCGAGGACCGCGGGTCCTGGGCACGGTGACCCCGGCGTGACCACCGGCGAGCGACTCGACACGGGCCGGCTGATCCTCCCGGCGCTCCGCTGGCGAGCGGAAGGAGGCTTCGGGCACGAAGCCGCGACGATCGCCGACGCGCTCGAGCTCGGGGCCGGCGGCTTCATCATCTTTGGCGGTACCGTCGAGGGCGTGCGGCGCCTCACCACCGATCTCCTCAGGCGCGCCGGACGGCCGCTGCTCATCGCGTCCGATCTCGAGCGGGGGGCAGGACAGCAGGTGGACGGGCTCACCGAGCTTCCGCCACCGGCGGCACTGGCCTCGTTTGAGGATGCGGCCGTGGTTCGCTGGGCCGGCAGCATCACCGCACAGGAGGCGCGCGCGGTGGGCATCAACTGGGTCTTCGCTCCGGTCGCGGATCTCGACGTGCTCGCCGAGAATCCGATCGTGCAGACCCGAGCCTTCGGCGCGGACCCCGATCGTGTCGCGAGCTACGTGCGCTCGTGGATCGAGGGGTGCCAGGACGCGGGCGCGCTCGCCTGCGCCAAGCATTTCCCGGGGCACGGTCGCACCACGGTGGACTCGCACATCGATCTGCCCGTCGTCAACGCCAGGGCGCAGACGCTGCTGAACGCCGACATGGTTCCGTTCGCCGTCGCGGTGGAGAGCGGTGTCGCCTCGGTGATGACGGGGCACGTGGCGTATCCCTCGCTCGATCCGTCGGGTCTGCCCGCCACACTCTCGAAGCCGGTGCTCGACCAGCTGCGCGATGGTCTCGGCTTCGACGGAATCATCGTGAGTGATGCGCTCATCATGGACGGTGCGCTTCAGGGACGGCGCGAGTCCGACGCGGCGGTGGAGGCCGTGGCCGCCGGCGTGGATCTCCTCCTCTATCCGAAGGATTCGCGCCGGGTGAAGGACGCGCTCGACCAGGCCATCGCCGGGGGCAGCCTGCCGCGCGAGCGGCTGGTCGAGGCGCTGAGACGATACGATCGCGCGCTCGTGCTTGCCAACGGCCCCACCGCACCGGTGACGCGCGGGCCGTTTGAATCCGCCGCGGCTCTGGCGGACGCGCTGCTGCAGCAGGGGATGCTGCGCGGGACGGCGCCACGCCTGGAGGGACCGATCAACCTGACCGTCGTGGACGATGATCTCGGCGGCCCCTATCCGTCGGGACCCACCGACTGGACGCAGCAGGAGCTGGGCGAGGAGCTCATCGGCCGCTACGACGGTGGGTCTCGCGTGGTGCTCGCGTTTGCCGAGCCGCGGGCGTGGAAGGGTCGCTCGGGATTCGGGCCGGAGGCACGGGAGGCATTCGCCGATCGCGCCGGCAATGCCGACCTGATCGTCCTCTTCGGACATCCGCGGCTGTTGTTCGAGCTTCCCGCCGACGTTCCGGTGCTGCTCGCCTGGCATCGCCAGCGCCTCATGCAGGAGGCCGTGGCTCGCTGGCTGCGCGACCGGCTCACGAGGGGGTAGGCTCGTCCGGCTCCAGGCTCGCGTTGCGAATCTTCGGCAGCAGTGCGTAGGCGGGAACGCCAAGCGCGAAGGTGAGCAGGAAGTAGTGAGCGAAGCCGACCCGCTCGGCGAGCACGCCGGACACGAGACCCGCGCCCCACCTGCTGAGGGCGTAGACGGCGCTCAGCAGCGCGAACTGCGTCGCGGCATACCGACGCTCGCACACCGACATCAGGAATGCCAGAAACGCCGCCGTCCCCAGCCCCGCCGCGAAATTCTCGAAGAGTGCTGCTCCCGTGATCAATCCGTGGTCGGTGGGCACCGCCGCCGCCATCGCATACCCAAGACTCGACAGCAGCTGCACGAGTCCCATCGTCCAGAGCGCCCGAAAAATGCCGATTCGCGTGGCGAGCACGCCGCCGAGTCCGGCCCCGGCGAGCGTCGCGAGCAGGCGCCCGGTGGTGAGCGCGGCGATCTGGTCGAGTGAAAGTCCGCTCGCCACCCAGAACGGCTTGGTCATCGGCTCCATCGCCGAGATGTCGAGCTTGAAGAGCAGTGCAAAGATGATCACGGCCCAGATGCCCCGCCGGTTCAGCAGCGCCTCGATCGGCTCACCGAGGGCGAGGGCGTGCCGCGACTCCCGTCTGACGTCGGGCAATACGAACGAGCCCACGGCCAGCGCGGTGGTGATGACGGCTCCGGCAATGAACGCCGAGGGCCAGCCTTCTCGGGCGGCGATCCAGACCAGCAGTGCGCTGGAGACGAAGCTCGCGGCGCGATACGCGCCGATGCGGACCGAGTTGGCCACGCCGAGCTCGCGGCCGAACGTGGTCTCGATGGTGTACGCGTCGATCGCGATGTCCTGGGTCGCCGAGAGGGTCACGTAGAGGAGCAGCAGCGCACCGAGTCTCGCGCCGTGATTTTCGGGGTCCGCGCTGGCGAAGACCGCCGTCGTGACTGCGAGCAGGATCAGGCACGCCCTGATCCACGCCCTCCGGCTGCCGATCCGGTCGACGAAGGGCGCCCAGAGAAACTTGAGCACCCACGGCGCGGAGGCGCCGGTGGCGAGCCCGATCGCGGCGAGGCTGACGCCCTGCTGCGCCAGCCAGACGGGAATCGTCTCGTTGAAGAAGAAATACGGAAGGCCGGAGGCGAACGAGAGCGCGCCGACCCACGTGAGCCGGACCCCGAGGGGTCGAGTGCTCAGAGCCAGACGGCGAGCGCCACGGCGAGGAGGCAGAGGGCGGCGACGATCAACAGCACTCGGTTGAGGGAGGTGCCCGACGAAGTGGCTTCGATGGCGGCCGCTGGAGCTTCGGGCGGGGGCGACGGGATCTCATCCGTCTTCGCGTGCGCCACCTCCTGCAACTCGAACACCCGGTACCCGACTCCCCCGTCCTCCGTTGGTTCCTCGAGCCCCCCGCCCTCGAACCGGGCCGCGATGACCGTGATGTTGTCGGGACCGCCCCGCTCGTTGGCGATATCGATGAGGGCGGCGCAGAGCGCGGGGAGATCGGGGTTGGCCGTCACCTGCGCGGCGAATTCCTCACGCCGCACCTGGCCCGACAGGCCGTCGGAACAGATGATGAGCGTGTCACCGCGCCGGAGCGACTGGTGAGTCAGGTCAACCTTCACCTGCGGGTCGGGGCCGAGCGCCTGGAGAATGATGTTGCGCCGCTCGCTGTGCTCTGCTTCTTCCTCCGTGAGCTCGCCGGCGTCGACGAGCCGTTGCATGAGGGACTGATCCTTGGTGAGCTGGATGGCCAGGCCCCGGCGAACGAGATAGGCGCGGCTGTCTCCGATCTGGGTGAGGTAGAGCTCGGCGCCGCAAATGCCGGCCGCGGTGACCGTCGTCCCCATGCCGCGAACTTCGGGATGCTCCCTGGCGTAGTTGAAAATGCGGGCGTTGGCGAGCTCGACCGCCTCACGCATGCGGAAGGCAAAGCGCTCCGGCGAGTTGTCGGGATCGACGGCCCACTCCGTGGCGAGGTGCCGATAAATCAGGTCGGCGGCCATCTCGCTCGCAAGCTCGCCCGCCACCGCGCCGCCCATGCCGTCGGCGACCATGAAGAGGGAACCGCGCGGGCCGACATGGTGCTCGCGGACTTCGGGAAGGAGGCTCGAGTTGCCGGTGCTCAGATCGGCGACGAGAAACGTGTCCTCGTTATGGTCCCGGGTGCGCCCACGATCGGTCTTTCCGAACACGGAGACGAGAATGGGAGTCACTCGGACGGCTCCTTCCAATAGTCCGGTCCGTGGCGCGCGAGTGTGACGAATCTACGGAACGCCCGGGTGAGCGTCAACGTTGGCTTGGCGTAAGTCATAGTCAACGTGTACCTTGCAAGCATGGATCTCTCCCGGTACGGCGCCGGGCTCGCGCCATTGCTCCTGGTGGCGGCCTGTTCCCCTCCTGTTCCGCCCATTCCGACACCCTCCTCGCGGACCCCCGTTGCAACGTCGGCAGCGCTTCCTCCCTTGCCGGAACTGCGCGGACCGCTCCGGATCGTGGTGGCGTATCCGCCCACCGACGCGATCGTCGATGTGGCTGATTCAAGCTTCATCTTCGGCTCCGTGGGGAGCGGGGATGCGCAGCTTACCATCAACGGGCAACCGGTACGTGTCTGGCCCAACGGCGCCTGGTTGGCGTTTCTCCCATTTCCGTCCGATACGCTGGCGCGATTCGATCTCGAGGCCAGCAACGCGACCGATTCGGCGTCGCTGACCTATCTCATTCATCGCACACCTGGTCGGGCTGCACCACCGCCGGGCGCGACGGTGTGGATCGACACGCTCTCGCTCGCGCCGCGCGGCCGGGTCTGGCTCGGGCGAGAGGAGTATCTCCCGCTGTCGGTGCGCGCCAGCCAGGGCGCCGAGGTCCGGCTGCGGCTGTCCGACGGCACGGTTGTCCCGCTCGTTGCGGAGCCGGAGGCCAGCGTCGTGCCCGAAGGCGTCCGGGTGTTCGCCGGCGTACTCCGGGGCCGGACGACAGGTCCCGATCCGGGCCCCGTGCTCCCGGCCGCAAGTTACGTGATGCCCGCCGCGCCAGGCGCCGACACGGTGTGGGCGGCGGTCGAGGCGATCTCCGGCGCCGACACCCTGCGCGCCCGCTGGCCGCTGCAGGTGGCGTTGCTCGATACCCTTCCTGTTCTCGCCGAGCTCGACGACGATACGGCGAGCGCAGGGACCACCGACAGCATGACCATCGGGCGGGCACTCCCCGGCGGAACGTACGCGTGGTTCTTCCCCACCGGCACCTGTGTCGAGGTCTCGAGTCGCCGCGACGGCGACGTTCGGCTCAAGCTCTCCTCGAGCGCGGAGGCCTGGGTCCCGGCGTCCGACGTTCGGCCGCTCCCTGCCGGCCTTCCGATCGGCACGGCGGTCGTGGGTTCGGCAATGCTCTCCCCGGGCGCGGCCTTCGCGACGCTGCGCGTGCCGGTCAGCCGGCGACTCCCCTTTCGTATCATCGAGAGCGAGCGCGCACTCGCACTCCGATTCTACGGCGCCGCCGGCGACGTGAACTGGATTCGCTATGGCGGGAGCGACTCGCTCGTGCGCAGGATAAGCTGGGAGCAGACGTCGGTCGACGAAGTGACGATCACCGTCGAGCTCGCCCGTCCGGTGTGGGGATACCGTACCCGGTGGGAGGGCAACGATCTGCTGCTGGACGTTCGGCGTCCCCCAGTGCTGGACGGCGGAAACCCGCTCTCGGGCCGGCTGATCGCGGTGGATCCCGGGCATCCGCCTGGCGGAGCGATCGGTCCCACCGGCCTGCGCGAGGCGGAGGCGAATCTCGCCGTCGCGCTCGAGCTGCGGCGCCTCCTTGCGGGGGCGGGGGCGCGGGTCCTCATGACGCGCACGGAAGACATCGCCGTGGACCTGGCCCCGCGGGTCGCCATGGCCGAACGGGCCGATGCCGATGTGCTGATCTCCATCCACAACAACGCGCTGCCGGACGGTATCGACCCCTTCACCCACCACGGGACGAGTGTCTATTACAATCACCCCGGCAGCATCCCGCTCGCGAGAGACATCCAGGGCGAGCTGGTGCGCGCGCTGCGCCTGCCGGACCTCGGTATCGGCCGGGGCGACCTCGCACTCGTGCGCGGCACGTGGATGCCCTCGGTGCTGACGGAAGGCTTCTTCATGACGCTGCCGGACCAGGAGGCGGCGCTGCGGACTCCGCGCGGGAGAGTGATGTACGCCCGCGCGGTCTTCGATGGACTCAGGAGATTTCTCGGTGAACGAGCGCGGGACGAGGCACGGTAGCGGTGTGGGCCGGGACGATGCCCTGGCGTCTCCTAGTTCGATGAGCTCCTCCGCCTCGCACCTCACGCGCTGCGTCCTCGCCGCCGCCCTGCTGCTTCCCGCTTTCTCATCTCGCCTGGCCGCGCAAATGCCCGACGACCGCGCCGGCCTCGAGCGGTTCCGCGACTCGCTCGCCGCCACCGCCGACACCAACGGCCTTCTCGATCTCGAGAAGCGCATGATCGCGGCCGCGAAGGGCGACCGGAGCAACACGCTCCGCCACCTCCAGCTGGGCTTCCTCTCGCTCCGCATCGGCGAGCTCGGCGGCCAGTCGCACTTCGATGACGCGGCCTCCGAGTTCCAGTGGGCCATCGATCTCAAGCCCCAGTGGCCCTATGCGTGGTACGGCATGGGGCTCGCCGAGTACGGGGTCGGCGACTCCCAGATTTCCTTCGTGACCGGGCTCAAGACCATGCTCGGCAAGGATGCGCTCACGCGCTCCGCCGTGGCCTTCGCCAGATCGGCCGAGGTCGACCCGGCGTTTGTGCACGGCCTGGTCGATCTGTCGAATACCGCGCTCCGCCAGCGGGTGAACATCAAGCTCGGTGTCGCGCTCGAGGCGCTGCGGCGGGCGGCGAGCACGCCTGCCGGCGCCGATCCCGAGGTGTTGCTGGCGCGCGGGCGGGTGGAGCGGGAAGTGGGCGACGGCGACTCGGCGCTGGTGGCGTTCCGCTCCTATCTCGACCGCGGGCCCAATCGGGGGCTGGCCGAGCTTGAAGTGGCGCGCACGCTTTTCCTGCTGGGGCGATACGACGGCGTGGCGCCGTACTTCGAGGGCGCCGCGTCCGACGACTCCACGACCGTGGCAAGCTACCGCTCCGATATCGCCCCGATCGCCAGCGACAGCGTGCTCCGCGAGTTCGATGGGGTTCACGGCGCTCGACGCGCTGGGTATCTCCGGTATTTCTGGTCCGAGAAGGATCACGCCGAGCTGCGCGCCGACGGCGAGCGGCTGCGGGAACACTACCGCCGGATGTTTTACGCCAGGAAGAATTTCCAGCTCACATCGCTCAACCGGCATTACGATATCGTCGAGCGGTATCGCTCGGGCAGCCGGGACTTCGATGACCGCGGCGTCATCTACATCCGGCACGGCGAGCCGACCTCGCGAGCCTCGTACGCGGCCCCCAGTCTCGAGCCCAACGAGTCGTGGCAGTACAGCCGTCCCGATGGCGACCTCATCTTCCACTTCGTCGCCCGCGAGGACGTGCAGGACTTCAAGCTGGTGGAGAGTCTCTTCGACGTGCTCGGCTTCAGCAACGCGCTCGCGCTGCGCCAGGACCGGGCGTCCGCCAACCCCATGGCGGAGCAGCTGATGTTGTCGCGCGAACAGCTCTCGCCCATCTACCAGCGGCTGCAGTCGGCGGGCGGCATCGGCACGGGACGCTATCAGACCGAAGAGCGGATGCTCGGGCAGGCCAGTATCGCGGTGGGGACGACCACCGACAGCTACGAGCTCACCTTCCCGACCGATCTCAAGGTCAAATCCGAAGTGCTGGCGGTGGGACACGACTCGGGGGGAAGCCTGGTGCAGGTCGCGTACGCGATCGCCGGCTCGAGCCTCGAGCCGATGACGGTGACCCGCGGATTTCTCTACTCGGTGCGGGTCCGGTTTGTCGCCACCGACAGAACGGGCAAGGTCGTGGCGTCGCTCGACACCACCCGGCACTTCGTCTCGCCCGCACCGGTGCCGGACAACGAGCACCTCGTCGGCCGCGTGGCGCTCAACGTGCCGCCCGGTCAGTACGAATATCGTCTCGCGATTCAGCAGGGCGAGGAGTCGGGTGTGGTCCTGCCGCGGGACACGGTCCGCGTGGGACAACCGACGTCGGCTTCTCTCTCACTGAGTGATCTCGTGCTCGGCACGCGGAGCGCCAATCTCTTCTGGCGCCGGACCGCAGACGACACCGTCACCTTCAACCCGCTGCGCACCTACAAGCGGGGCCAGGACATGGATCTCTACTATGAGGTCGAGGGATTGAGCGCGGGGACGCCGTACACCGTGCGCGTCACGGTCAAGCGGAAGGGCGGCAGTGGCGGGTTGTTCAAGAAGATCTTCGGCGGAGGGTCGGCGGCGATCAGCCTCAAGTTCGAGGAGCAGGGGGCCTTCCCGGTGGGCAGCTCCCACCGGAACCTCAAGATCGAGAGCCTCAAGCCCGGCGCATACGTCCTGGAGGTGGTCGTCGACGACGAGCACGGGAGAACCGACCGCAGGAGCCAGGAATTTCAGATCGTCGACGAGTAGCGGACGGCTAGAGCGGCCAGGCCTCGGGCCGGGAGTGCGTAAGCACCAGGAGCGGCTGCACCAGCGTGTCCGCCTTGACCTGCGCCTCCACCTGCACCAGGTGCTGGGTCACCCCGCTGCTCGCGTCGAAGGTCGCGATGTGCATCACCAGCGAAGAGAGCGGCTGGATGTCGGGATCGCTCTCGTCCCCCTCCTCCACCGCCGTCGTCCCCACCGCCAGCGTGATCCGTGCATGCCCGAACAGCCAGAGGGGCGAGCCTTCCAGCGATTTGAGCAGGCGCTCGTTCAGTTGGAGGCTTTCGCCGTTGAGCGTGATGAGGCCGAGCGCGGGGCGGGCCGAGTAGCGCCGCGAGTGGACCACGAAGCCATAGGTAAAGGCAGGGTCCTGCCCGGCGGCCCGGCGGATGGCGGCGCGAAGCTTCTGCTGGCTGAACGCGATCGTATGATACGGGACCACGTAATCTCCGGTCGGGCAGGGCCCGGTGGGCAGGGGACAGGGGCTGTCCGGCTGAAACGCTCGGCGGCGTAAGCGCATGGCTCGTGCCATTTTTCCCCCCCGGGAACCCCCCTCCGTACCGTGCTGCCGGTCGTGCCGAGCGCAACGCCTCTCGCAGGACGCCATAGCTCGCTTGACTCCCCCGTCGGGGGCGATAGCTTGCCCGCATGTTCTGCTCCCGTTGCGGCAGCGAGATTACCGGCAAATCCAAGTTCTGTCCCTCCTGCGGTCTCGATCTCCTGGCCACCACTCCCGTGCATGCACTTGCCGGTGGGTCGTTCCAGGAAACCGACCTCGTCCGGGAAGCGCTCGCCGCCGAGTACGAAATCATGGAAGAGCTCGGCCGGGGCGGCATGGCGATGGTCTACCGGGCCCGGGACCGCCAGCTCGAGCGGGAAGTCGCCATCAAGGTCCTCCCCTTTTCCCTCGCCTTCGACGCCGAATTCGTCGAGCGGTTTCAGCGTGAGGCCCGCACCGCCGCCCAGCTCGAGCACCCCAACATCATTCCGATCTATCGCGTCGGCCGGTCGGGCCGCGTTATCTATTTCGTGATGAAATACCTGCGGGGCGGATCGCTCGCCACGGTCGTCAAGGACCGCAAGAAGCTGAGCCCGCCGGAGATCCGCCGGCTGCTCATCGAGTCGGGCGGGGCGCTCGGCTACGCGGCGCAACGCGGCATCGTGCATCGCGACATCAAGCCGGACAACATCATGTTCGACGAGTTCGGCCAGTCGGTGCTGACGGATTTCGGCATCGCCAAGGCCGCGTCGGGCCAGAAGCTCACGGGCACCGGGATGTCGATCGGCACGCCGCACTACATGAGCCCGGAGCAGGCGCGCGCGCAGGCGATCGACGGCCGAAGCGACATCTACAGTCTCGGGGTGGTGGCCTACCAGTGCCTCACCGGCACGGTCCCCTATGACGGAGAGGACAGCTTCTCGATCGGCTACAAGCACATCACCGAGCCGATCCCGAGCCCCACGCTGATTACCGCCGACGAGCGCCGGATCTACGAGGTGATCAAGCGGATGCTGATGAAGGACCCGGCGGACCGCTACCAGAGCTGCGAGGAGCTCGTCGCCTCGATCCAGGGCCAGCCTACCGCGGCACCCGGCGCCATGCGCGCATCGACCGCGGCCGCCGGCGTCTCGACCGGCGGAATGGCCGCGACCGTATCGAGCCCCGTTCCCCGGGTGTCCCCCCTCCTCGTCAGCCAGCCCACGACGCCGCTCGACTCACCCGTGGTCGATCGCCGTTCGACGCCGCGCTCACCGACCGACGGCTCGCGGCGGGTGGCCGATCGCTCGCTGGCCATGCGGGGCGGGGGCTCGTCCTGGGGGTGGCTCTGGCTGGTACTCGCCGTCTTCGGCGGGGGCAGTGGCGCTTTTTATTATTACCGCACCCGCGGATTCGCGGCGGGTCACCCGGTCACGAGTGACTCCGCTGCGGCGGCCGCCCCCGCGGATACCGCCACGCGCACCGACAGCGTGGCCGCCCAGGTCCCCCCGAAAACCGACAGCGCCACCCGGCCGCCTATGACGACGGCGCCGGTGCCCCCCCGAACGCCGGCCAGCGCGCCTGTCGCGGCCACCGACACGTCGCGGGCATCGACGGGCTCCGCCGCCGATAGCGGCGGCATCCGGATCATCGGCCTCCCCCGCGGGTCGACCGTGATGATCGACGAGAAGCCGGTGAGCGAGCCGCTCACGCGGGTGCCGCCCGGGCTGCACGCCCTCGGTATTTCGGCCCCGCGATTCAACTTCTATTCCGACACGATCGAGGTGAAGCCGGGCGAGATCCTCGAGATCACACCGCAGCTCTCCGCCCTCGGCTCTCCCGAGCCGCCGCGCCGCACGACCGAGGCGGCGGCACCTCGGCCGACGAACCGGTGCGCGCCGGGCGCAGCGTACAACGCCGATGGCTCCTGTTTCGACGAGCGGCCCAAGCCGGTGAACCCGCCCTTCGTGTCGCTCCCCGACGACGCGGGCGACTCGCCGCGCCCGTCGCTGCTCTGGGTCAAGGTCTCCGCCGAAGGCCGGACGATCGACGTGCAGCGGCTCCGTCCGTCCAACGATTCCGCGTTCGAGCGCGCGGTCCGCGACTTCGTCTGGACGGTTACATGGCATCCCGCCCTCAGGGCCGGCTCGCCGGTCGAGGCCTGGACCCAGATGCAGTTCCCGCCCGCGCCGCGATGAGCGCGCGGATCCACCCGACCGCCTACATCGCACCGACCGCCGCCGTGATGGGGAATGTCACGCTCGGGGAGGAATCGAGCATCTGGTACGGCGCCGTGCTTCGCGGAGACATGGCGCCGATCGTCATCGGGGCGCAGTCCAACCTCCAGGACGGAACCATCGTCCACGTCGACGAGGGAGTGCCCTGCACGATCGGCCGCCGGGTCGGCGTCGGGCACCGGGCCATCCTGCACGGGTGCACCGTCGAGGACGAATGCCTGATCGGCATGGGGGCGGTGCTGCTGAACAACGTGCGGATCGGCACGGGGAGCGTGGTGGCGGCGGGCGCCGTCATCCCCGAGGGCATGCAGATACCACCGCGGTCGCTCGTGATCGGTGTGCCCGGGCGGATCGTGCGGCCGGTGGATGCGGCACTCTCGCAGCGGATCACGAGCACCTGGTCGCACTACGTCGAGCAGGCGCGCGCCCACCGTGCGGGTCGGTACCCGCTGGAGCCCGGGTCGTCCTGAAGGGCGGAGTAATTCGATTATCTTTATGTGATGTGGGAAGTCCCATCGCAAGCAGTTCCGGGACTTTTTCGCGCTATTGTATGTTCTTCGCGCCAAGCCTACTTTGGCTTTCCGTTTTTGAGTTCCGTACCGATGGTTCGCGGCAAGCGGGGGCAGGGCAGATGTGGTCGAGCAGGGCAGGGTTCGACGGCTTCGGCGGTGCAGTCGCTGCACGCTTCACTCCAACTTTACATTGAGCGGGGAGTTCCATGACTTCGTCCACCCCACGGGACGCCGTTCGGCTTTCGGCCAACGCCATCACTGTGCTCGAGAAGCGATACCTCGTCAAGGATGACTCCGGCAAGCCGGCGGAGACACCTGAGGCCCTTTTCTGGCGAGTGGCGCGGACGATGGCCGAGGCCGATCGCCGGTATGGCGCATCGGCGGGCGCGGTGGACGAGGTCGCCCAGGCGTTTTACCGGATCATGGCGGAGCGCTTCTTCGTGCCCAACTCGCCGACGCTCATGAACGCCGGCCGGCCGCTGGGGCAGCTCTCCGCCTGCTTCGTGCTCCCGGTGGACGACGCCCTCTCCAACGGCAAGAGCGGTATCTACGACACGCTCCGCGCCATGGCGCTCGTGCACCAGTCCGGCGGCGGCACCGGCTTCAGCTTTTCGCGGCTCCGTCCCAAGAACGACATCGTGCGCTCCACCATGGGTGTGGCCTCGGGTCCGGTCTCCTTCATGAGCCTCTTCGACGCCTCGACCGACGTGGTCAAGCAGGGCGGCACCCGGCGTGGCGCCAACATGGGCATTCTCCGGGTCGACCATCCGGACATCATGGAGTTCGTCACCTGCAAGGACGACACGACCAAGGTCACCAACTTCAACATTTCGGTGGCGGTGACCGACGCCTTCCTGACGGCGGTCGAGGCCGGCGCCATGTACGATCTGCACCACCCCAAGACCGGGAAGGTCACCGGCCAGCTCAACGCCCGGGAGGTGTGGACGCGGATCATTCATGGCGCCTGGAAAACCGGCGAGCCGGGTGTGTTCTTCATCGACAAGGCGAATTACTACAATCCGGTGCCGCACCTCGGCGCCTACGAGGCCACCAATCCCTGCGGTGAGCAGCCGCTCCTTCCGTACGACGTCTGCAATCTCGGGTCGATCAACCTCGGGGTGTTCGTGCGGGACGGGCAGATCGACTGGGACGCGCTGCGTCCGGTGGTGCATCTCGCCACGCACTTCCTCGAGAACGTGATCGACGCCAACCAGTACCCCCTCTCCGAGATCACCGAGCTGGCCCAGCGCATCCGCCGCATCGGACTTGGCGTGATGGGGCTCGCCGATCTCTTCGTCAAGCTCGGCATCCCGTACGACTCGGAGGAGGGCGTCGCGCTCGGTCGCCAGATCCAGCAGTTCGTGGATGAAGAAGCGAAGATCGAATCGGAGCGGCTGGCGGCCGAGCGCGGCGTCTTTCCGGAGTGGGAGCGGAGCATCTGGGGCCCCGACAAGACCTGTGCGCGCGGCCCCAGGGGGGAGCGCATCCGTCCCATGCGCCGCCTGCGCAACTGCAACGTCACCACGGTGGCGCCAACCGGCACCATCTCGATCATCGCCGGGTGCAGCTCCGGGATCGAGCCGCTTTTCGCGGTGGCGTTCATGCGGAACCAGGCCGGCAGTCTGATGCCGGACGTCAACGAGGACTTCGTCGCCATCGCCAGGGCGGAGGGCTGGTATTCCGACGACCTCATGCGCCGCATCGCGGAGTCGGGGCACATTGACTTCCCGGAAGTGCCGGCCAGGTGGCAGCGGGTATTCGTCACCGCCAACCACATCAAGCCCGAATGGCACATCCGCATGCAGGCGGGGTTCCAGGAGTACAATGACAGCGCCATCTCCAAGACCTGCAACTTCGCCCACGATGCCACCGAGGACTACGTCGAAGAGATCTATCGCCTCGCCTACAGCCTGAACTGCAAGGGCGTCACCGTCTACCGCGACGGCAGCCGCGACATGCAGGTGCTCTCCACCGGCACTACGGCGAAGAAAGTGACGGAGCAGGTCGGGACGGACGGAAAGGGCGGGAAAGACGGTAGGGGCGGAAAGGACGGAAGCGGCGAGGACCGGCCCGACCTGGCCGACCTCCGCGGCCAGCTCGCCGAGATCACGACCGAGAACGACCGCCTGCGCCGCATCGTCCTCGACCTCGAGGCCGAGAACCTCCAGCGCCGGCAGAAGCGCTCACGCCCCGAGCTGCTGCGAGGCGCCACCCGGCGGCTGGAGACGCCGCTGGGCACGCTCTACGTCACCATCACTGAGGACGATCGCGGGCAGCCGTTCGAGGTATTCATGAGTCTCGGCAAGGCGGGCGGAGCGCTCATGGCCGACGTCGAGGCGCTGGGCCGTCTCATCAGCCTGGCCCTTCGCTCCGGCATCCCGATGAAGGAAATTTATCGTCAGTTACGCGGCATCAGCTCCGACCGCGTCATCGGGCTCGGTCCCAACAAGGTCCTCTCCGTTCCCGACGCGGTGGGCATCGCCATCGAGCGATGGATGCAGGAGAAACAGGGCATCCAGCAGGAGCTGTTGCCGGG
>JBDTTA010000035.1:0-17465 GCA_039930845.1 Gemmatimonadales bacterium
CTGGGTCTCGATGTAGCGGAAGGCCGACGCGCCGTCAAATTCCCGGACTCGCGGCACTTCACGGCAGGCGGAAGCGACGACGAGGAGGAGGGCGAGCAGTAGAGGGCGCATGGGGGCTATTGGCTATGGCTATTGGCTATTGGCTATTGGCTATTGGCTATTGGCTATTGGCTATTGGCTATTGGCACGGGGATGAAACCCGGCCCCGAGCCGAAAGTCAACGAAATGGGAATCGACGCCGGCGACTCCTGCCAGCCAATAGCCAGCAGCCAATAGCCCATCACCTGTAGTCTCCCGCGAACAACGACAACTGGAACGACGCGATGATCGAAATCTGCGACGTCCGGCGGCTCAGGTGCCGGGCATCGTTGACCGAATACCCCAGTTGCAGCCCGCCGGTGAGCGTCTGGAGCAGATCGGTGTCGAGCCCGCCGCGGAACTCCTGGCGGGTGACGTCCGACACGACTGTGCACTCATCGAGATTCCGTTGCTGGAGACAGGTGGTCGCGGTGGTATTGAGTACGGTGAGCGAGCTCCGCACCTGCTTGCGCGCCCTGCTGATCGAGCGTGGCAGTCTGAACGAGTAGTTTAACGAGCCGGTGATGTCTCGCTGGTCGAGCCGGGTCTCGTTGCCGTTCGAGGCATTCCGCTGCTTGAGATCGTTGAGCCCGGCGGCGATCGACATCCCGTTTCGAAGCGCGAGCTGCATGTCCGGGTTGATCGAGGACGAGTTGATCGCGCTGAGCGCGGGGGTGCCGGCCACGTTGGCCTGGACCGAGCTGCCCTCCCGGTGACGGAATCCGGTGCCGAGCGCCAGCAGCGTCACGACGCCCTGCCGGAAGGTATGGGTCCACCGCACCGTCCCCACGGGCCACTCGCGCTGGTTGGTTTCGGTCTGGATGAAGCCGTCGTTCACCCGCTGGAAACGGGTCGTGCGCGTGAGTGCGTGCGAGAGCGTGACCGCCACTCCAAAGGGCAGGTCCGCGCCGGTGGCGATGGTGGCTACGCGGGATTCCGAGGCGCCGATGGCCGACGCCCCTTCCTGGCTCAGGAAGTCGTCGAGCGAGCCCAGCGCGAGCTGGTAGTGGAAGCTGGGTTCGAACGCGGTGAGGTCGAACGTCGAAGTCCGGGTGAGCCGGGTACTCATGTCCACCGGCCGCACCTTCGACAACAGCTTCCCGAACATGCTGCTGTCTCCAACGAGCTGCCGCACCCCGCGCGCAAAATCGAGCGAGACGCCCAGCTCGTTGGCGCGGGTGTTGTTGAGCGTCTGCGGGAGGATGAAGGCCCCGCTGTCTCCATCGGCGCGAACCGGGTCCCGGCTCGAGAGGGTCCGCGAGAGGATGAAACTGCTGGTGCTGAGGAGGCGCGGCCGAAGCCATGACGCAATGCCGGGTGTGAGCGCCAGCGCCGTGACCAGCGCCCGGTCCCGTTCCACGCCGACCGGCACGCCGAGCAGGAACCGCCGGGCTTCGTACGCGAGGCGCCCCAGCGTATTGGAGTCAGGATAGACCCTGAGGTCGCGGGTGCTGGTCAGGTCCCCGCTCAGGTTGAGCATGCCGAACGGCTGCCAGGTGAGCCCGCCGGAGTTCCGCCACAGATGGTTCAGCGCCAGCGTCGGCCGGAATAGGGCGTCGTCCGCGCGCTCGACCGGGACCCGGAAGGCCGTGGAGTTCGACTCGTCGCGCGTGAGACCGCTGCTGAGCCGGATGCGGGTGGGCAGAAAACTCAGATCGGCGCGCTGGAGACTCTTCCCCGCTTCGCCTTCCCGGACCCACCTGGGCAGGCCCTTCACGATCCCCTTGAACGGCAGCCGAATGCCCCGGCGTTTCATCTGCAGGAGATAGGTGGCGTTCAAGGTGTAGGCGCTCGCCTCGACGTTCGACAGATCGGTCTGATTCCGTCCCTGGGTCCGGCTGGCGGCAATCGACAACGGGTCGAGAAATCCGCGGGTGATCCAGTTGGTGCCGGGCACGGCCCGACGGAGCGACAGTGAGTAGGTGGCACTCCACGATTCCGGCCGTCTGAGTCCCGGTAGCGCCGCGCCACGGAGATCGGTGCCGCTGAGCAGCTCGGGGTTGATCGCCGTGCGCGCGTAGGTGACGGTGAGCGGGATCGCGAGTCCGAACGACGCCGGCAGGAAGCGATCGAGCTGCACGTTGCTGCCGAGCTGGAAGACGTTGCTCCCGCGGTACGTCGGATCCTGGTTGATCTGCCGGAACTGGCCGTTCTGCTTGATGTACGACACGGCGATGCTGCCGACATCGGACGCGGTGAGCCGCGCATCCAGCGATCCCGCCAGCCCGGTCTGCGATACGGGCTGGCTGAGCCGGATGTCGTCCACCCAGAGCTCGACGTCGGGCACGGTCACGTTCAGCGCGACTCTGTAGATGCCCGCCGAGACCTCTTGCACGGCCGCGAGGTTGGGCGGATTGATCGCCGGATCGCGCACCTGGACGAGGTAGGGCCCCTCGCATGCCACGTAGGCGTCGGGCTCATCGATGCCGCACTCCGCCGCGCCCGAGGGCGGCGCCCCGGCGAGCCAACGGTTTTCCACGTCGGCGCGAAGCCGGCGCCAGGTCTCCAGATCGATGACTGCCTCGGGCTCCCACGTCGTGGTTTTCGCTGGTGTGCGGTAGAGATAGAAGTTTTCGTCGTCGCTTCCCAGCTTGATGAATGCCTGGAGGTCTCCTTCCTCCCACCCCGGCCCTCTTCCGCGGAACCACACCTTGAGCTGCCGGTAGGTCAGGAGATTCTGGGGGCCAACGGAAAACCGGAGATACGCCTCGGCGCGCTCGTTGAGACCGAGCTCGCTGCCGATGATCCGGAGCGACTTCTCATTGATCTGGGTGCCGGCCGTCTCGCGGTCGCCGCCCTGCCGCGAGACGTTGTCGGTCACTCCCGGCGGCGACTCGTAGCCGAGATCGATCCGGTTTTCGGTCGAGACGACCGACGTGCTGATCGCGCCGTGCGGCAGACCGATGGCGCCGGCGAGGCCGGCAATCGGCGTATCGGCGCGGCGCACCCAGGGCGAGCCCACGAACCGCATCCGGGCCACTGCGAGCCGGGCCACGATGTCGGGATCGCCGTTGTCGGGCGGCGTCACGAGCGTGACGCGGAGATGCTGCGCGAGCCGGAGCGTCGGCGTATTGAGCGTCGCGGTGGGCTGGCGGATGGGAACCCGGTAGAGCTTCCACACCGCGGTCCTGCCCTGCGTATCGATGGAAGTGACGCCATTCCGGACGAAGAAATCGTTGTTGGCGAGATTGACCACGTAGCGAAAGACGTTCTCGTTGGGGCCGGCGGCGTCGAGCACGGCATCGCCGTTGAGGTCTTCGGTGTCGAGCACGCCGTTGCCCTTTGTGCACCGGCTGCTCAGGTCTCCCCATGGGAAGAGCGGCACCGCGTTGGTGAGGACGCGGTCGCAGAGCGAGATCCCGCCCACCGGCCCTTGCCCCACTTCCTCGATCTCATCGGGACGGTCGCCGAGGATACCGATGTCGTCCACGTTGGCGTTGAAGATGCCGATCTCGGTGCGCTCGGTGTCGAGGCGTCCGGTGCCGACGTACTGGCGCCCGGAAAAGACGGTGTCGGCGCCGTTCGCCACGAAGCTGTCGGGCGCGACAGCGAGGGCGTCTTCGCTCACGGTACCGAGATCGAGTACCAGGCGCAGGCCGGCGGAATCGGCGGGACTGCCGACCGGCTGAAACACCCAGAACTCGAGAAAGTCGTCGCGGCTCAGGTCGAGGCCGGTGGAGCTGAGGTTGGTGACCATCGAGCGCCAGCGCGGCCGGAAGTCGCGCCGGGGGAGGGACCACCGCGAGGAGTTGTTCCGCTGCACGATGCCGCCGGCGGTGTCGGCGTGGAGCGCGAGGTAGAGAATCGTTTCCGGCGTCTCGCTCTTTCCCGCCAGCCGGATCAGGGTGTCGATGTCCTGCGGATGCAGCTCCACCGGTTGCGTCGTACCGGGGAGGGGCACCAGGTTCTGCCACGTCATGGCAACCGCGTCGGCGGGATCGAACCCGCCGCCGAATCCGATGTCCTCGAGTCCGTTGGCCTGCTGCGGCTGGCTCCCGAATTCCCATGACGACTCGCGCAGCGAGACGTCCACCCCCGCCTCCGACTCGAACTCTTCCAGGAATGCCTCGCCGCTCTGGTTGGGATCGGGCTTGGTAAAGGCGAACTCCGCGTTCAGGTCGAGCAGCGACGGCGCGGTGGCCGGCTTGGACGTGAGCTTGTTGAGGAAGCTCGTGAGGCCCGACGGCTTGAAGTGCAGCTCGGTGTTGACCCCGCCGATGAGGTTGGCGGCGGCCTCGAAGCCGAGCGCGGGGCGGGTGAAGGCGCTCTGCTCCTTCTGGTACATGCCGATGAAATTGATGGAGCCGTGATCGCCGAGGGAATACCGGGTGGAGAGTCCCAGAATGTTCGTCGGGGCCACCGCGAAGAGCCCCCGCTCCTCGAATCGCGCGGTGATCTGTGCCGAGCCCTGTCCGAAGAGGGCGTCGGGATTGAGGAAGGTGACCTGGCCGAGATCGTACGAGATCGAGTAGTCGATACCTCTGACCAGCTTCCTCCCCCCCACGAACAACTGCTCGCTGCCGTCTCGAAGCTGCAGGGCGTTGAGGGTCAGCGTCGAGCGATCGCCGCCGCCCGTGGCATCGTAGTGAAGCTGCAGCGCAAAGCGCGTGGGCGGCCCTTCGCTCAGCAGGCGGAAGAGCGGCGTCCGATAGAGTGAATCCGAAGACTCCGCCGGCGTGAGCTTGCCAGGATCGGCGAAGGGCTGGAGGTGGGGAAATACGATGTAATAGTCGTGAATCACCTGGGCCGCGTCCGGGTCCCTCGTTCTCGGAAAAAGCCGGTTGCCCATGTCGAACAGCGTGGCATCGGTCGGTACGGACAGGCCGAGCAGCCGGAGGTAGGTGTCGACGGAGCCCGAGAGCGGACGCTCCGAGCGATTGAGCGTGACGCCCACCGTGAGCGAGGACGGATCGAGATCGGCGCCGGCCACCCGGTAGATCTGACGCATTTCGTTGCGAAAAGTCGGGAGGTCGGGCCCCTGCTGCGGCTGGACGATCATCTCCAGAGTGTCGAGCGGCGCGCCGCTCACCGTGCCCCGGTCGGCCTCCGGAAACGTTCCCACGTTGGTGCCGGCCGCGGAGCGATAGCTCACGGCCAGGTAGTCGTTCTGATCGAGCTTCGTGGCCAGGGTGATCCAGAGTCCTGATGCGTCGAGGTAGTAGTCGGTTCCCTGAAGCAACAGCTCCCACTGCACCGGTCCGAAGCGCTGCGGGCTGTCGCTCCGGCGGGCCAGCGCCGTGATCCCGCCGAGATTGGGATTGACGCCGCTCTTGCTGTTGGCTGCCCGGTAGCGATACACGCGGACCTGCGCCGGACGGTAGCTCGGTGAGAGCGAGGCGGGGTTGAGCCCCAGAATGTCGAGCGCCGGGTAGCCCGGCAGGCTGTCGGGGTCGATGACCCAGAAGAAGCGGCCGCTCTCGAAATCCAGATCGCGCGTCTGCCGGTCCTGGCTCTGGCTCGTCGTCGCGCCGACGGTGTAGGTCCGCTCGGCCACCACGCTCCCCTTCTGGGTGGCCGCCAGCGTCTGGATCTGCACCGGCCCCACTTCGAAAGTGGCGTTGATGCCGAAGTTGTTGGCCGGAACCGCGGCGGTGATGAAGCGGGAGGGCGGCGGCTGGAAGACCACGGTGCCCACGTCGATCCGGCGGATGATCTCGTCCTGCAATCCCTCGTAGTAGATCTGCACGTTGTTGTTGCTGCTGTAGTCCCGCTCCGTATCGAAGTCCACATTGACGTGGACGCGCTGGCCGAGCAGTCCGGTGGAGCGGATGCTGACCTGGTTGTCGAGGCTCGGCGCCTTGAAGCCGCCGCGACATCCCGAATTGGGATCGAGGAGCAGCACGGGGCTGCAATGCTCCTCGCGGGTCCGGTCGGTACGGATCTCGAGCCGCGCCTGTCCATCGAGGGTGAGGTCCGCATACTTGGTGGGGAGTCCGAGTACATTCCTTTGGGGAGCCGCGCCTTCTTCTGCCGCTTCCTCCACCTGGAATGGAATGCCATAGAGGGTCCGGAGCCGGAGCCCGACGCTTCGGTCGGCGCGCTCCGTCTGGAGCGCCACGGTCACGGCGCTGTCGAACGCGGTCGCGCGCATCGCCGGCGTGGTCCGCGGCGCCCCCAGCCACGGGGCCCGGAGCGCGGCCGGCTGCTGGAGCGCAAGTGGGGGCTGGTCGAACCGGAGCCGGATGGATGGCGTCGTGGTATCGGCCTGGGCGCTGAGTAGCCTGGGCAGCAGGAGAGCACAGCCCAGGGCAACCTGGATTCGTATCACTCTAGAGGATCACGACGATGCTTGAGGTGACGGGTGGTGCGACCATGATGCTCGGAACCAGTTCCCACAGTAAGACGAGTTAGGTCCAGTGCGCCTCCTCGATCGTTATCTGCTGCGCCAGCTGGCTGCGCCATTCCTCTTCGGGCTCGGCGCGCTCACCAGCCTCATGCTGCTGAGCCAGATCGCCAAGAAGTTCGGGGCGCTGGTGGGCAAGGGCCTGCCGTGGACGGTGATCGGGGAGGTGTTCGCCCTCAGCGTCCCCTTCATCGTGGCGATGACGCTGCCGATGGCCGTCCTGCTTGCGGTGCTCTACGCCTTCAGCCATCTGGCCGCCGACAACGAGATCACGGCCATGCGGGCGAGCGGGATCAGCGTCTACCAGGTTCTGGCTCCGGTGCTGGTCTGGGGCGTCTGCATGGCGGCGTTCAACTTTGTCTTCGTGGACCAGGTGCTGCCGCGGACCAACGCCCGGCTCCGGTCGCTTCTCATCGACATCGGACGGAAGAAGCCCACCTTCGAGCTCCGCGAGCAGGTGATCAACGAGGTGCCCCCCTCGCAGTACTTCCTGCGGGCCAGCCGTATCGACGCGGCGACCGGCCGGCTCAGGGACGTTACCATCTACGACGTAGGGGGAGAGAGCAGCCGACGAATAATCTACGCAGACAGCGGCCTCATGGCATATGCCGAGGGCCAGACCGACCTGAGCCTCCGTCTGTTCGACGGCTCCATCCACCAGTACCGGCCGTCTGAGCCCGAGACCTTTCAGCTCACCTATTACCACATCAACGACATCAGGGTCAAGAACGTCTTCGACGAGCTCGAGCGAAACACCTCCGAGGCGGTACGCGGCGACCGCGAGATGAGCACCTGCGAGATGATCTCGGTGATCCATGATGCCCGGAAGGAACGGGACGAGGCGACCGAGGACCGGAGCAAGCTGCTCATGTCGGACCTCCGGAATCTGCTGGCGCTGCCGCCACTTCCGGCGATCGCGGATACCGCGACCGGGGGGCGGCGTCCCCGCTACTGCGACTGGCTGGAATCGGTGCAGAAGCTGGTGCTACCGAAGACGGCCGAAGCGCAGGCTCCCGCACAGGCCCCCGGTCCGAAGGGGTTGCCAAAGCCCATTCCACGCCCGATCCAGACCGTCCGGCGCACCCCGCCTCCTACGGCGGGGCGGATCCAGCTCTCCAACTGGTCCCAGGTCGCCACTGCGCGCGACCGGATCAAGGACGCCGACCAGCGCACCGATCGCTACAAGGTCGAGGTCCACAAGAAGTGGGCGATCAGCATGGCCTGCATTTCGTTCGTGATCATCGGCATCGTGATGGCGCTGCGATTCCCCCGAGGTGGCATCGGCCTCGTGATCGGCGGAGGACTGCTCATCTTCTCGGTGCACTATGTGGGACTGACCGCGGGGGAGAGCCTGGCCGACCGGGGGTTCGTCTCTCCCTGGCTCGCCATGTGGGCGCCGAACATCGTCCTTACCATCGTGGGCCTGATCGGCCTGATCCGGGTGAGCCGGGAGAGCGGGTCCACGCGCGGCGGCGACTTCCAGGAGCTGGCGGAAGGGATACGCCACCTCTTCCGGCGCCTCCTCGCCGTCTTCCCGCGCCTGCGCGCCGACAGGGGCTGACTCCGGAATGATGGGGGCCCGCACCCTCGACCGGTACGTCGTCGGAAGCTGGCTCAGGATTTTCATCCTGACGGCGCTCGGCTTTCCGATCGTGTCCATTCTGATCAATCTGACCGACTCGCTCAACCGCCTGCTCGATCGCGGCCTCACCATGAGCGAGATCTTCATCAGCTACGTCTACTCGATCCCCGAGAACGCCTTCATCGTCATGCCGGCGGCGGTGCTCTTTGCGACGGTGTTCACCGTCGGGGGCATGGGCCGGCACTCCGAGCTCACCGCGGCCAAGGCCGGCGGGATGAGCTTCTATCGCCTGATGCTTCCGATTTTCGTGGTGTCGGCGGCCGCGTCGGTCCTGGCCTTCGGGGTGGGAGAGCTGGCCCCGGGAGCGACCTCCCGGCAGCTCGAGATCCAGAAGGCCAAGCAGACCCGGCCCACCCGCTCGCGGTTCAACTTCGTGTACCGGGGCGATGCCGGGTGGGTCTATACCATCCGCTCGCTCGACGTCAGCACCCGGCAGCTCAAGCAGCTCCTGTTCGAACGCCAGGGCTCGAACCCCACCTATCCCGACCTGATCATCACGGCCGACAGCGCGGGGTACAATGATTCGCTCGGCACGTGGCACATGTGGAACGGGGCCAGCCGGGTCATCATCGGTCCCACCAGGCAGGCGATGTTCGCCTTCAAGAGCATGCGGCTTCGGGATCTCCACCAGACCCCGGCAGACCTGCTCGCGGAGCCGAAGGCCCCTGACGAAATGCGCTACGCCGAGCTGGGCCGCTACATCGACGCGCTCAAGCGATCGGGCAACGACGCCAACAAGCTGATCGTGGAACAGGCGCTCAAGCTGGCGCTGCCGGCCACCTGCATCATCATCGCCCTCTTCGGCGCGCCGCTGGCGGTGACCACGCCGCGCGCCGGCGCCGCGGTCGGCGTGGCGATCAGCCTCGGCACCACCGTCTTCTTTCTCCTCATCACGCAGATCATGAAGGCGGTGGGTGCCGGCGGCGTGATCGATCCGATCGTGGCCGCCTGGCTGCCGAATGCCCTCTTCCTCCTCGCGGGGCTGGTCCTGCTCTCCAGGGTGCGGACGTAGCCGTACGGTCCGAGCCGCCGCGCTCCGTTATATTTGTGGGACTATGTCATCCCCCCGCCCCGTGATCGTGGGTACCGGGATCGCCGGCCTGTGGACCGCCTGGCGACTCGCTTCAGAGGGGCACGCCGCCGTACTCGTCACCAAGGAATCGCTCGCCGACAGCGCAAGCTCGTGGGCCCAGGGCGGCATCGCCGTCGCACTCGGGCCTGGCGACAGCCCCAGCCAGCACGCCGCCGATACCCTCGCGGCCAGCGACGGGCTGGCCGATCCCGAAGCGGTCAGAATCCTCACAAGTGAAGGCCCAGACAGGATTTACGAGCTACTGGCGCTGGGCGCGGTGTTCGACCGCGGGCCCGACGGGCGCCTGGGGTTCGGTCTCGAAGCCGCCCACACGCGGCCCCGGATCATCCACGCCGGCGGCGATCGCACCGGCGCCGCGCTCATCGGATGCCTCGCGCAGGTCGTCCGCCACCATCCGCTCATCGAGCTGCTCGAGCACACCGAAGTCACCAGCCTCATTTCCGATGGAAGCTCGGTGTTTGGCGTGACGGTGCTGCCGCACGGTGGGGCCAGCCGGCCGCTCCTCTCGCCGGCGGTGGTGCTGGCCACCGGTGGTGTGGGTCAGCTCTACGCTGTCACCACGAACCCCAGGGTGGCCACCGCCGATGGCTGGGCGCTCGCGCACCGCATCGGCGTTCATCTCCGCGATATCGAATTTCTTCAGTTCCACCCCACCGCACTCAAGCTCACCGGCGTCAATCCGGCGCCGCTCATTTCCGAGGCGGTGCGCGGCGCGGGAGCCATCCTCGTGGATGGCGGCGGGCGGCGCTTCGCGCTCGATACCGATCCGAGAGGCGAGTTGGCTCCCCGCGACGTGGTGGCGCGGGCCGTCGCCGCGGCCGACGCCGCGGGCGGGGCATGGCTCGACGCGCGGTCGGTCAACGACTTCGGCGGGCGCTTTCCGGGCATCACCGCCATGCTCGCCCGCCACGGTCTCGATGCCACCACTGATTTGTTGCCCGTCGCCCCGGCCCTCCACTACGCCATGGGCGGGATCCAGACCGACCTCGAGGGACGGGCGAGCATGCCGGGGCTCTGGGCCGTCGGCGAGGTGGCCTCGACCGGTGTGCACGGCGCCAACCGGCTCGCGTCGAATTCGCTGCTCGAGGGACTGGTCTTTGCCGACCGGGCCGGCCGCTCACTGGTGAGCTCGATCGGTTCGGCCGTTTCGCACACCGCGCTCCCCGACGCTCCCGAGCAGCACGACACCGGCGCCGACGCGGCGACGGAAGACCTCCGGAGCGAGATGCGCGGGATCATGACCGTCCACGTGGGCGTGCAGCGCACCGAGGGATCGCTCCTGAACGCCGAAGAGGAGCTCGAGCGGCTGAGCGAGGCGGCCCCCCGCGATGCCTGGCGCACCCGCAACCAGCTCCTCGTCGCGCGTCTCATCACGCAGGCCGCACGCAAGCGACGCGAGAGCCGCGGCGGACACCGGCGGCTGGATTATCCACCCGCCGGCCTCAAGCGGGAGCCGGCGTGACCGCCCTCGCGTCGATCTCCCTGCCGGTCATCGAACCGCTCGACGAAACGCCCGGCGAGGTCGCGGCCATGCAGGCGGAGATCCGCGAGCTGGCCCGCGAGCGTAACGCGGTCGTGCTCGCGCACAACTATCAGCGGCCCGAGGTGCAGGACGTCGCCCATTACGTCGGCGACTCGCTGGGCCTCTCCCGCCAGGCCGCAAGCACCGAGGCCGAGACCATCGTCTTCGCCGGGGTGCACTTCATGGCGGAGACCGCCGCGATCCTCTCCCCCGGAAAGCGGGTGCTGCTTCCCGACCTGCGCGCCGGCTGCTCGCTCGCGGCCACCATCACCGCCGAAGACGTGCGCAACTGGAAGGCACAGTTCCCCGACTACATCTCAGTCGGCTACGTGAATACCACGGCCGAGGTGAAGGCGGAGCTCGACTACTGCTGCACGAGCGGCAACGTACTCGACGTGATCGATGCCATCCCCGCCGACAAGGGGATTCTCTTCCTTCCCGACTTCTTCCTCGGCGCGCACGTGCGCCGGATGCGGCCCGACCGGAAGGTCGAGGTGTGGATGGGCGAATGCCACGTCCACAAGGGCATCCGCGCCGAGACGCTGAACGCAGCGCGGGAGCGGTACCCGGACGCGGAGGTGCTCGTGCATCCCGAGTGCGGCTGCGCCGGACAGTTGATCTACGAGATGGGCCTAGGCGACGTGAAGCCGGAGGGACTGCACATCGCTTCCACCGAGGGGATGATCCGGGCGGTCACCGAGCGTCCCGCCTCACGGTTCATCATCGCCACCGAAACCGGCATCATGCACCGGATGAAGCTGATGGCGCCTGACAAGCAGTTCATCGCCGCCGATCCCGAGGCGGTCTGCGCCTTCATGAAGGCGATCACCCTTCGCGGCGTGCGCGATTCGCTGGTTCACGATCGCTACCACATCACCGTTCCCCGGGACATCGCCGATCGCGCGCGAGGGGCCATCGATCGCATGGTGGCGCTCGGCCGGTGACGGCCGAGCCCGAACGCATAGCCGCACTTGCGCTGGCAGAGGACGGCGATCGAGACGTCACCAGCGCCCTCACGATTCCCGCCGGACTCGAGGCTGAAGGTGTCATCGAGTACCGGAGCGGCGGCGTGCTGGCCGGTGCGGCCTTTGCCGATGCCGTGGCCCGGGCCTGCGAGTGCCGGATCGCCTGGAGTGCACCCGACGGACGACTTCTCCCCGCCGGCGCCACTGCCGGAGTCATCAACGGTCCGCTCTCCCTGATACTTCGCGCCGAGCGGCCCATGCTCAATCTCCTTCAGCGCGCGTGCGGCATCGCCACACTGACCCGGGCATACGTGGACGCCGTCGCCGGGCTTCCCTGCCGGATACTCCACACCCGCAAGACCGCGCCCGGACTGCGTACGCTCGACATCGCGGCGGTGATCGCGGGTGGCGGCGCGCGACATCGGACTGACCTGAGCCACGAAGTGATGGTGAAGGACAACCACTGGCAGGCGCTCGAGCGGAACGGCGGCGATCTCGCCCGCGCGCTTGACGATGCCCGCGCACTCGGCATTGCCGCGCTCTATGTGGAAGTGGAATCACGGAGCGAGGTGGAGGAGGCGTGCCGCGCCCGCGCGACGAGACTGCTGGTGGACAATCAGACGCCGGCGACGTTGCGGGAGTGGGGGACGGTTGCGAGGGAGCTTCGGCCCGGAATCGAGATCGAGGCCACCGGCGGCATCACCCTCGAGAACGTGCGCGCCTATGCCGAGGCCGGTGCGGATTTCATTTCGGTCGGGGCGCTGACCCACAGCGTTCGCGCGGCCGACCTGGCGCTGGAGATCAGGACCGCGAGGGCTTCCCTGGCTCCGCGACCATAGTCTCCTTCGGCTTCCACGCACGCCACGCGAAGTACACCGGGATGCCCACCAGGATGATCGCGAAGGTGATGCCGGTGTTCACCGGGTCGGTCCACAGCGCGTTCACCACCATCGCAATCGAAGCGAGCAGGAAGAGAATCGGCACCACCGGGTAGCCCCAGGTGCGGTACGGCCGGGGCATGTCGGGCCGCGTCCTGCGCAGCACGAAAACGGCCGCGACGGCGAGCGCGTAGAACGGCCAGATGCCCAGGATGAACTTGTCAGCGAGCTGCTGGAAGTCGTTGAGCAGTACATAGATAACGCCAAGCGCCGTGGCCAGCCAGATGGCCACCGACGGGCTCTCGAAGCGGGGAGAGATGCGCGCGATGACCCGGAAGAAGAGGCCCCGATCGGCCATGGCGTAGAAGATCCGCGGGCCGGTCATCATCGAGCCGTTCAGGGAGCCGAAGCAGGAGATCATCACGATGGCCGAGACGACGGCGCCGCCGATGCCGGCGAGCAGCGGGATCCGGTCGGCCGCGGTGGCCGCGATGAGTTTGGCGCCGGCCATTTCCGGGAGCGGTACGAGATAGATGTAGGCGACGTTGATGAGCAGGTAGACCACCACGATGCCCGAGGTGCCGAGGATCAACGCCAGCGGGAAGGTGCGCGCGGGGTCCTTCACCTCGCCGCCCATGAAGGAGAGATCGGCCCAGCCGTCGTAGGTCCACATGATCGAAATGAGCGCCGTTCCGATGAGCGAGAGCCCGACGCCGCCCTGCCAGGTGGGAGTGAAATGCTCGAAGCTCCCGTCTCCCGCGGTGAAGGCGAGCACCGCGAGGCCGGCCAGCGCGCCGTACTTGGCCAGGGTGACCAGGTTCATCACCCCCGCCGCGTTCCGCACCCCCACGTAGTTGATGAATCCCACCAGCAGCACCGCGGTGGCAGCGACGTACCTCACCTGTTCGGGAGAGAGCTTGATGAAGTAGCCGAGGTATTCGGCGAAGATGGTGGCGATAGCGCCGAGAGCGGAGGCGCGGATGACCGTCAACTCGGACCAGCCGAACAGAAATGCGGGGAGGGGGCCGAAACCCTCGAGGAGATAGGCGAATACCCCGCCGGAGCGTGGCATTGCCGCGGCCAGCTCGGCGTAGGTCAGGGCCCCGAAGAGGGCGATGACGCCGCCGAGAACCCAGGCAAGCATGACGGGTCCCGGCTCTCCCAATCGGCCGGCCACCGCGGCTGGAACCCGGAAGATCCCGCTCCCGATCGTGCTGCCGATCAGGACAGCGATGGCGCTCCAGAGTCCGAGGCTCCTGGGGAGCCGTTCCCCCCAGTCGTCCGGTTGGGATGACATCGGCTAAATGTATCCTTGACAAGGGCCTGTCGCGACCCGTTCTTTACCGCCGCGATGTCAATCGGAACGTCTCAGCCGACCGTTTTACGGCGGCTTGCCTGGACCGGGGCCGCCCTTGCCCTCGGTCTGATTGTGCTCGGCGGTGTGGTCCGGATTACCGGCTCCGGCATGGGCTGTGGCGATCACTGGCCCCGCTGTAACGGGCAGTGGTTCCCCCCCCTGGATCTCCCGACGATGATCGAGATCGGACACCGCTGGGCGGCGGCGCTGGTGAGCCTCGTCGTGCTGGCGGTGGCCGTCACGGCGTGGCTCCGGCACCGCGAGGAGCCCGCCCTTCGGCGCCCCGCCACGCTGGCCCTCGTCCTCCTCGTGGTCCAGGTGCTGCTCGGCGCCGTGACGGTCAAGCTCGAGCTGCCGCCGTGGGTCATCATCATCCATCTCGCCAACGCCATGCTGCTGCTCGCCACCCTCCTGGTGGTGGCGCTCCGTGCCTCGGCGCCCGAAGGACCGGCGCCGCCGGCGCTTCCGGCCCGGCACCCGGCCCATCGCCTCGTGGTCATCACGACGGCATTCGGCTTCGTGGTCATCCTGTTCGGCGCGCAGGTCGCCAATCTCAACGCCGGACTCCTCTGCCTCGGCCTCCCGCTGTGCAACGGCTCACTGATGCCGCCGGCCACCGCGCTCGGCGCCCTCCACTGGATCCACCGGGTGCTCGCCTTTGCCTTCCTGATGCTCGCCGTGGCCGTGGTGTTCCAGACGCGCGGTGCCGCCGGCAGTGAAAGCGCGAGACTCCGGCGTGCCGCGGCGTTCGTGCTGCTCGCGACGCTGGCCCAGATCGCCGTCGCCTTTGCGATGGTGCTGCATCTCCTGCCGCCGGGGCTCCGTGCGCTGCACCTCTTCGTGGGGTCCCTCGTCTGGGCCGGCCTGGTGGTGCTGGTATTCCGCTCGGCGCGCACGCCCGAAGGACTTCGAGTCAAGGCGCCGGAACACCACTCGCTAGGCGGCGACCTCGTCATCCTCACCAAGCCCCGGATCATCTCGCTGCTGCTGGTGACGACACTCGCTCCGATGTTCATCACCCCGGCCGGTCTCCCGACGCTCGCGCAGCTCTTCTGGGTGACGGTGGGCGGCTACCTGATGGCGGGTGGGGCCAACGCGATCAACATGTGGTTCGACCGGGACATCGACTCGACGATGAGCAGGACGCGTCTTCGGCCGATCCCGTCGGGCCGGATCTCGCCGCCGGCCGCGCTCGCCTTCGGCGTATCGCTCGGGACGGCGGCCTTTGCCATTTTCTGGCTCCGCGTCAATCCGCTCAGCGCGTGGCTCGCGCTCGGCGGGCTCCTGTTTTACGTGTTCATCTATACGATGTGGCTCAAGCGCACGAGCCCGCAGAATATCGTCATCGGCGGTGCGGCCGGCGCATTTCCGCCGCTGGTGGGCTGGGCCGCGATGATGGGCCGGCTCGACCTGGCGGCGGTGTATCTCTTCGCCATCATCTTCTACTGGACGCCGCCGCACTTCTGGGCGCTCGCGCTCATCAAGCAGGCTGATTACGCCAAGGCCGGCATTCCGATGATGCCGGTGGTGCGGGGCGAGGCGCGCACCAAGTACGAAATGCTGGTCTATACGCTCATTCTGCTGCCGCTCACGGTCATGCCCACCTTCTTCGGCGCGCTCGGCATATTCTACGGCGTGGCGGCGGCGCTGCTCGGCGCCCGTCTGCTCTGGTACTGCGTGCGGCTGATCCGGGAGAAGAGCATCACGCCGGTGGCGTGGCAGATGTATCGCTACTCGCTGCTGTACCTCGCACTCCTGTTCGTGGCCATGGGCGTGGATCGGGCGCTGCCGTTCGGTCATCGCGCCCCACGGCCCGACGTCCACATCCTCGACCAGCCGGAAGCGGCCGCGTCGGTCGTTCCGGCCGCCGACCCGCAGCATTGATCTCACCAAAGCGTCGGATCCCGCCGCCCGGTCGCCTCACGCGGCTCTGGCCGCGGGTACGGCCGTACCGGGGCGAGCTGCTGCTGGCGACGCTGGCGCTGCTCCTGGCCTCCGCGCTCAGCCTCGCCTTCCCGATGGCGGTCAAATACCTCCTCGATGCCGCGTTCGTCCGCCACGACCGGACCCTGCTCGACCGGATCGCGCTGGCCCTCGTCGCGCTCTTCTGCGTGCAGGCGGTGCTCAATTACGGGCAGGCGTACTGGCTGAGCGCCGTTGGGGAGCGGGCGGTGGCGGGGCTCAGGCGCGAAGTCTTTTCCCGGCTGCTCGACATGCCGCCGGGATTTTTCGCCGACCGCCGCACCGGTGAGCTGACCAGCCGGCTCACCGTGGACATCGGGCTCCTGCAGACGGTGCTGAGCCATCAGGTCTCCGAGTTCGCCCGCCAGGTGCTGGCGCTGGTGGGCGGCGTGGTCCTGCTGACGCTGCTGCAGCCGAGGCTCACGCTGACGGCGCTCGCGGTGGCGCCGGTGGTCGTGGGCACGGCGCTCATCTTCGGCCGCCGGCTCCGAAAAATGACGACCGGCGTGCAGGATCGGGTGGCCGAGGCGACGGCGGTGGCGGAGGAGGCGTTCTCGCAGATCAGGACGGTGCAGAGCTTCGTGCAGGAGCCGGCGGAGCGGGCGCGGTATGGAGAGAGGATCGCGGCGAGCGTGGTCACGGCCATCCAGCGTGCGAAGGTGCGTGGCCTCTTCTTCGGCATGCTCACCTTCTCGACCTTCGCGGGCGTCGTCTTCGTGCTCTGGCAGGGCGGTCTGCTGGTACTGGCGGGCGAGCTGACGGCCGGGGCGCTGGTTTCTTTCCTGCTGTATACGGTCACGATCGCGGCGTCGATCGGCGCGCTGGCAACCTCGTTCAGCAGCTACCAGGAGGCGGTGGGCGCGGCGGAGCGGGTCTTCGAGATCCTGGAGCTGTCGCCCACCATTGCCGATCCGCCGAGCCCGGTCAAGCTCTCGACGCCCGCTCGGGGCAGCGTCGCCTTCGACGACGTCTATTTCCGGTACCTGCCGGACGAGACGCTCCCGTGGACGCTCGAGGGCATCACTCTCTCGGTCAAGCCTGGTGAAGTGGTGGCGCTGGTGGGGCCGTCGGGAGCGGGCAAGACCACGCTGGTGTCGCTTCTCCCGAGGTTCTGGGACCCGGGCCGCGGCAGCATTCTGCTCGACGGCGTGGACATCAGGGCGCTCCGCCTGGCCGATCTGCGCGGCAGCATCGGAATCGTGCCCCAGGAGCCCGCGCTCTTCAGCGGGTCGATCAGGGAGAACATCGCCTACGCCAGGCCGGGTGCGTCAGACGAGGACGTCGAGGCGGCGGCGCGGGCGGCGCATGCGCACGAGTTCATCGAGCGCCTGCCGCAGTTGTATGACACGCTCGTGGGTGAGCGTGGCGTCAAGCTTTCCGGCGGCCAGCGCCAGCGCGTGGCCATCGCGCGGGCGATCCTCAAGAACCCGGCGGTGCTGATCCTCGACGAGGCGACGAGCAACCTCGACAATGAGAGCGAGCGCCTCATCGAGGACGCGCTCGCCAGGCTGCTTGTGGGGCGCACGACGCTCATCATCGCCCACCGGCTGAGCACCGTGCAGCGGGCCGACCGGCTGCTGGTGATGGACCACGGGCGGATCGTGGAGGAGGGGACGCACACCGCG
>JBDTTA010000036.1:0-17303 GCA_039930845.1 Gemmatimonadales bacterium
CCGAGGTTCATCGCCTCCCGGCCGCAGTTCTCGGCGGCGACGGTGGCGGCGAACGGCGTGGACTTCTTGGAGCCCTTGAAGCCCGCCTTGCCCGCCGATCCCCATGCGAGCGTGTTGCCCCGCATGTCGGTGATGGTGATGAGCAGGTTGTTGAAAGTGGCCGAGACGTGGGCGATGCCCTCGGACTCGACCACCTTCTTGGCGCGCTTGGCGGCGGGCGCCTTGGCAGGTGCCGGTGTGGCCGGTGTGGCTGGCGTAGCTGGAGCAGTCATTTACTTCTTGGTCACTTTCTTCTTGCCGGCAATGGCACGCCGCGGTCCCTTCTTGGTCCGGGCATTGGTATGCGTCCGCTGGCCGCGAACGGGCAGCCCGCGGCGATGCCGAATGCCCCGGTAGCTGCCGATATCCATGAGTCGCTTGATGTTCATGGCGACTTCGGTGCGGAGCGCTCCTTCGACCTTGACCGACCGCTCGATGATTTGCCGGAGGCGGGCGACTTCAGTGTCGGAAAGATCGCGCACCCGGGTATCCGGGCTGACACCCGTTTCACCGAGGATTCGTGCGCTGGTAGGGCGGCCGATGCCGAAGATGTATGTGAGAGCCGTTTCGACGCGCTTTTCGCGCGGAAGGTCTACACCTGCGATACGGGCCATGATCAGCCTTGCCGCTGCTTGTGCTTGGGATTGCGCTTGCAGATAATGCGGGTTACACCCTGTCGCTTGACGACTTTGCAGTGCTCGCAGATCGGCTTGACGCTGGAACGAACCTTCACTCGAGTATCTCCCGGCCGGTTAGGGACTAGCTGCCCAATATATCCGCACCCTCGAAGTGATGCAAGGAGGGCAGCTTGCGTCCCGAGGGACGACCGCTACCCCACGACCCGCAATTCGACGAGCAGCCAGCCCGACCGGCCCTGGCGATACCCCAGAAGCAGGCTCTGGACCTTCACCTCCTGGGTCCCGGCCACCCGATACCGGCGCTGCAACTCCACATAGCCCCGTCCCCCCTCTACTTCACGCGCCGCCCGGACCACCGTCTGCACTTCCTGCGCAGTGGAGAGGAAGTCGTGAACCAGGGCAGCCGCCTGCCGGGGCTCCAACGCCGCCGACGGGTCCGCCCCCGGCAACTGCACCACGAGCCGCGGGCTCTCCGCCACGAGCCCCTCGGCGTCGTGCGTGAACCACGCCTGACGGGCCTGCTCCGCCGCCGCCGCGAGGCTCGGTGCATCCTGGGCGTGCCCTGACCTGGTGGCCAGCAGCAGGGTCGCCGCGATCATGAACCGACGCACTGCATCTCCTCGAGAAATTCGGCGAAGGCCATCGCGGGATCAGCCGCCTGAATCACCGGGCGTCCCACGACGAGGTGGGTAGCCCCCGCCGCAACAGCCTCGGCGGCCGATGCCACCCGTACCTGATCCTCCCGCGCATCCCGCCGCCTCCGAATACCCGGTACGACGATCAGCGAGCCGGCGGCGAGCCGGGATCGCACGAGTGCCACCTCCCGCGGTGAACAGACCACCCCGGCCAGCCCGGCTTCCATCGCGCTCATGGCGAGCCGGCCGACCTCGTGGGCCAGATCCACCTCGGGACGTCCCACCACGCTCGCATAGGAATCGGCATCATGCGAGGTCAGCACCGTCACCCCGACCAGGGCGATCGCGTCGCCTCCCGCCTCCACCCCCGCCTTCATCATTGCCGCTCCGCCGAGGGTGTGGACGGTGGCCAGCTTCACGCCCAGGCTGCGCGCGCCGCGTACCGCATCGGCCACGGTATTCGGGATGTCGTGCCACTTGAGATCGAGAAAGACGTTGATCGACCGGCCGACCAGCTCCCGCACCAGCTCCGGACCCTCACGGGTAGCCAGAACCGACCCGACCTTGACCCACTTGAGGTCGGGAAGACGGTCCACCATGGCCAGCGCGGAGGCGGCGTGCGGAAGATCGAGCGCGACGATGAGCTCAGGCATGTCCCTCCAGATCGGCCACGATCCGCTCGGGCAGGCGGGGATTCGCGAGCGCACCGGTGCCCAATCCGACGAGACTCGCCCCCACTCGCAGGTACTGTTCCACGTCAGCCGCCGACCGTACACCGCCGACCCCGATCACCGGCATCCCGCCGGTGCGCTCGAGGACCCGCGCCACGGCGAGGAGCCCGAGTGGCAGCAACGCCGGCCCGCTCACGCCCCCATAGCCGTTGCCGAGGCGGCCCATGCCATCGGGGTCGAAGAGCTGCCCGGGCATGGTGTTGAGCACCGAAATGGCGTCGGCTCCGGCGTCCCGGGCGACCAGCGCCATGCCTGCGATATCGGGGAGTACCGGCGAGAGCTTGGCCGCGATCGGAAGGGTCGTGCGGCTTCGGCAGAGTGCGACGATTCGGTGGACGCAGCCGGCGTCGGCGCCGAACTCGATTCCGCCCGCGCTGGTATTGGGACAGGACAGGTTGAGCTCGAAGGCGACAATCGGCGCAATGCCGTCGAGTCCGCCCACCACCTCCGCGTACTCCTCGACGGTAAAACCCACGACATTGACGATGACACGCGCCCGGCTGAGCCGAGAGGCCAGCCACGGCATTGCGTGCGTGCGCACCTCGTCGAGCCCCGGATTGGCCAGTCCCACCGAATTGAGCATTCCCCCCCGGAACTCAGCCACCCTCGGTGGATCATTGCCGTGCCGAGGCTCGAGCGACACCGCCTTGGTGACGATGCCACCCAGCCGGTCGAGATCGATGATACCGTCGAGCTCGCGGCCGAAGCCGGCGGTACCCGCGGCAAGTATGAGTGGGTTCTGAAATCGGTGACCGAAGACCGTGCGGGAGCGATCGCGAGCCGCGCTCACGGCTCGAGGCGACGCCCGCCGCGGGGAGATGACCCTGGAGCGTCGGGATCGCTCGGACGACGACGTGCGCCGGAAGGCTCGACGAGACCTCCGGGGCGTCTGCGCACTCCCTGAGCGGGCGCCGCGACGACGGGCTGACTGAGGGCAAACTGGAGAAGGGAGTCTTCGAGCACGCGGTAGCCTTCGACATCATCACCGCGGATCATGGCGAGGTAGGGACTGTCGGTATAGCGCTCCACGAGCAACAGCCGCGCGGAGTCCGCCCACGTGGAATCCAGGCGCTCGATGGCGAGCAGCGCCTTCGGCGCATACGGAGACTGGGGCCAGTCGACGGCGATCCGACGGAAGAGCTCTCCGGCGACTCGTGGCGCGAGGAGGCTGTCCCTCGAGGACTCCGCCGCAAGGAAGAGACGGAGATCTCCCTGCGGGATGCCGGCAGCCCCGGAATCCGAGGCGGAACGCACCCGATCGACCGTACTGGCAAGCTGTGAGGCATCGCTGGTGACGGCGGTGGCCATTCCCGAGAACGCCTCGAGCGAATCGGCGATTGGAGCGAGTGCTGCGACCTCCTCCGCCTGTGCAATCTTGAGGCGAAAGAGTCGGAGCGTGGCCTGCTGGCCGCCTTCGGACTTCATGCCCACTGTTGCCGCCTGCCGGAGCCGCGCGAGGTACCTCGCGCTGTCGACGGTCTCGAGGCGGAGCGCCTCGTCGTACATGCGGCGCGCCCGCTGGGCCGCGCTGGCCCCGGGCCGGGTGGCGAGCCGGTCGATCAGTGAATCGGCGGACCCCGGTCGCTGGCGTCCCATGGCGACCACCAGCGAATCCCACACCCGCGTGGAGTCATCACTCGCCAGCAGCAGAGTGACCAGCGAGTCGGCTTCGTCGTCGTGGCCCGAACCCGAGAGCGCGAGAAGAAGCTCGTCGCCGGCACGCGGGCCCGTTGTCTCCCGGAGGAATGGAATGGCTTCGTCGTAATGCCCGGTCATCCGAAGGGCGCGGCCATGCTCGAACCGCGCCTGCCGCCTGTGTACCTCGTCTCGACTGTCCAGCAACTGCCGGAAGGTGAGATCGGCGGAGGCCGGGTCGCCGGTTTCCATCTGGCAACGTCCGAGAGCCAGCATGGCTTCCTCGGCGAAGTCGCCGGGCGGTAGCAACGCCACCTGGCCGAGCGGTACCACCGCCTGCTGGCACTGGTTGAGGCGGGAGAGCGCCAACCCGCGGAGCACGTTGGCCTGCGGGGCGTATTTGCTGTGCGGATGGCGCACCGAGACCGATTCCGCGCGCGTGATCACCTGTCCCCAGAGGTTGGACGCCTCGAAGGGACGATTCTCCCGCTCCGCTTTCCGGGCCGAGCGGACGAGCCGGTTGGTGTTGTACATCCCGTTGTAGTACACACACCCCGCCAGCAGACCGGCCACCAGCGCGAGCGCCGGTACGCGTCGCAGGCGGATGCCGATCGTCACCGCCCGCCTCCCGAATCGCGGGCAGCGGCGGTCTTTCTCTCGTATTCGTGGAGGTAGGAGACGATCGCGTCGGCGATCGCGGAGGCCATCGCCGTCTGGCTCGCACGAGCGGTGAGCAGGCGGCCGTCCTGCGGATTGGTGCTGTACCCCATTTCCACCAGGATTGCCGGCCGGCGCGCGGTGGTGAGGACCATGAAGCCGGCCTGCTTCACACCGCGATTCTCGCCGGTGTGCACGCCGCCGAGCCCCTTCTGGACCAGCTCGGCCACGCGGGCCGACTCGCGAAGGTGCTCGTTCAACTGGAGGTCCTTGAGGAGGAAGTCGAGCCCGCCGATCGGGCCGGCCGCATCAGGGGATGCCTCGAACCGGACAGCGTCGTTTTCCATCTGCGCCACGCGTGCCGCATCCTCGGTCTTCGCTTCGGCGAGAAAATACGTCTCGTAACCGCGCACGTCGGTGTAGCCGGGACGCCGCTTGAGCGAGTTGACGTGAAGGCTGACGAAGAGGTCGCACGTCTCGGTACAATAGCCGCCGCGATCGCCGAGCGCGATCAGGGTGTCCGTGGCACGCGTCATCCTGACACCGATGCCGCGCCGCTTGAGCTCGCTCCGAAGGAGCAGACCCACCTGGAGCGTCACGTCCTTCTCGTGTGTCCCTCTGGGGAAGAAGACGCCGGGGTTGCCCGGGTCCACACCGCCATGCCCGGGATCGATCGCCACGACGTGTCCGGGGCGAAGGCCGTTGGGCAGAAGTCCCGCGTCAGGCGCGGGGACGGTGGCCGCCAGCCGGGCCGAGACCTGGGCGGGAATCTCATCGAGGCGAGCCGCCCGGAAGTCGTATTTGTAGCGGTCGCCCAGGTAGTACGGGAGGATTTCCGCGACGAACTGAAAGGGAAGAAAGAGCGTATCCCGCACCATCGAGGCCTGCGCGGCGAGCGGCAGGAGACGTGTGCTGAAGACACAGAGCGGTGACCCGATCAGGAAGCGGAACGGCTGCCGGGCGACGGTGACCTCCGCCCACCCACCGTCCATCCTGATGGTTCCATGCAGCGCGAGCAGCAGCGCCGGCGCCGGTATCACGGCAGCACCCGACTCGTCGGCGCGCACCGGCACCCGTGCCCCCGCGATGGTCACCTCGGCGGGCACGCCGGCCGGTCCCGCAAGCAGCAGCGCCGCGATCGCGAGCGCGCCGATCATCGACGACCCTTGATGGACACGGCGCGGGCGGCCTCGCGCTCGGCCACCCGGCTCTTCAGCGCCTGCCGCTTGTCATGCTGCTTCTTGCCTCGGCCGAGCGCGATGGCGACCTTCGCTCGGCCATTCTTGAAGTACAGCTCGAGGGGAATCAGGGTGAGGCCCTGCTGTTCGACGGCGCCGATGAGCTTCTCGATCTGCTTGCGATGGAGAAGAAGCTTTCGGGTGCGCACGGGGTCATGGTTGTAGCGGTTGCCTTGCTCGTATGGCGTGATGTTCATCCCTTCCAGGAAGAGCTCTCCGTTGCGAACCCGCGCGTACGCTTCCTTGATCGAGGCCTTCCCATCCCGGAGCGACTTGACCTCCGTACCGGTCAGTACGATGCCCGATTCCCACGTCTCGAGAATGTGGTAATCGTGCGTCGCCTTGGGATTGCGGGCGACGGACTGTTTGCGGTCGGCGGTCGGGGGGGAATCGGGAATCACGTCACCTTTCCTAAGCAAAGGATAGGCCAGCACTTCGGGCGGGTCAACAGGGCGGGTTGACCGGGTTGCTCCCGACCACTAGCTTGCCCGCTTCGCCGAAGTGGTGGAACTGGTAGACGCGCTGCGTTCAGGGCGCAGTGGGCGCAAGCCCGTGCGGGTTCGAGTCCCGCCTTCGGCATGAAGCGACCCTCGGTGCCTGGACACTGAGGGTCGCTCTCTTCTTCTACCTACCGCCATACCGGCTTACCGCCTTCTAATACCTCGCCATCCCCGGCTCGATCCGCTCCGCCCACGCATCGATCCCGCCCGCCAGATTACGCACCTTGCCGAAGCCCGCGCCTCGCAGGATCTCGAGCGCCTTCATCGATCTGCTCCCCTTGTGGCATTGCATCACCAGCTCGGCATGACCGTCCAGCTCGCTCAGCCGATCGGGGAGCTGGCCCAGCGGAATGAGCCGGGCGCCGTCGATATGCGCGATGTCCCATTCGTGGGGCTCGCGCACGTCCACGAGCACCAGCCCGCTCCCCTTGATCTCACGCTCCTTCTTGAACTCCTCCACCGAGATCTCGACGCCGCTGTAATCGGGCTCCGCGCCGATTCCGCAAAACGCCACGTAGTCGATGAGCTCGTGAATCGTGGGATTGGTGCCGCAGATCGGGCAATTCGGATCTTTCCTGAGCTTGAGCTCGCGGAAGCGCAGTTTCAGTGCATCGAACAGGACGAGCCGCCCGACGAGCGAGTCGCCCGCCCCGATGATCCACTTGATCGTCTCCAGCGCCTGGATACAGCCGATGATCCCGGGGAGAACGCCGAGCACGCCGCCTTCGGCGCAGCTCGGGACGAGGCCCGGAGGGGGTGGCTCGGAATAGAGGCAGCGATAGCAGGGCCCCTCCTTCGCGTAGAAGACCGAGGCCTGGCCCTCGAAGCGGAAGATGCTGCCGTAGACATTCGGCTTGCCCAGCAGCACGCAGGCATCGTTGACGAGATACCGCGTGGGGAAGTTGTCGGTCCCATCCACGACGATGTCGTACTCGCGAATGATGTCGAGCGCATTCTCCGAGGTGAGCCTCGTCTCGTGCGGCTCGACGTTGACGTTCGGATTGAGATCGGCCAGGCGTGCCCTGGCCGACTCCAGCTTGCTCGTGCCGAGTGTGGAGGTACCGTGGATGATCTGCCGCTGGAGATTGGTGAGGTCGACGGCGTCGAAGTCCACGATACCGAGCGTTCCCACTCCGGCGGCGGCGAGATACAGCGCGAACGGGGAGCCGAGTCCGCCGGCGCCGATCGTCAATACGCGGGCGGCCTTGAGCTTGCGTTGCCCCTCGAGCCCCACCTCCGGAAGGAGGAGGTGGCGCGAATACCGCAGGATTTCGGCGTGGGCGAGTTTCGGCAACTCGGTATCAACGGCGGGGCTGCCGCCCGCGATGCTCGGCACGATCGTGAGCACATCACCTTCGGTGACCGGGGTCCTGACCGACTCGAGCTGCCGAATATCGGTGTCGTTGAGATAGAGATTGACGAAGTTGCGCAGGCGCCCGTCGTCCTGCACGAGGTGCCGCTTGAGACCGGAGTGCGCGGATAACAGGCCGTCGAGCACTTCGCCGACGGTACTCCCCGCCAGCTCGACCGCGTCGTGTCCGCCGGTAAAGCTGCGGAGAGGAGTCGGGATGGAAACGGTCACGGACATGTCAGACCTCGCTCAACACTTCGAGTGGCTCCGGGTGCATTCGCGGCTGATCGTCGTCCAGCACCCAGCTGGCGAGGTCCGCGCCGCGTCCGCCGTCAATCCGGACGATGATGTAACTGTACCACGGCCAGGCGTGATCGGCGTCGAACGCCGACGGCGCCGCGGGATGGTCGGGATGGGAGTGATAGTACCCGACGATGTCCAGCCCGTCCGCACCGAGCCGTACCTCGAGACGCCGCAAATCCTCGGGCGCGATCAGGTAGCGGTGTGGATCATCGGTGCGCCGATTGACCGCGGGCTCCAGCCGAACGACTTCCTTCGAGTCCCCCGCGCCGATCCGTCCCGCCAGCACCCCGCAACATTCGGCGGGGTATGCGGCCTCACCGTGGCGGCGAATCTCGCCGGCGAGCGATTCGGAGAGGCGGATCGTCATGCTGCCACCCAGCGGTGCGGCTCACTCAGATAGCGCGTGCCGGTATCACACCCGATGACCACGACATATGCGTCGGGCTCCCGCGCCAGAATGTCCAGCCCCGCCGACACAGCGGCGCCGGCGGACCAGCCGACCAGATAACCGTGCTGCGCGAGCCGGCGCGCGGTGAGATCGGCGATTTCCGTTGGGATTCCGGCAATGACATCCGGTACCGAAGGATCGTAGATCGCCGGCGGCGTCGTGCTGCCGGAGAGGTATTTGAGCCCCTCGAGTCCGTGAAACGGGCCGTCAGGCTGTACCCCGACGAGGGTGACTTCCGGGTTTCGCTCCTTCAAGTACCCGCCGGTGCCCATCATGGTTCCCGTCGTCCCCATCGCGGCGACGAAGTGCGTGATGCGACCGTCGGACTGCATCCAGATCTCGGGACCGGTCGTGTCACGGTGCGCCTGCGGGTTGGCCGGATTGCCGTACTGATCGGCGTAGAAGTATCGCTCCCGCTCGGTATCCGCCAGCTCGCGGGCCCTGCGCGATGCCCCATCGGTACCCTCGAGGCGATCGGTGACGATCACCTCGGCACCATAGACCTCCAGCAGCGCCCGGCGCTCCGGGCTGGCGTTGCCAGGCAGACAGATGGTGACCTGTACACCAGCTGCGGCACCGAGCATCGCGTAGGCAATTCCGGTGTTGCCGCTTGACGCGTCGAGGAGGCGGCGCGCCGGAAGCTCCCCGCGGCGAATACCGTCGCGCAGGATGGCCCTCGCCGCCCTGTCCTTCACGCTCCCGCCGGGGTTGAGCCATTCCGCCTTGAGCCAGAGCCGCCCGGTTCCGATCTCGGGGAACGTCACGGGCAGCAGAGGCGTATTCCCGACCTCCTGCCAGAGCAACGGCTCGACGGTCGTTACCGGTTCGGTTACCGCGGTCATCCCAACCCTCCTAAAAAAGAAACCCGGCCATACCGGCCGGGTCCGAAGCGGAGGCGCACGACCCCTAGCTCGCGGAGGAGATCCCGACCAGTTCCTGCACCTGGAGCTCCTGCTTCATCAGATCGGCGAGGGAGATGCTGCCCAGCAGCTCGTCTACCCTCTGCTGGAGGGCCTGCCAGACCGGCCTGATGCTGCAGGTAGCGCCGGTGCTACATCGCACCGCATCGACCGGATGTGTGTCACAGTTGACTTCAAAGGTCTGGTGCTCGGAAGCATTCATGACATCGCGGACGGAGATGGCCGCGGGCTCCTTGGCCAGATAGTAGCCGCCCTTGGCACCGCGAACGCTCTCGACGAGGCCGGCGCGGCGGAGCCGGAGGAGGATCTGCTCGACGTAGTCGGCGGGAAGTCGTTCGCTGTCGGCCAGCTCACGGGCCGCAACGGGCCCGCCACCGGTCCGCCCCTGCTTGGCGAGGTGGATGGAGATTATGAGGCTGTATTCGGTCCAGGTGGTCACCCGCATGACATGGAATATGACGGCGGAGAGGTCGGGATTCAAGCGCGTTGACGGGACGGGCTCACTTCTTCTCGGCGGCGGTCCACCGGACGACTTCCTCCGCCGTCAGGGTGCCGTAGGGACGGATCCGGCCGTCCCGGAATGACCCCCCGAGGATGTCGCCCAGGTACTGGGACCAGGAGAGCATCGTTCCGTAACACACCGCTTCCTCCGCGTCAGGGCACGCGACCTCGCTCGCGAGTCTCCCCGCGAGCTTTTCCATCAGCCAGACCGGCACCCTCGAGCGAGCGGAAGGAAACACGAAGCCGAACAGCACGAGGTGGGCCAGCAGCACACGCCAACGGGGACCAAAGCGGTCGAGCACCCGTTGCCATTCAAGCTTGTCGCCGTGCATGAGGATGATGTGGGCCACGTCGGCGCCATCGAATCGGTCGCGCTCCATCACGAACGACTTGGACCAGAGCGTCTCCTCGGCGGGAGCGATCTTCACCTCCATCCCGAGGACTTCACGGACTCGCGCGTACTCGAACCACTCGTCGTCCACCCGCGCCATGCCGTTTCCGGAATTGAAGATCACGTCGATGAACGCATCGCGTGACTTGATCTTGGCGAGCCAGTGCGAATGCACGAGGTCGGCTTCGTATCCCGCCGAGGCGCAGGCCTCGAGGAGCTGGTGCACGTCTTCGGGGCGGACGAAGAGATCGAGATCCTTGGTGGACCGATCGATCCCGGACTGGTGCAGAAAGGCGAACGAGCCACCCACGAGGAATGGCACTCCCGCGCGCGTGAGCGTTTCCATCGCCTCGCGATAGAACGCGCGCGAGGGCGTCTCGACCATCGAATGTGTCGGCGAAACCGCCATGCTGTCCCCCTTGGAACACCATCATATCGGCAGGGTCGGTTGGGCGTTGTGCCGGAGATCACCGCTCCAGGGCACGGGCCGACGTTGATTGGACGGTATGACTCACGACAAACGCAGGGTTCGGGTGGCCGCGGTCGGAGATCTGCATTTCGGGCGGGCGGACCAGGGTGTGCCTCTCCGCCCGCTGTTCGCCGAGGTATCGGAACGCGCGGATGTGCTGGCGCTGTGCGGAGATCTCACGGACCGCGGTGAGCCCGACGAGGCACGCGCGCTCGCGCGGGTGCTGGCCGGAGTCACGATCCCCATCGTCGCGGTCCTCGGCAACCACGACTACGAATCGGGCAAGATGGCGGAGGTGAGCCGCATCCTCTGCGATGCGGGGGTGCGGGTGCTCGACGGTGAGTCGTGTGAGATCGAGGGAGTCGGCTTTGCGGGCGTCAAGGGATTTGCCGGAGGATTCGGACGGGGGACGCTGGGCCCCTGGGGGGAAGAGATCGTCAAGCGCTTCGTGCAGGAGGCGCTCTCCGAGGCGCTCAAGCTCGAGACCGCCCTCGGACGACTGCGGGAGGGGGGCCGGATCGCGCTCCTCCACTACTCGCCGATCGAGGAAACGGTTACCGGCGAGCCCCGCGAGATCTATCCGTTTCTGGGGTGCAGCAGACTCGAAGAGCCGCTGACACGATACCCGGTGGACGCCGTATTCCATGGACACGCCCACCATGGCACGCCGGAAGGGAAGACGCTGAACAACGTGCCGGTGTACAACGTATCGCTCAACCTGCTCCAGCGGCTCTATCCCGATGCGCTGCCGTTCAAGGTCATCGAGGTGGAACGGGTGTCCCCTTCTCCCCCGGCACCCCCAGTTCCGTCATCGCCCGCAGATCAAGCACTTCCTCGAGCTCCTTCCCCTTGAGGACGCCCTTCCTGGTCACCAGCTCCCGGACGGTGAGTCCGGTGGCCAACGCCTCCTTGGCGAGTTTGGCCGCTTCGGCATACCCGATCTTCGGCGCCAGGGCAGTCACCAGTGCGGGACTCCGCTCCAGCCAATAGGCGCACTGCGCTTCGTCCGCTTCGATGCCATCCACGCAGCGCTCCGCGAAGACGCGGGTCGCGTTGCCGACGATCGTGAGGCCGAACACGATGTTATGCGTGATGACCGGCATCATCACGTTGAGCTCGAGCTGGCCGGCCTCCGCCGCGAGCGCGACCGTGGTATCGAGGCCGAGCGCCTGATAGCAGACCTGGTTGACCATCTCTGCGATCGAGGGATTCACCTTGCCCGGCATGATGCTCGACCCCGGTTGCACCGCGGGAAGCAGGATCTCGGCCAGGCCTGTGCGTGGCCCGGAGGCCAGGAGCCGGATGTCGTTGGCGATCTTGTTGAGATCGAGCACGTACGCCCGAAGCGCACCACTCAGCGTCGCGACGTCTCCCATCGACTGCATGAGCTGGATGCGATCGCTGCCTTCGCGCAGCTCGAGCCCCGAAACTTCACGCAGATATTTGATCATGAGACCGGGGTACGCCGGCTCGGCGTTGATGCCGGTGCCGACCGCCGTTCCCCCGATCCCCAGCTCCCGCAGCCACTCTGCGGCCTCGCCCAGCTTTTTCCGATGCCGCCGGACGGTGTGTCCGTACGCCGTGAACTCCTGGCCCAGCCGGATGGGAGTGGCGTCCTGCAGGTGCGTCCGTCCTGATTTCATGATCGTGTCGAACGCCGTGCCCTTCGCGAAAAAGGCATCAGCCAGCCGATCGAGCGCCGACAGCGTGCCGGGAAGCACGGCGAGCGCCGTCAGGCGCATCGCGGTGGGAATGACGTCATTGGTGCTCTGGGCCATGTTCACGTGATCGTTCGGATGCACGGGGGTGTACGTCCCTCGCGCGCCGCCGAGAATCTCGTTGGCGCGGTTGGCGAGCACCTCGTTGCAGTTCATGTTGTGACTCGTGCCCGCGCCCGCCTGATAAACGTCGACGATGAACTGGTCCCGATGCTGCCCGCCAAGCACCTCGTCGGCCGCCTGGACGATGGCATCGGCGAGCGAGCCGTCGAGGCGTCCGGTCTGCTTGTGCGTGAGTGCGGCGGCGCGCTTGATCCAGATCACCGCGTCCACAAAGGCCGGGAGCGGCTTGAGACCGGAAATCGGAAAATTCTCGGCCGCGCGCAGGGTCTGAATGCCGTAGAGCGCCGAGGCCGGAACGGCCTTTTCGCCGAGCGGGTCCCGCTCGATTCGATTGGGAGGGGTCATAGGCGGGAATGATAACACGCGCCCCGGGAGGCCGACACACGACGGGCCGACGATTCTCACGGTGCTATTGGGCGGGTTCGCTCCACCGCCCCGCGACCTTCCGGAGCGCTGCCCACCCATAGATTCTCGCCGCGAGCGCCACGCCGAGGACCACGCCGATGCCGTTGGTGTATATCCGCCATGCCAGCAGCAACCCGCCCTGCCCCGTCCCCAGATCCCCCGCGGCGCCTCCGAGAAATCCCAGCTCCACCGCGCCGGCGCCGGAGGGCGTCGGCAGAATCAGCTGACTGTACAGCAACGCGAACGAGCCGAGCACCAGCGGTCCCATCGCGGGGGGATCGGACAGCGTGAGCGCCAGCACCGGGAGGATCGCCACTCGCGTGGCCAGATTGATCAGCGTCATCGGAATGCTGGCCACCAGCGGCCACCTGGGCATGCGCCGCCAGTAGACGAGCGCACGACGAATCGGCCGGCGCAGGTGTCGTGTCGCCGGCGACGCGACGCGGCGTGCCGCGTTCCAGGCGAAGACGCTCGCGATCGCCACGAGGAGAATCCACGGCCACGCGCCGGCGGCGGCCGATTCGAGCCGCGGTCCGGCCAGCGACCACCAGGCGGGAGCGTACTGCCACACGAGCCAGCCGGCGACCACGATGATGACGGGCCAGGCCGCGATCACTTCCAGGCTGATGGCGACGAACGCGGCGGTCGCCGGTACCTTGCTCCGCAGCATGCCGGCGAGCCGCGCCGGCTCCCCGCCGATCCTGAGCGGCGTGAGCGCGCACGCGGCGTCACCGAAGGCGTTCAGCACGAACGAATCGCGGAAGGAGATGCGATGGCCGAGTCCCTGGACGATCCACTGGATTCGCCAGGCGCGCGCCACGAGATCGGCCGCGACCAGCGCGACACAGACGAGATGGGCCTGGAGCGGCGTCATGCCATGAGCGCCGACACCACCTCGGTGTATCCGGAAGGCCGATGGCGCGCGAGCCACCGCTCGAGCGTCGGCGCCAGCGACCGGGCAGTGGCCCGGTGGGAGAGATCCTGCGGGTGCAGCGCGAGCCTCGGATAGCGGGCGCCGCGCTGCAGCACCCAGCGGCCGTGCGCCACCGCGACCGATGCGACGGCGCGGAGCGGCGTGCGGGAACTCCAGCGGACGACGGGGGATGGCACCCGTCGGCCGAGGGCGTGAAGACGGATGGATCCGTCATCTTCGCTGAAGGAGAGCCCCGCCGCGGCGGCGGCGCGATGCCCATCTTCCCTCGACAACCAGGCCGGCGGCACGAAGCCGACCGGCGGCAGTCCGAGCACGCGGAGCCGGGCAACGCCGCGATCGATCCGCTCGCGCGCCCCGGACTCATCGAGCGAGAGGAACTCGCCTTCCCGCGCGGTCTTCCCCCAGGCGCGCAGCGCGTCGCCGGCCGTTCGGCCAAGCCCGATCTCGTCGTGACGCTCGCCGTGGAGCACGATTTCCGCGCCCTCGAGCGCCCGCGCCCGCAGCCAGCCGACGAAGGCTGCGTGCTCCTCGAGCGGCCATTCCCCGTGCCAATCGGGCACCACCAACAATGCGGGGGTGACCGAGTAGCGCTCGCACATGTGCCAGAGACGGGCCACGTCCGAAGCAAAGGCGGGTGTCACGTCATGGATGGAGACCAGGAGCGTCACGCGCCGAGCACTCTGCGATAGATCGCGAAGAGTCCGTCGAGCACCGTCTCCCATCCGTGATTCGCTTCCACGTATCGTCTGCCCCTCGCGCCGATCCCGGGCAGGTCGGAGCGCAGCAGGCCGATCGCCTCCTCGGCGAGCGAGCCGGCGTCGCGTGCGGCGAACAGCCGCCCGCCATCGGAGAGCTGAATGTTCTCCGCGACCCCGCCCTCATCGGCGCAGAGGACCGGCGTTCCGCTCGCGAGGGCCTCGATGGCGGAGAGCCCGAATGTCTCGAGCGAGCCGGGTGAGACACAGCAATCGACCGCGGCGCAGAGGCCCGCCAGGCGGTCGCGGTCCCGCTCGAAGGGCAGCCAGATCGCGCGCTGGCCACCCGGCGTCCGCCGGAGGGCGCCGCGCGTCGGTCCATCACCGACGAGCACCAGCCGCGCGCCGGTGCGCCGCTCCACCTCCGGCCAGCCGGCGAGGAGGAGGTCGACTTCCTTCTCACCGGCCAGCCGGCCCACGTATAGCCCGAGCGGCCCCTCGGGCAGCCCGTAATGGCGCCGCGTTTCCTCGGCGTCGGCCCGTCGCGACGGATTGAACAGCGTGAGATCCACACCGAGCGGGACGCGGATCACGTTTTCGACTCCCGCCTCCTCGAGCTCGCGGACGACGGAGCGCGAGGGCGCGAGCGTCGCTCGCACCAGCCGTCCCAGCCGCCGGACGTAGCTCCACGCCACGGCACTCAAGCCGCGGCGGAGACGGCCGATTCCGGGCCGGCGCGGTGCGATGACTCTCGGAAAATTGCTGTGGTAGTACCAGACGGCGGGCACCTCGAGCTGCCGCGTGGCGAGATGCACCAGCCACGGCGCGAACCAGGCGCTGCCCACCTCGATCAAATCGGGGCGCTCATGCGCGACGATGCGGCTCGTCGAGCGTGTCGCCAGCATGAACCGGTACGGCTTCTGGGTCGGGACCGACGGACCCCGGAGCCGGTAGCAGCGCACCCCGGACGCCTCGAGGATCTCATCCCGCGCGCCCGGCACGACGATCGCCTGGCGCAGCATGTCCCGCCGCTGTACGTAGCGGGCCTTTTCGAGGAGGTAGGTCCGGACGCCGCCAGTGGTGTCGCCGAAGAATTCGGTGATGTCGAGGATGCCAAGCTTTGCGGAGGGACGGAGTCGGGCGGGGAGCGCGATACGCGAGATGTCCAGCGATGACCGCGCCTCAGCGGGTGCGACCAGCTGCAGATCGAGGATGCCCGCCGCACGATCAGTCAGAACAGTCCCCGAGCGGGTAGACGGTTCCGCAGTTGGCGCACGGGTTCTTGCAGCCACCGGGTCTGACGGTGACGTCAAATCCGCAGCGATTGCAGGTGTGGGCAGGCGCGGTGGAGGGCCGCGCGTCAGCCGAAGTGGACAGCACCGGTGAGAAACGGATTGGTGAGCCGCTCGATCCCGATCGTGCTGTCGGCGCCGTGGCCGCTGTGCACGATGGTGGAGTCGGGCAGGGAGAGGAACTGGGACTGGATCGTGGCCATGAGCGTGGCGGTATCGCCGCCCGGAAGATCGGTGCGGCCGACGGAGCCGTTGAAGAGGACGTCGCCACCGAAGATCCGGCCGTCCCCGACAAAACTCACGCTGCCGGGCGAGTGGCCCGGGGTGAACCGCACTTCGAAGATGTGGGACCCCACGCGCAGCACGTCGCCCGCCTTGAGCTCCACGTCGGGCGGCGGTGGAGGATCGAGCTGCACACCGACCCAGCCGCCGAATTGCGGCAGCGCATCATAGATGGGACGGTCGAGCGGATGGAGGTGAATACGGGCGCCGGTCGCGTGGCGTATCGCGCCGACACCGAGGATATGGTCGACGTGGGCATGCGTCAGCCAGATGGCTTCGAGGGTCCATCCCCTGGTGTCGAGCTCGGCGAGGAACATGACGGGCTCCTCGCCCGGATCGATCATGACCGCCCGTCCCGTGATCCGGTCGCCGACCAGATAGCAGTTCTGGACGAATTGTCCATTGGGCATGGAGACGATTTCGAGATCAGACCGCGGCATCGGCCCCGACGGCATTTTCGCGGCGCTCCTTGAGATATTTCTCCACGGCGATGGCCGCGGTGGTCGCATCGCCGACGGCGGTCGTGACCTGACGGGTGAGCTGCACCCGCACGTCGCCCGCGGCGAAGAGGCCGGGAATGGAGGTCATCATCCGGTCGTCGGTGAGCATGTACCCGGCGGCGTCGTGCGCGAAGTGATGGCGCACGAGACCGGTATTGGGCCGAAAGCCGATGAACACGAACGCGCCCGTGGCCTCGAGGAAGGAGCGCTCGCCGGTAGCGGCGTCCTCTATTTCTATCGACTTGAGACCGGAGGGACCGCCGTGCAGCTCCCGCACGTGCCGGCTCCAGAGCACCTCGATCTTGGGATTGGCAAAGAGCCGCTCCTGCAGGATCTTGGACGCCCGGAACTCATCACGGCGGTGGATGACGTAGACCTTCTCGGCGTAGCGGGTGAGGTAGTCCGCCTCTTCCACGGCGGCATCCCCGCCGCCCACGACCGCGATGGTCTCCCCCTTGAAGAACGCGCCATCGCACACTGCGCAGTAGGAGACGCCGCGGCCGGCGTACTCGACCTCGCCTGGAATGCCGAGTTTGGTGGGTGTACCGCCGGCGGTGAGAATCACGGCAGGCGCCTCGTAGATGGGGCCGCTCGTCGTGGCCACCTCGAAGATGCCGTCGTCGCGCTTGACGATGCTCTCGACGTTTTCCTGCCGGAGATCGGCGCCGAAGGTGAGGGCGTGTTTCGTCATCAGATCGGCGAGCTGGCGCCCGAGGATGTGCTCGAAGCCGGGGTAGTCGTCGATCCACTCGGTGTTGAGCAGCTCGCCGCCGGGCACACCCCGCTCGAGTACGGCGGTCTTGAGCAGCCCCCGACCGGCGTACATCGCTGCGCAGAGCCCGGCGGGCCCGGCGCCGACGATGATGAGTTCGAACACTTCCCTGCCGACCATGCAAGC